>JBAYVQ010000001.1:0-114673 GCA_041674565.1 Candidatus Absconditabacterales bacterium
ATAAGTACTCAGATCAGACCTATCAAACTCAATATTTGTGATCTCAAGAGATCTCCTTTGCCGTACTCTACATCTTCTACCTTGGGTGGAAGATCAAAAGGATTGATAAACTGATTACTATTGATTGCTATGTTTATGTAGGTACCTCCTACGTTTTCTACTAGCGGTTTGTATTCATTTTCAGGATCGATAACGATTATATCTACGCCTTCCAGTAAGTATCTCAAGATCTCAAGTTTTACAGTAAATGATTTACCGGCACCAGAAGTCGCGAGTACTACTGCGTTGTGATTGGGCAGTGAACCACCAAATCTATCAAATATCACCAAGCCGCCAGTATGAAGGTTAGCTCCGTACAAGATACCAGTGCTATCTACAAGATCCGAACTAACGAATGGGAAACTACCCGCTAGAGATGTGGTAACCGCTGATCTATAAATACCCAAGTCATCAAGCATGATGGGCAAGGTGCTTGTCAATCCTTCGTCCATTCTTTGGGTTGCGGGTTTGATACCGATACCAAATCAGCCTATCTTTTGTTCAAATCTTTTGCAATCTTCGACAAGTTTTTCGCTGTCGTTGTTGTAGATATTGATGTATGAAGACAGTTCAAAATATCTCTCTTCTTTGGTAGCAAGTTGTTGTCTGATATTTTCCACGTCATTGTACTCTACCTGTAGCTCGGAGTCCATCGTGATGCCTTTGGATACGAGCTCTGACATCTCTGCTTTGAGCTGCGTGGCTCTTCTTTTGAGCATAGACTGGATAGCGCTATCGTCTGCTGGATATACGAAAAAGGTCATATCCCATTTACCATAAAATCCAAGAATATCTCTTGTTCGTAAGAAATCGATATAAGAAGGGTAGTTGTTCAGATAATAGGTCTTGCCATATACGCCAGAGATATTGAACTGGCCTCCTTGCACTTCTCGATAGGATGGAGCGATATGGGTCTTGTAACTCGCTGTGGCCGTGAGGAACTCCTTTTCTACATCCAACAAAAATCACCTGGTTTCACTATCTAACAATTTGTCACTATATTGATCGTCAGTAAGTTCCAGTAATTTGAGGACTTTTTCTTTGAGAGTGCCGTCCAATTTGGAAGATTTGTTATCTATGTTTTGGGTGTCATCCTTTGTCGCATTAGTTGCTGGTTTTTTACTGGGTACCAAAAATTCTGTAATCCTTTCGAAAAATCACATTTTTTTCTGATTATCTGAACTATTTGGATCATTATTTACAGCTATGTTATTGTTGGAGAGCTGCAAAGCATCCACTTTGGGATACCCACCTCCTACCACAAAGATGGTATAATCAGTATCGAATATGATATTATTGAACGATTTCATAAAGCCGAGAGTGAGAGTGTCCAAAGTAAAACATATGATCCATAGTATAATGGGATTTGTGGGTTTTACAAGTTTTAGAGCGTTTTATCTTACAAACAGAATTTGACAGCTGCGGGCGAAGTGGATATAATAAGGTTGCTTATGTTTTACTTTTTTTGGATGGATTATGCAGTGATCGGACTACCTTTTGTTGGCTAGCTCTTCTACGAGTTTTTTGGGCGTCAATACCTCCAAAAATATATCAAGTACACTCAATACTGCTAATAGCACGGCTGGGTTTCTGGTCGATAATCCTTTTGTTTCCAAACTGCTTTCGGTGCTGCTTGCTATTGCTGTAGCTTGATTCTTGATCTGGCTCTCGAGGTGGATATCCAACTTCATCTCCAAGAAGATTATTTCTAATTTCAATGATAAGGATCCAGACTCAGTGACAAAAATAGGTACCTTGGCATGAGATTTGGTATTTTACGCTATGGCGACATTTAGTGTTTATCTATGATTTAAGATAGTCTGAATTGATATCGGACTGATCGTATGAGGCCTTTCCATTGGTATCTGATTCGCAACCAAAGAAATTATCAGCAACTTGATTGCAGGTATTTTCATTTTTGCGACCAAAGATTACAAGATTGGTGATTTGATTGAGATGCAGGATAAACAGCTGCCAGGATGAGGCATTTTTGGTAAGATTGATGAGATTACTATCAGATACATTATCATTAAGACATTTGATTTGCGTAGGGTAGTGATCCCCAATATCCAATTTATGCAAAGCAAGATCAAGACGTATACCAACGAAGATATCATCAGGATGGATTTCACGGTAGCGGTGAATATGGGGTCCGATATAGATAAAACCGTCCAATTGATGAAAGATGAGATCAATTCACTAGATTTCTTGTCCCATAGAGAGCTTACAGACGTACTGATAGAATGATTTGATGATAAGAAGATAACACTTAGGATATACTTTACCTTTGATCCCAACGGAAGAGTGCCTGGACACATTGCAAAATCCCAAGCAGAGTATAAGATACTGAAGTTACTAAGTACACATAGTTTTAAGATCGTGTAGTTTTATCCAGTATTATTTATCCAATATTTGGATTGAAATTGTATATAAAATCACTATGTTGATTGCATATATGGTTTACTACCAATTTTCCATATATACCATTTCTTTCCGCAATACATCTATAACCCTGTTATTAGCTTATTTACCTTTAATGTAAGCCTATGTTTTTGTTTGATTTCGATTTATTACTTGATGAACTCAGAAATCATGAGAATCAAGATAAAAAAGAAGTAATTGAGAAGTATGAGAAGAACTTTGGACCAGTTACTGGTGGAGTTCAAGATCAGACCCGATATAAAGAGTACGTTAGTAACTTTGATGCTCTGGAGTACGCTATTCCTTTTGCATCAAAAGAAGATTTTGATTGGAGCTTATTGTGCCAACTTTCGGCAGCTTCGTTTAGCTCTGAGGTTGCATTGGATCCAAGTGATGAAGGTGTAGAATATGTTATTAGCGTGGAAAACGGTGGTCAAACAATTGCTAAGAAAGTTTCTGAGTTATTTGGTTACCAGATTGATAGATTATTCAAGATTTACTGCGAAGAGCAGATGAATCTACAAAATCATATTTTTGAGAACGAACAAGAAAAAACTGAGATAATGGCACAAAGAGACTATAAGTTGAGACAATGGAAATTGAGATTGGATCATCTGAAGACAAGAAAAGAAAAAGAAACAGAACAAGCTGAAAGATCTGATAAATTGGGCAATCTTATGGACCAACTCTAGTATATTGATTATTGATACAATACTTGATAACTACTACTAAACGCTGATATTACCATAGCTGCGTTTGTTTTTAATCCCTAATGCATGACTTATTTCATGGCTACTGCAAAGAAAAAACCTACTCCTGTAAAAAAGACTCCCGCTAGCAAAGCTCCAGCAAAAGCTGCTGTAAAAGCGAAAGCAAGTCCTGCACCTGCAAAATCTGCTAAGCTTACAACAAAAGCAATAGTGAAACCTGCAAAGCAAGTGCCAATAAAAGAAAAAAAAGTGCCAGTTCAGGTGTCAACAAAACAAGTGAAGGCTCTTATCAAGGAGGAGACTGTACCCAAAAAGGAGAAAAAGGAAGAGATTGAGAATGATGATAATGAAACTCAAGCAGAAGACACGAGAATGAGTTTTGAACTTGATGATGATATTGTTCCAGCGGATGAATCTGAGGAAGAAGATGGCTTTGTGGAAACGAAAAAGAAAGAGATATCCAGGACTGGTTATGATAAACTAATAGAAGAATTGAAAGATTTGGAGGAAGTTCAGATACCATCCGTAAACGCTAGAATCAAAGAAGCAAGAGAATTTGGTGATCTTTCGGAAAATGCCGAGTATCAATCTGCTCTCAATGAAAAGCAGATGCTTGAGACAAGAATTAGTGAGCTCAAAGAAGCTATTGCTTTGTCTGTGGTGGTAGACACTGCAAAAAATAGTGATACTGTTCAATATGGTAGTACTGTTGCTTTTGAATTCCTTGATACCCGTGAAACTACTACGGTAGTAATTATAGGATCAGCAGAAATTACCTACGAAGAGCAAGTAAGACATATCTCTTTTGACTCTCCTATTGGTACTGCCTTGGAAGGGAAAAAGGTTGGCGATGTATGTAAAGTAAGAGCGGAAAAAGGAAGATTTGATATAAAAATAATGAGTATCAAATAGTGGTTATAGTAGAAGTATTTATCTTTTTCGTGATACTGAGGTGGCTAGAACAAACAAACAGGGTATCGCTGCTAAAAAGTCTCAGCAGGCAAAACAAGCTAGAAGGAGCAAAGGCCTCAAGAGATTTGAATATCCCAAAAGAAATCTGTGACTCCAGGAAGCAAAAGATTTGTGAGTCATAGGGGTACAAACAAACCCCAAAGGACATGATTATCATCGGTTCCTAAAGGGAAGAAGAATCTGCTGGGAGACGAGACTAAGAGTTGATAATGATTGATATAGATTGATTGTATTGCCTGGTGGAAGTACTGACTTTACTGAAGTGATGCAATCTGGCTGGGTCAGAGGCAAGATACTCAAAAACGCAAGAAAAGGTAGCGCAAAATAATGCTACTTTTTTTTCTTTTGGCGATGTATTGCAAGATGTTCCATAAAATGTTGCATACTCATTAGCGCTCCAAGTACAAGTACGAATAACCAGATAGCATAGTTTATGGGTAAGTTATGAGAGTGTGCTTGTTGAAGTAGGATCTGTTTTTGTTGCTTGGCTAATATATCTATGGTATCGTTATCTGTCGATGTTATTTGAAAGTATTCTCATATAGTCACTGGGTTAGTTTCGCCAGGAGCTGTATCGATCTGTATTCAGCTTATTACCAATTGTGTCGCATTGGGTTGTATATCGGTTCGCATGAGACGTTTTTTTGTGAGTTTTTGTAGTTCTTGATCGAGCTGCGATACTGCGATACCATTGTTTGCTCCGTTGTCTGAGACTACTAAGATTCTTTGCTTGGGGTGATCTGTGGCTGCAAGTAAAACAAGATCTGTTATGGAGGTGCCAGACTTTTGTAAGGCGATATAGTTGTCACACGGTAGTGTTGCTTGAGACACGAGGCTATAGCAGTATCCAAACGAACCGATGCTGTGTATATTGTGAAGGAGGCGCAAGGCTGCATTGAGTCTCGTGGGATTCACGTCGGTAGACTGCATACTAAGCGAATCATCTAGTACAATTACGAAGCTGGGGCGATGTGTTTGCAATACTAGTCACAATGGAGTGATGGATATGGCAAAAATAATCCCACGCCACATGCTTTTTCGGGCTAGCTTCTTTGCTGAGTTTATATAATGCGCTGGTACCTGATAGGGTGATAAGAAGTAGCGGTCAATGCACCGTTTTCAGATTATCAATCATATACCTATGCATAGTGCTATCGGCCAATACTGAGGTTGTGTTACGAATAACATAGATGGATCAAACTTAGTTTATGATAAGTACGTTTACGATAAGGTAGGATATACCGATCAGTAGTAAACCTCCAAATATATACAAGAGGTTTTTGCGCATTTTTTTGATGCCATCGTCTGTGTTCGAGTCAAAGAGCATGAGGTACGCTTGGTAAATGATGATGCAAAGCACGAATAGTGCCGCAAAGCCAAGAAAGTAATTGATAATATTGAAGATAGTCTGGTAGTTTTGCGAATTGACACTAAGTAATCCATCGGTTTGCAAAAAGATAGTTCAGGTGTTTTTGATAATATCTGCTTGTTTGCCATATACTGCTTCCACCATAGTTTTAGCTAGCAAGATGACAACTATACCCGTAACTGCAGATATGATAATGGATTTCGCTTGTGCTGGAGCTTTATCACTTGGAGATGTGATAAACTGTATTGTTTTGACTAGTAGTAATACAAACATCCCACCCATAATGATGTACATTCACAATTTTATGAATGGATATATCAGGTTATTGTATATTTGTTGAGCGTATTCATTGAGTGATTTGTTTTCTGATAAGTTGCCGACAACACCATAAAGGTTATTGAATATAAACTCTGCGCTAACGAATATGATTATCCCCACGATTCACCAAATGAAGTAGTTTACTCCTTTGTTTCTTTTCTCTTCGCTGTCGGAGATCATGATATCCATAAATCAAAAAATAGCTAACAAGACTGCCAGTATGATTACAATAGGGAAGACGTAGGTTTTGAAGAGATCTATCACAAATACCACAATACCGTCCACTCATCCATATGGTGTATTAGTTTCTATATTTTCTTTTATGGGATCTATGGTTTCGTACAGTAGTTCATTAAAGTTTTGCTGTGATGGGCCGCCTTGTACTGGGTTGCCTTGCACGATGTCTATGTCTACTTCGTTGTCTATCGCGCTGTTGGGCAATGGATTTGCGAAACTGGTCCCGACAACGCAAAATACAGCAAGCATCGAGATTGCTAGCTTACTGCCTCGTGTCTTTGTAAATTTTTGTATCGTATGCAATGACATTGGTAATACAAAAGAGACTAATGATATAGTCTATCATACTCAAATATCCCGAAATATGCAAATTTATAGCTGATATATGCCTTACTTTGCCGCAAAATTTGCTTGGGATTTGTGTAGGTTGGGATTATAGATTTTGAAGAGTAATTTGATGGTATCGTCTCATGTGAGCTGCTCACACCCTACTCATACAGACCTGAGACCTTCTATAATGAGTGCGACCCTTGTGTCCAAGAATTTATTATTTATGGTAAATTGTCTATATCTTGCCATAATTTTTTCTGCTGAATTGCTGGCGTCTAGTGCATCAAGAAATTTTTGCCGTCGAGGCTTGCGTATCTGGGCGAAATCTTTTTCTGTGGTAGCATAGGGGATTACGACATAAAATTCTTTGGTATAGATCAGTCCTTCTTGTAGATTGATGTCTTCCAAAAATCTGTAGTACTGTTTTCCGTACTCTGCAAGGGTATTGTTTGATAGTGTTTTTACTTGATCTTTGAGGTAGTTGATGTAGTCAGTCAGATCAAGATATGTGTTATGAACGATAATCTGAATAGGAAAGTCTAATCCATTGAGAAATCTCTTGTAACTATTGATGGCCATCGCTTGCTCGTCTGGCGATCTCAAATCCAGATTGAGTCCTGTAGCCTTAACGACTGCCCTGAGTGATCCGTCATTCATAATAAGCGTGTCATTTCTAATTTCAGAAAATTTTAGCAATGACTCCGTGTTTGCTATCTTGGGAATGTTATTGTTTTGAAATTTTGACTTGTCGAAACCAAAGATGCTCATGAATGAAAACGCATAATTAAAACAATACTATACATTGCCTATCCTAATATCCTTGATGATAATGTTCAAATGATAATGTTCAAGGAGTTTTTTCTGGATAGCTTTGATGATTTGCATCCTAGACACATATAACGCAATTTTTGCTTCTTGTGATAACTGATTGACAAAGATCACGTGATGACGGTAGTGACAATGTGGTGCCTGTGGTAGCTGAAGAAGCTGTGACAAGATCAAGCCAGTTGTCTGCTCTACGATACCATCTTGCACACTTGCTTTATGAAGGTACTTATCAAAATAAGATCAAATATGAGCCACCGTATAGCAATTATAGTATAAAACTATTGTTTCTCTATGTCAAGTAATGAGCCAAATTCTTGTAATCAAGGAGGAGGATTGGTTGTCAGTGCGTTGTTTGCTTGTATAGTTACTGATCAGCCGTAAATGATAGATTTGTACTTACTCCATCACGGTGTTTGTAGAAACCACGCTTGCAAAGACGATCTTCTTTTGTTGATGAGATCATCTAGGCCATTACCAACCACTGTACCTTGCACTAACAAACCTCATCACTCGCACCGTGTATTGGTCAGATTATTATTTATATAAGGGATATCTGATTGCAAGTTGCCTTTGGTGACAACGACTCAATCGATCACTTGTATCTTGTCGCACGCTTTTGCAAAGATCACGTTGCCGTTTGGCACGACAAATAGATGACCTCACAAAATAGATCCAGATAATTGTAAGTTACCGTTGCGCACTATGATGGTGCTGGATTTTGATATAGCTAGGGTAGTTTGGTCAAGAGTGGTATTACCCTCGTAGATAAGTATGTTTTCTCCAGGAACCTTTTTGGTAGCAGGCCCGTACTGTATAGTTTTGGTAGAGAGTTTGTCATACTTGGTAACAAACGTGTCTATGAGATAACTTATTGTGGGCGTTGGTCTGTATTTTGACAAGGTTAGTGGGGTTAATCTGATACCATATTGGGTAAGGATGTTTTGTTTTTTGGTATTGGAGCTGAAACCATAGAAGTTGGATAAGGCATCAGTTTGGTTACTGGATAACAGATTGCCTGCTTGCATAAGGTATGGTCTAGAGACGGTAAAATTGTATTCACATATCACCCTGTCAGAGCTATCCTCTATCAATCATGCGCCGTTCACAACTTTTTGTGTAAGATCTCAGGATTGGCTGCATACTGCATAATCAATCTTGTTGAGTTGTAGTTTGTATTCTCCGTATACTCACTTTGTTATCCGACTTGCTAACTGGATACTGGACCTACCTATAACCTTTGCAGAAGGAGCGTTTCGTGCTTTGAGCAGAGTACTATCAAATGTGTCGGTGTTGACGCAAGGTATGGTAAGTGTAGTGATAGGCTCTTTTGTGCCTAGCTTGCCATTGTACAGTGAGAAGGTACAAAATATCGTGTCTTGAGGTATTTTGCCAGGTTTACAATCTTTGGATGATGAGATAATCTGATTATTGGTAATGTCTCGCCAAAATGGGAAGAATTCACCTTCCATGATATTGGGGGAATCTACTGTGGTGCATTCTGGTGGACCATAAGCGCTATTAACATTGCTGCATAAACTTGCGTTTGTGAAATTACAGTTTGGTGAGCATGTCTTTCATGCGAACCTGCCCGCCGTAATTTGTTTACTACTGCCATTGTCTTTGCCCAGGTCACAACTTTCTCATACTTCCACAATGTTGTTACCACAAACAGAGAATGTATTTGGTACCACTCTACATGATATACACTGCAATCAAGGTATGGATGCGCTATTGTTTTCGCACTCTTCTCGTCACTCCAGTTTGCCGTTGCCACATACTGACCCTGTGGTCATCCTACACTCGACGCAATTTACTCAAGCTGGTAGGGTCGTGTTGCAATCGCAGTTTTCTCAAGGTTGTAATATGCCGTCTCCGCATGTGGGATTGAGTTTGAATATCTTGCAGCGTATGCATCTTTCTCCTGCAGGCAATATGCCATCTTCTCCATCGCATTCTTCTCCAAGACTATATTCTGCCACGCCATTGTTATTACAGTAATTTGCGCCGCTGACTCAGCTTATATCATATAATCAGATATCTTTACTGTAGCTATTAAATTTGCCAGAAAATAGGAAGCAATTTGATTTACCACCCATGATAATATCTGAGTCTATGTTATCGTCATTACCTACTTTTCAGTATGTGAATACGTAGCCTGTCGATAAAACCGCCTTTATTTTGTATGAACCAGTAGCTATATCTTTGAAAATATAATATCAGTTTTTGTCGGAATATGTGGTATCGACTACTTGTTCTCACGAACATGGAAGTAAATCTACTTGTATATTTTGTACTCCATTCTCTCCACTGTTTTGTATACCATTGAAGTTACTATCTAGCCATACCTTATCTCCAATATTATTCCCAGTGAGATTGTTCCATCAAGATGGATATATGGTGTGTTCTGATATATTGTTAGCGAGGTATTTGTCTTCCAGTATATTACTGATTACTTTATTTTTTATGGGAAACTTTGCTCCAGATACAATAGTTGCTTGGATGGTGATTGATCACGATTGAGAGGGAGATAAGACTCCAGAAAGATTCCATTGCAGTGTCTTTCCTGTATGGTTGGATAGTAAGATGTGTGTCTTTGGATTGCTGTAGGAGATACTTGATCATGAATATATAAGATACTCTGATAGTGTGTCTTGTATTGTTGCTTTTTTGATAGGCACGTTGCTGATATTTTGGTAAGCAAGAGTATATATTATTGTATCTGGTGCGACATAATATACTTTATCTGCTGTTTTGCTGACCATCATATCAGCTTGATTGATTTGTATTTCTTTGGTGCAACTTGTGTAGTCTTTTACTAAAGTCTTATCCGTATTGTAATAGTTACAAGCCAGAGTAGCGACCAATTCTCTTGGACAATACTCGATAGGATCAATACTATATTTGAAATCATTCGGTTGCACAAAGTTTATTTTTAGTGGTGTTATGTTCGTTTCTACGGCGCATATGTTCCCATTTGGTAAGGTCTTGTAGGGGCATTGTGAAATATTATACTGTGACGCATTGAAGCCAGTAAGATAATTGAATTTGTAATCAACTGTGCCGTTGACCACACACTGTGCAATATAAATACCAGCTTCGTTGATGTTATATGACCCACTATTTCAGGTGATGCTTCCAACAAGTTTCCCTTTTGTTCATCATGCGTAGAGGTGTATCATGTAATTACTCACATTGTATCAGCTACACGAAAAACGATAAGATCATACCGTTAGGTAGGTTCCAGATTGATTTGATCATACGACGTTATTGTTTGGATCTTTTACTTCAAGATTACTGCATTCAGAAAGTTCTCTAACCTCTACTGGCCTCATACATCTTTCCCCAGTAAACTGTTTACTGACGCATTCGACGTAGTAATATCCTGCTCCAGAAAACGTATGTGATCACACTAGATTGTTGTATGACTTTAGTAATATATCGTTACTAGTAAGTATCTGAATATATCCTGTGTTTCCTCACGATAATGCACAATTGAACTGAGTAGACAGCGCTGTGTCTCCAAAATCAGGCGTCACAGTAAGGTTTGGGCATGCTTTGATGATTGTTACTGTATCGGTACTACAATTGTTACTGTATTTATTACTTGGTTCGTTGTTGGCACCAGTAACACAAACTGTGTTGCTAATTTTGCCAGAAGACGCATTATTGACTAATTGTGTAGTAAGACTAAAGTAGCAGGATTGTCCAGGTAGGAGATTAGCGTTGTTGATAATACCCGTTACTATCGTATTGTATTGTCGTGCCGTTGGGTATCAGCACCTGCTGAGTGATTGATTGTCCCCAGATAGTGATATAAGTTTGTATTGGAGGTTGTTGGGCAGTAGATCAAACAGTGTGTAGTTGCTGATAACTCACTCTCATATATTGCTAATAGTGATATCTCGTTTTAGTATATCTCCTGGGCTGATAAATTTGCGAGTAGTTTTTTTGACCACGGCGATATCATTGGGTACGCTAATAAGACCAGCATCAAGTTTGAGATAATTTTGTCCTCATTGTATAGCAACGCAGTCGCTGTATCAGACTCTGCCAGAGTAAGGAGTAATGTCGCTGTCGAGCGTATCACTTGTTCCTTGTTTAAATTTGGTAAACTTCATATTTGTTGTACCTGACAGCGATATACTTACCCTATAGGAGCCAGGGTCTACTCACATGAACAAGTACTTTCAGTCGGTCTTGGTGACTCATGTTTGGATTATTTTATTGTCGCCGCATCTAATAAGCTGTATAGGGATGTCTGCTACTCAGACCTCACCGCTATTTTGGATGCCATTTTCGTTCGTATCATACCAAACTCGATCCCCAAATGATCCATCAAATATATTACCAAATACTATGTCATCATCATCTTCGTTTTGTGTATATCCATTGCAAGAATCAGAATCTCGATCTATTGCTGAGTCATAGTCACACACCTGAGTAGAGTTGGTAAATCACGACTGTGTGAGTATTCACTGTATATAATATGTCTGACTCGCTCCTGGTGCTAGCGATATAGGGAAACCTACTACCATATCCAACGTGTTGTTGCCTATGTAGGTTTTCAGGTTATTTGGATCTTTACCTAACTTTATTCACGATAATCAGAAAGCAAGATCTCTAATACTGACTCAGGTCGCCGGTACTCATCATTCATTACGTATGGTGATGGAAAAATTGAGAATTCAGTTTATGGATATAAACTCAGAGCTGAGCTGTTTGC
This sequence comes from Candidatus Absconditabacterales bacterium, assembly GCA_041674565.1. Lineage (GTDB taxonomy): Bacteria > Patescibacteriota > Gracilibacteria > Absconditabacterales > Absconditicoccaceae > CALMFT01. The sequence continues at coordinate 11,948 of JBAYVQ010000001.1, forward strand.
TGATAGCTAGGTCATATCTGTTGCCAGTATTACTATTGAGTCATGTATTATTCAGACCACTATTGAGTCAGGTATTGAGACCAGTGTTCAGGCCTGTATTGAGTCATGTGTTGTTGCCAGTATTAGATCAAGATCCATTATTACCAGACCCATTGCTACCAGATCCATTTCCTCATGACCCATTGTTATTTCCTCACGATCAGATGGTGAATGAACCCTGTCCACAATCCATCTGTAGCCCACCCGAAAATAGTTTACATGCTATACTGTAAGTTCCGTCTTTATCTGCTATGATGCTGTGTGAGATATTTGGTCATTGCCCTGGTAATTGTTGTGGTCATACTGGCGATGTGACGATAGCGGACATTATTCCTCATGCTCCATTACAAGCCATCTGAGCAGTAGATCACTTTGTTGGTTGTGCTGGGGTAATGACAGCAGCGGGTGCACAGTTCATGTCTTTATTTTTCAACTTACAACTCGCATCACAATTATTGTCTGCCTGCCCATTTTTTGGTCATTGGTCGCACTGCTCTCAAGCACTTGTGTTTACAGTGCCGTCACCACATATGCTTGCACCGCTACCGACAACTTTTGCTGAGCACGTAAACCCTGCTTGCATTTTACAGATCACGTCGTATGAGTTTTGTTTATTGAAATCTAACGATGGATTTGCTGGTGATTGTAGTGTTCATCCGTTACAAGCGACCGTTGCTGGATTTGCTGTTGCTTGATAGATAAGGGGCGGTTTGCTTGATATTTGGGTGCCAGGCGTAACGCTAATCTTATCTTTACAATCATCCAATCCATTGGGCGTAATATCAAATGGACCATCTTCACACTTGAATGCATCTGGTGCTTTTCGTGTTGTCTTACCTTTTCTTCTTACTAAACAAATGGTTTTGTAAGTGCCCGCTCTGATTCATGCATATGTTGCGGATATTTGTGCATCAGCATAACTTTCGGTCATATCCTTATCGTTAACCAAGCCACAAATGTACTCTACTTCCCCAGCAGGTAATCATACAGTGTCAATTTGTAGGGTATACTTTATTTCTCATTTCTCTTTAGCATTGACCAATTCTCCTTTGATAACACACTTAGGATCTTTTGTTTTTATTTCTATCTGTGTTTCACATTGTTCTGTCTTGCCTCATGATCATCATACCTTACATACTATTTTGTATATACCAGGATCATTTGCTATATAAGCTGAAGGATTGCTTTGCTGTGTTCGTCCTCCTGGCAGAGTAACACCTTCTTTGCTCATAGATATATTGTAGCTTGTCACTCATCATTCTCCATTGCAAGTGTATCCAATAGTCCGTGGTCATGGCTGGTTTTCAATGACTGGTCACGGTATTGGCGTCACCGTACACTTAAGTGCTCCTGACGAAGTGGGATTTGGAGTAGTAGGATTAGTGGGATCAGTTTTTCAAGTCAGAGGTGGTGTAGTATTGTTTACACATTCACATCACTGTGGTTTACAGGTGGCGCCAGTTCCACTACAGGATCATTTATCTGTTCCATCACACTTTTCGCCCAGATTTGGTTCGTATACATTGTTATTGTTACAAAGATTTTCTCCCGTTTCAACCTTGCCTGTTATTGTTCCAGTGGATGAGCCAATAAACCTTCCGAAACATCATTTGCACTCAGCAAATACCTCCTGATCTTTTGCAGTAAATGTATAAGTATTGCCTTGGAGATTTTGTTGTAGATTGGGTGGTTGTATTTTTATGGCTTCTGGGCAGGTCAGCTCCACCGTAGATTTATCAGTGATTTTGATTGGTGTATTTTGATCAGCAGCTTGTCAGTTTATCTTAAATATATCTTTACATGTTCATACATCAGCAGAGCTGACTCCAAAATTACCATTGCAAGAAATTAAATTGGTATTCCCGACATCCGCTGCGTTTTTGATTGCGCATAGTACGTTGTAGCTTCCTGCAAACAATCCCCCTAAATTCCCTTGTCCAATATTTCCTGGAGATATAGCTGCATACAGAATCTGTGACCCCTCAATCCTGCATGATTCGTATGGCACAATACCTGCGACTAATTCTGGTGGTACTGGTTCTCCGTCATCTACCATTTTGATCTTAATATCCACATTTGCTGGTTCTTTTTGAGGATTGGGTATTGCTTCTACTTCGCACCTTGGGAATAGCGCTTTTACTTTGCGATCGCAGTTGTATGGGACGCCATTGTAACTAAACTTACAAGTATAGGTATATTCTCCTTTGGTCATAAACGGATTATTCGGACTGATTTCTAGTGATCCTGGAGTGCCATCCTTGAGTTGACCGTTATTTTCGACTTTTCGTAAACAATTTGCGCTGACAGTAGTACCTACTAGTACTTTTATCGGGTCTCAAAGTACGACGTTGTTTGGATTTCGACCATTGAAGGTAATGATATTTTCCTTGTTGGTTGGACATATTCGTTCTCTTGTTTTTATTTCAAAAGGTGTCTCGCATACTGTCTTATTCATATTGGGTGCCGTGTGTGTGCATCTTGCAATATAATTACCCCCTATTACTGGATGATATGTTATAGTAGATGCTCCGTTTTGATTGTTAGAAAGATTTGGTGCGATAATTTGAATTTGAGCGGTATCGGGATTTGCTCCATATCCTTTGCACGATGCGTTTACCACCGCGGGCGAATCCAGTCGGTTATCAGGATTAATGGCGACAGTTGGATCTTCACAATCCTTTTTGATTATAGTAGCTTGTGCGCTAATTGGTCAACACGATTTGGATTCATTATTGAAGGAATAGTTACATGTTAGTGTGTATACGCCATCTATGCTTGGTGTGATAGATCAGTTTTGTGCACTCTGTGTTCACCCAGGAGTGAGAATAGCATTAGTGAACGCTGCTGGTGGATTGCTTGCATTGGGACAGTTGTAATTCAGCTTATTATTAGTTGCATCATAACTCAAGTTAACTGGCACCGCAAGTTCGGGACATTGTCGATTTTGGGCAAGAGAGAAATCTTTGGGGCACTCTTTGTTTTCTGGATATTTGCATATTGCCGTGTAGCTTCCTGCTTGTGTAAGAGTCCATTGTGTTTGTCAGCCAGGGATGGTCGCTTGTCACTGTTTAACTTCTTTCCCAATACTTGATGGATCACCACAGGTTATTGATATGGTATTTGGCACTGGATTGTTGCCTCCATTTCCTATTGGGTTGAATGTTATTGTTGGTTCTTTCCCTACGCAAGAAAATGGATTTGGTGGTGGTGTACATTGATTATCACAATTGGGTGTAGTGTATGTTCCGTTGGGATCTTCGATACAATTTGCTCATTCACATCTATATTTTTTGGGATTTGGGTCGGTGGGATTTGTTGTTTCTCATCCTCATCATTCACACTTACAAGAATTGCTGCATGTTTTTCAACTTGGGCATTCGTTGGTGGTATGACATTCTACATTTCCTCCATTGGGATTGGCTTGACCAATAGGAATATCCTGACATAGAGGAGAGGTAGTTGTTTTGGTAGCGCTACATGGTGCGGATAATATTCCATCTGGAGATTTGCACGCTCGTCACCAGGTATTGTTAGCAAAAGTAGGTATGGCTGGATCGGGTGTGTTTGGCGCGTTACATAAAGGATCGGTGATATTGTTGGGGTATTGCTTGCCGTTTGCTGGTCCACAAACAGGAGCTTGCGGCGGAGGTATATCGTATACGTCTGACGCATTACAAGTAAATGTCTTTCCTTCTCCAATCACAGTACAGGCTCCGTTATATGTTCCAGCTATATCTATAGATAGTGGAAAGTTTGGATTGGTGATTACATTATTATCGGGATAAGTGATTGACGTTGTAGTTATTGTTCATCCATTTCATGGTGTACATACCGCATTGAGTGAGCCATTATTATCATCTATGCTTATGGTCATACTACAAGTTGGTCAATCTGCTTCGGTCACAACGACATTGTCTGGACAAGAAAGTGTGGGGATGGGACTATTTGGTATGTTGTATATACAGTTTACTGGATTGGTTCCGGGGCTGGTATAGGTCTGAGTGGCAGGGTTTGGAGAGCCAGCGACGTTTTGTCCATTGTAGGCGATGGACGCACAGGCAAACGTAGTAAATTGATTAGTGAAAGTACTATCAGGAGATACGGTGGATGAGAGAGGCGACGGACACTTTGGTAAGTCAGCGTAGTCATTACAAATAAATCCATTGGATCATGCTATGGGATTTGCGTAATTGTAGTTGCATTGTACTCTCAGACTGATGAGATTGGTGCCGTTGTAAGTGAAAGACCCCACCAGATTCGTACTGGTTTCCAATGGTGGGTTGCCTAGTGATCACCCTTCATACAATCAGGCAGTTACAAATGTTGCTCCTGCTATATTCTCACAAGAATAATTGATGGTATATATATTATTTGATTGGTTAATACTTACTATTTGACTACTTTGTAGACTTCCACAACTGGGTTTGGTTACGGTGACGCAAATATCATCAGTCGAGCTATTTGCGCTATTTCATCATGTTACCGTGACAGTGTTGCATAGTTGTCATTCTTTGATTACTTGGATAGGATGAAACGACCCCAGTCGAATTTGGAATTCTTGTCAGGGGGTGAGAATATCGTCAGAAGATCGTATGTAGGGTGGGCTTCCTGCTGGAGTACTGAGTGTGCCATTGACGGCCGCTATATAATTGCCATTGACTGGGTCATACATATTGAATATCACGTTGCTACTCGGGAACGGGGCATCCGTTATAGTGTATCCACTAATGTTTCCTGGTCCTATGTTTTGTCAGACTATCACATATTGTATATAAGAGCCTATGGGTATTCATGCTGCGTTTGGTGAATACGGCGTACAGGTGTTTGGGTCTGATGAGGCGCATAGGTTGATAGATTTAGATATAATCAGATTGCCAAGCTGTCACACGTTACAACTCCACGTCACTGATCAATTATTTCCTGTCGAATTATTACCGTTGATCACATCCTCTAACAAACTATTTGTTCATACATTTACGTCGAGAACTTGAGCGGTATTGGTGAATTGTCAGGCCTGAGTTATTTTTCCAGTAAAGATATAGGTGCATTTTCATCACTCTCACATCTGCAAATTACTAAATGACCATTCGTTGTTGGAAAGTGAGACCGTGGGTGGACAATTTGGCAGTGGACTGCCTTGTGATCCTACAAGACTCAAAGTGCTATTTTCAAACACTACTCCTAGCGGCAGATTGTCTTTGATGGTAAAAGCATCAGCAATATTTGCTCATACGTTTCTAAATTCCAAAGAGAATCTTACGATGCTATCTATAGTACAACTTTCTTCTCATATGATATCTTTGATGATGATGATGTCGGGAGACCTGGAATATAAGCACGTAAATGTTGCCGCTCCTGTGTTATTGTTTAGCGCATCTCAGTATTCTGATGGGCGCACACCCGTTACTACTCATGTATTTACGCAAATATTATTGCTTGCATATTGTTTCATATGCAACACTCATTGCACTTCAAATACGCAGCTTGTGTCTGGCGCAAAGTCACTACTTTCGATTGACCACCCGTAGGGTTGCGAATTGCCATCCAAAAGCGTGTTGACGATGGATCCGCAATTGACCGCTGTAGATAGCACTGTGTTTATCTGTAAACTGCCAATATTGTTAATGCTGAAATTTGGTTGAGATAATTGGTCTAGTATACTAAATCAGGTTATTATACTTTGACCAGCATTGGTTACTGTAAACTGAAAGGTGATAGGATCGCTAGAGTGTATATCTGTATTAGCTGGTAAGACTGATTTTGTTATAGTCAAATTTGCATCTCCTGAGAGTAATACTCCTGTTGCCACTGCGCATCATGTAGTTATCTGGGGATCAAGACAGGCAAAATTGTAAAACTCATTTCCCATCAATGATTGTTGGATATTGTTTCAGATTATTCAGGTAATGAAGAAACAAAATGAGGCTGCGTCTTCTATGCCATTAGTGACTATTTGATAGATAGATGATCAGGGTATGATGCTGGACTCTGGGTAGGGTAGTCGCGTCTGAGTCAAAGTAGAGTCCGTTTCATATAAGGTGAAGTCAGTTAGTGAGGGGTAATGATCGTATAGTGTAAATGGATTTGGCATGTAGGGCTTGCCTCATGCGACTCCAGTAATGCATACTTTATAGTATACGGTGTCACCTGGATAAAATTCATTTCCTGGTATCAGACTACCATCCGCAGTGATACCTTGCCCTATTTGTTTGGATATAAAGTAAGTTGGGTTAGTTAGTATTATGGTAATTTTATTGAACTTAATGAAACCACTCAATACAGTGCTTCATCGTATGTTGTTATTGATACCAATATCTACTCAGCTATCTGGTTCTTTGATAACCTTGAATACTATTGAGTATGTGCATGATCATCATTGTGGTATCGAAGCATTTGTTACTGTACCAGTTGTCGCTCATCATACATTGGTACTCGTGATAGTGCCGCATTGTGCTGGGTCTCATCAGATCAGGGTAAATCATGCTATGTATTGAAGATAATCAGTCACCACAATAGGGAGATTGGAGATGTCGACATTTTCAAATACATCTGCAAATGTGAAATCTCCCACAAATGGTTGTACTGTGTTGTTGGTCACAGTGACGTTGTAGGTAATGAGGTCTCATGAAATATATTTTTGCCCATTGATTGCGGTGGGTATGCTTTTATTATAATACAGGTCGTTGTATATAAGATGTCACGTGACGGTATTGGAGGTACCGTACGCTCCTCAAGTAATTTCTATGCTGTTTGTAAAAGTATTGTTGTTTTGAAGTACTGCGGCGAAGTTTGGGGAGAGTATGTTTCCTATGGTTGATACGAAGGTTAATGTTGCTGATTCTCCAGGGGCTAGTGTACCTGTAAACAACCATTTTTTTACTCATACAGATTTGAGAAAATGTGTAGATAGCGGCGCCCCTAGGTATTGCACTGGAAGATTGCTTGGAGTAGTGCTATCCAACACGGTAAACTGTGATATTGATTCAGTAGTGTTATTTTGTACAGTGACTTGAAATAACGCTTTGTGTAAGGTGCCGTTTTGAAATCATATGAGCTCATCGTACCATCAGTCAATACTATTGCCCGCTAAATAACGACCTATTTTCTTTTCTACCAGCACTCAAACTCTTGGTTCTTCGTACAATAAATTGCTGACTGCTCTATTATTGCCAAATAGATCGTTCGGCTCATTTTCCATTGGCGACTCATGAACGGACGCATCAAGTGTAAGTAGTCCGTATGCACTTGTTTTGGTAGATAGCTTGAATTCGCATCGTGCACCTGGTGGTAGTCTTTGTTCTGGATAGTCGGTTACCCCATAGCTAAAGTTGTTGCTAGAGATAAGCATAGCAGTGGAATTACAATACAGTGGATCGCCATCAATTCTTTGGATGCTGGCGCTGCCAGATAGTAAATTGATCAATGATCCAGTAAGAATCACCTTGAGGGCGTCTCATGGCATACTATTTTTGTTTTCGATCCTGATGTGGTATTCTATTGGATCCCCTAATTTTCCAGAATAAGAGGAGTTACTGGGAGTTAGAGGTGTAATATCAATCGATAGATCTGCTTTTTTCCTCAAATATCATATAACCTGATCTTGTGCGTTACTAGGGTCAAAAGGAGAGTTCACTTGAATATTATTGGGAAATGAAAAATCATTTGAATAGTAGGTGTTGAAGAATGGATCGTCGACAACGCCTATCACATAGAAAATAATAGAATCCGCTGTTTGATTCGCAACGTTGAAAGGATCTAGGTTGAGTGCACTGAGACTAAACTGGTGTGTGATTTGGTTGATCTGTGTGACTGGAAAACTTCCACTGTAGTTCCACTGTAAATTATTTGGGTACTGATTTGTGAATGTAAGTGTATGTATTGGTGCATTGTAGAAATTTGATACTGTGTGTTTGTATACCACGCTATCTCATATTTTGAATCATGAATTAGTTCGTTGTATCTGCCCATTAGTCACTTTACCGATAACGGTAGCGATGTCGATTGATCAATTGACTGCAAAGCTTTCGTGTATACCATCTTGATTGTTGTCTAGTCGCCCTACTGGTTCGTTACTTGCTCCATTGATAAAAGCACTGCCAGAGACGCCCACGCTGAGATTTCCTGTGGCACCAATAAGCCCATTGACGCGATATTTACATTCATTATTTACTCCGATTGGGAATGTTGCTGCCAGATTTGCTGATAGATTGCTACCTTGTGGCTGTAGTGCTGTACAGTGTGCTTTGAGCGGAGTAAGATTGGTTCGGGTTATTCCTGATAATCATTTTGTGTTGATTATAAGATTGACTAGATTGTTCGGTGTGTTCTGCCCAGAATTACCTACTGTTACAGTGTAACTAATTGGATCATATAGATTGTATTGCGCTAATGGTGTATTACTGTCTCTTACTATATCGATGCGCATATCTGGGTATGTTTGCACACTACCGTTGACTCGATTACAGTTTGGCGGGGTAGCTGGTATATTGTTAGTTCAGGTACATACCGTATTAGTGAAAGTGTATGGTGATATTGAGTATTGATTTACAAATTGTTGTGTGACTTGTGCATAAAAGATGAATTTTGTGTTGGCTCATGGATTGATAGTGTGATCTGGTGCGGAAATCATACTTATAGTTGGCCCAGGAGACAAGATGCAATCTTCCAAGTTGCTGCCGCTTCGGAACTGACAAATCACATTATTGAAATGACTAGGAAATCGTTCATACAAATTGAGCCAAGTGCCCATTCATGCTGAACCAGGCCAATACCAGTTTCCCACGTTGTTCACGGTAACCTCGTAACATAAGTAATCTCATACTTTATATTTATAATTTGGATTGCTAGTGTCGCAGTCATATGTCCCCACTCCGATTTTCTTAACTAACGATGGTCATGGAGTAACTGTGATGGGACTATCCATCAGCCGTGGATACTGCGTTACATGATGCCCATTATTATCTTTTTTATCTGCTTGTTCATTTGGTTCCCCATCTATATATCCAGTAAAGAATCACCCTGTATGAGTAAGAATACCCATGATTTCATATTCACAATACTTTCCTGTGTTTATCTGAAACGGAGCACTAAAACTCATAATTCCTACGCTATTTGTAGTAGCTATAGTAGTGGGGCATACATTGCCTGGTGATGAGAATATACGTGTTAAGGTAGTGTTTTGTGGATACCATCACTCAAGTTCTCCATTGAATTGTAGAGTGCTGTTGCTATGTGCTCATCAGATATTGTCAATTCTGACTCTGAATGGCATCTTTGGTAAGGTGTTGGGTAGGAGTATCCGATTTCAATGATTGATGGTAAGTTTGATGTCTGGATAGAGCGTCGGTGGCGGTGCTATCGGCGCACATCAGCTTTTTGGATTGGGACTGAAGGAACAGTTTTCACTGGTAATCCAGTTCTGAATAATGGTGCTTTGTCAGGTGAGATGTACAAAACAGTTGTTAGATAGGTGACATTGATTAAACTGACCAGCGTTGATCAAGTTAGCTAGGGAGTTTGGAAGTAATCAGTTGAGGTTGTTGCTTTGGATGGTAAATTGAGTGAGTGCCGCTAGATTTCCTATTTCTGTCGGTACTACGCCTGTTAAATTATTACTTCAAAGAGATAGTGTGGTTAACTGTGCAAGTTGTCATAGCTGGGGAGGTATTTCACCTTCTAGTTGGTTAATATTGAGTTGTAACTTTTTCAACTTTGTCATATTACCAATCGTTGCTGGTATGGTTCCATCTAGTTGATTGGAGTGGAAATAAACAAACTCTATTCCCGTAAGATTCCCTATGGTACTTGGTATATTTCAGCCGAGTTGGTTATTGAAGAGATAAAAATTTTTGAGCTTGAGTAGTTGTCATATCTCTGAGGGTATAGTGCCTCACAATTGATTAGTACTCAAATCTATAATCTGTGTCTTGCTAAGGGCTCCTATGCTTGACGGTATGATACCCGCTAAATTGTTATTGTTAAGTGAAATACTATATAGGTAATATGCATTTCCTGCTGAATTGCATACCAATCAATACCACGAATTTGCGAATCCGTTTTGACCATCACAAGGCAAATTATTTGTAAACCATGGGCGATTGTTTGCTACTGTGTTGGTTCGATTGTTTCCATTTGTTGAGTTGTAGAGATCACAAAGAGCATTGCACTCTGGCTGCGAAATTTCTGTGATAGCCGAACAGGCAGTGCTGCAATTTACTTGCGCATATGCTATATTTTTCGGTATGTATTCTTCAATAAAAGGTAGGGTACTAACTATCCAATCTCCCAGTGCAAAAAACATAAAAACAAAAACCATGCATCGTTTGAGCAGTGATACAAACCATGATGATGGTATATGCATGCAATAAAGAGGATATTAGAGATATAATCCGCACTGCATTGTACATTGCCTATTTCTTGTTTGCTGTGTACAATCTTACTGGCCGATCATCTGGAATTCGATAGCCATGTATCTCCGTAAGACACTTGACGATGTTGGTTTGTCGATTTATAGGTGATGACGCATAAATAGGTCCTGCTTTGTTGCCGTAGCCAGATAGTTTATCCAAAGTAGGGTAATGTCACAAGTGTTCATTTTCTAGAGCCGCATAGATAACATTCGCTCCTTCTAGAGGGGAACGGAAGTCTATCCTATCTCACCTATCATTGTTTCATACGTTACCTATATTTCGAGCACTTGCAAATGCCCTTCCAAATGATGTTTCAGCAACAGCAATACATACACCCAGTTCTAAAGAAATGTGATGTTCTGATGCCGCCTGCTTCCGCAGAATATAACTATCAAAAGGTGCATTTCCATACTTATTAATGAAATTTTTGATCCTTTCTTCCAGGCTAGCTCACTGTATGTAGGAAACGTTTGACAAGTCTATCTTTCTTGCCAATTTATCTTTCAAAACTTTGAGATCATATTGAGCTGGAAGAGTCGATGGATTTTTGACAGCGCTGAGGTCGGTTACTCCAAATAATACAACTGGTACACCGTCTTTGTATACTTCATAATGTAATCTTGGCCCAGGGCTGGAAAATCAAGCTCACTTTGTTCCTGGTTCTCATCATGAGGTACCCAAAAGTTGTCCACGTTCCACATATTGTCATTTTGTTACTGATATTTCATTCATTGTAGTGATCAATGTGGTATATCAATAATTGTGTATGATAATAAGGTAACTAAGTGAGTTACTGCTAGGAGACTTTATTTCATAAATGTATCCATCCGCTGGTGCATACACAGGAGTAGATTGACTTACTATTATATCCACTCATTGATTACTTTCTCAATATCTTCATATGTATTGCAAATCGTTGTATCCAGCTTGTATATTTTCTATGGGATATACTGGTCGCGAAAAGAATCTTTCGTTATCCTGATACTTTTCATTGGATGCAAGTTTTTGTCTCAGAAAGTTATTTCCTTTGAGGTATTCTTTGGATTTCATGATGATGTCTTGCAGCTCATCTAGGAGTTGTTTCCTGCTTTTTTGTAAGTCACTCTCTTTATTGATGAGATTGTTTTTGTTTTCTGAATATATTTTAATGAATTCAATCAGATATTCTTTTTGTTGATTCAATATATCCAGTTGTCTGCGATACTCTTCTAGTTTTGTCTTGTATTGGAGGTGCTGTTCTTCCAACTTACTAAGCAGATCCTTAAGCGTATTTTGTTTTGTGTCTATATATCCAATAAGCTGATCAAATCTCATGGTCAGCATTTGAAACAGCTCCTGATTGGATAGATCTGTGGCTATATTTTCTGATTTGAGCAAAAGTTTAAAATCATCAACTTCTTGGTCGCTCGACTGCAGCTCATTACCAATTCTGTATAAAATATCCAAAAATTTTCATGCTGTTGCTCTGGCTATCTCCTTATCTTTATTCGTCTTATCTATTTCCGCTTTTGTTTCTTTTATCTTTGTTGTATATCCCATCACTTGCTCAAGTGTTTTACTCATACTTATTTGTGTTTTCTTTGCTTGATCCAATACAACCTGTATAGACTGTTTCGCTTCTAGTATTTTGTTGTCGAGTTTTTTTTTCTGACTGTTTATTTCATCAAACTGTTTCTGGATATTTTGTAATTCATTATAAATTCATCCTATTTCCTTTTGATTTTTATCGATGCTTGCTTCATCAAGCGATGTGGCAGAGGCCAAGGATGCTAATTCTTGTTCTTGAAACGCCTTTAACTTTGCTTGAAATTCTACATCTTGCTTGATCCTGTTGCTAAACACATTAGTTTGCTCTGGTGTATAGGAAGAGGCGATGCTGTTTGCTTGGCATACTGTGGAAAACAACATTACTGTGGTCATCATCGATAATGCAGCGCGCTTGTATATCATGTCTGAGATTTGTTACTCGTTGTATAAAGATTTATTACTTTATTACAGTATAGTGATAGGGTCTCATGAAGACAAAAAACTCAAGGTTTCCATGAGTTTCTCTCTTTACAAATAGATATTTGCTGTGATAGAATAAGCTAACAATGTTGTTTGTGTTGGTGTGGCTTGTATAATGTGCGGTACATGCGGAATGATATCATTTTTTGCTGCTGTTCGTCCCAAAGGTGATTGAAGATGCTGGAGAGGCTCTGTGTAAACGTTAGTCTGTTGGCAAGGTCTTTGAGGATGGTATTTTCGCGAAAGCAACGAGGTAGCTGGTAGCTGGGTATAGACGCATTGAGATGATGAATATGATGATAGCCTATATTACCCGTCAGCCAGTGCATCCGTCCTGGTAAATCATAGTAGCTGCTTCATTGTATTGCCGCCGTTACGTAATCTCGTTTTCCTTCTCGTGCTTTGTAGGTGAGTTCGTGTTGGTGCTGTACATAAAAAAATCGTATTGCTATAGTGCCAAAACATAACAAAACAGGCAGCTGGATGAATACTAGTGCCTGCCAGCCAAGAGCAAATCGTATCGTTCAGTATATCACTGCCAGAACTAAGTTGCTTCGAATCAGTGATCGACGCTCTTTGGATCGTCATGTTATCCATACCAATGGTAAACGTCATTGAACGATAACATACCATGCCGGTCATAGGCCGAACATGACTGGGGCACTACGAAAGATCCTGTATATAAGTTTACGAAATCGAGATAGTTGGCTATATTCTTGGACGGTGTAAGTATGTATATCCCCTATATCGCGATGTTTTCGCAATTTGCTATTGTGGTTGTGATGGAAATTGTGGCTTTTTGCTCGGTATGTGTAGGGTATTCGTGTCAGCATACTACAGCACCTGCCTATGAAGTTGTTTAATACTGTGGAAGAAGTGAAAGACTGATGCCCGCAGTCGTGCTGTATAATAAAAATCCTCACCAAGAAAAATGCGTTAATAATTGCTAGCGGTATCACTAGCCGATAGGATATACTCATACTATAATACATGACAGATCGTATGATTAGGAACGGTACAAATGATGTAATGATTTGTCGTATTGCTTTGCCGTAGTGAGGCATCCTATATTTGCTGACGATTTTTGGTAGTTGCCTGATAGTTTCTGGGTTCATGAGCATGAGTTACTATACAAAATGAAAATGGTATGACATATTATTGGTATTGTCTGACAAATCAATACTTGCTGTCTACTTTGATTTTGCGTTTGCAAAAAAATAATGACTAGTAGTTATCCTGTGTGGTGAAGATATAAATTATTGTTGAAATTTGGGGATTCGTTTGATTTCGTAATCGTCATGATCACAGATATCTAATACTGTGTTTTCACGAATGATTACCCTAGTGCCATCATGGAAAGCAATAGTCTTATATTTATTCTTTTTGAGTGATATGACCCTGATCTGTGCCGCACTAATACCATTGCTTTGTAGCTGTGACCATAGATGCAAAATCACCCCTAGTTTTTTGTGATTATGCTTGTTGATGATGTGTTGCTGTATCAGATTATCTATTTTTCAACCTTGAGATATATGAATCCCAAATGTATGAAGCAATGCAATAACTTCGTTGACGGTTTGAACGCTTTTGTAACTAGCTGTTTGCTCGCCTCTAGAGTTATCTTGTAAAACCTCATGAATCTGTTCTGATACTATTCATGTTAGTTTGCGTTGTGGCGTAGATATGTTAATCTTGATACCGTTTTGATCTGCTGTTTTTTGTATGGTCTTGAGAAAATGATCTATAGTCTGCGTACGACACGAGATTCCCATTTCTTGTAGCTTATTGCTTAGTCCTTGAGACACAATTATTCATTTATTGGATACAATCCTGCAAAGGTACTTGCGAATACGGCCATAGTCCTGGAAACATGCATATGTATGTATGATTCGTTGTGCGATCTCTTCTATCACAATAGTTTGCTCTTGGGTGACGTTTCTGGTCACCAATCCAAGTGTCTCAGCGGCTTCATTAGCTATGTGCTTGCTTGTTGTTTTTTGTTTTTCTTGAGGAGACTGTGCTACTTGATCTCGATATAGCAAGAAAGACTCTCGGATGAGGTCAGTATTGATCATATGTGAACAATAAAATAGCCAAGCATGAAAAAAAATCTCTTCATGTGTGTGGTGATCCATCTTTTTGTTTCTTTGCAGTCTGTTGATCCGATCTTGATGAATCTGCCTGGTTTGTGTAAAAATCGCTGCTGGGTCTGTATATGATTTGATAAATGATTGAAAGCTGCTACGGATTTTTTCTTCGCTTATAAGTTTATCTTTTTGAGCAGCATGATTGGTATATAATTCGCTTAATAATTGATCGTATGCTCATGTAAATAGAGAGTTTTTAATTACCTTTTCCAAACTAAGTTGCACCATACGCTGTTGGTACTTGGTTGGCTCTGGATTCATATCGTATATATTGATCAACCTATGCCCATCTGATAAACTTGGCTGACTGACGATATAGGATAACAGCACTAGCTTTTGTATAAATGGTGGATATTCTTTGGTTGCGTCATAAATACCTAATCCTGCGGCATTGAGCTGAAATAGTCTTTTGAAAGTATTTTGTATAGGACGCTCAAACTTTGCGACTGCTTTTTCTCGTTCTTCCAATGCTATCTGGGAGCGTGCCTTTTTGCTTACCTCTAGATGATTCATGATGATGTCTGTATACATATGGAATTTTCCCAATGGATGCTTATATTTTTTGACTCGATTTGTCGTCAAAACAAGACTTGTTAAATACTCGTAGGCCGCTACCTCTCGTTCATTTGCTGGATCCATATGTTGTAGTATATCAAAAACCTCTTGTATGAACCCACTCTTGTCCCTGATCTTGCTACCGATACCATCAGAGTGCTTCTCAAAGAATGTACGTTTTATGCTTATGAATTCGGATAGTGTTTGTTTCATGTGTCTGTGTAATATAATGACATATATAACTAAAGTACAAAAAAAAGATTACATTACAATGTAACCTTTTGTGGTACTAAGTTTGTTTACGCTTTGCCCTGTTCTTGTTGTAGTTTATGTAAGTATGCTGTAATTTGTGCTGCGAATTCCTGAGCTTGCTCCGTAAGCTCAATATCATCCTGATGGATTTCTATGTGGGTAATTTCGTCTCACTGTTCTATTTTATCTACTATTGCTTGATCGTCTTCGCTAACTACTTTGCCGAATACGCTATGCCTACCATCCAATCGAGGTGTTTCTACGTGAGTAATGAAGAATTGTGACCCATTGCTATCTGGTCCAGAATTTGCCATGCTGAGGATACCAGGTCCTGTATGCCTCAATTCTTCATGAAATTCATCTCCAAATGCGTACCCTGGTCCTCAAGTACCGTCTCACCTTGGGCAGCCAGTTTGCACCATAAACTCTGGTATGACACGATGAAATGTCAGCTTATCATAAAATCAGTTCTTTGCTAGCGTTAGGAAGTTTGCTACTGTGTGCGGTACCTTGTCATGATGTAATACAATGCGGATAGGTCATTTTGATGTGTGGATAGTGGCGTGATGCATGTGATTTTTTATAAAATAAGTAATAATCAGAACATATATTCTTATCCTCCACAATATCTTTTTATACAATAATTACAATGTTAATAAGTTATTCAGTATATTTTGTAATCTAGGTACAGAGCATATTCTGTTTACTTGTCAGACATAATATAGACAACTATAAATTGATGTCTAACATAATGGGGCAATGATCAGAACCATAAATATCTGGATAGTGCTGAAATCATACAATCTGCTTTTGAAGATGATTTGAAACGCATGCATAGTCAATTCTCCGTCATACATTATTTGGTTTTGCTCAAGCCCTATATGATCGCCAGGTATACTGGTCCCTTGCATCTGGATAGAGATATCTGAATACGTCAGTGAAACCATGAGACAAAAATTCACTTACTTTTGCTCTTTCGACTGGTAAAAATCAGATGCTGTTTACGTTTTCTTTGGGTCTTGCGATATCTATCTCAGTATGACAGATATTGTAATCTCCTATGACAATGATATCTCTCTCTTTGTGCGTTTTAAGATATTCAATAAGTGTATCATAAAAAGCCAATTTGTATCCTAGCATCTCTGTGCCATCTGCTCTCGTGCCGCCATTGGGGAAGTAGATATTGAGTATGCTTGTATTGCCAAAGTCTACTTGCGTCACTCTGCCATCTTCATAAAATACGCTATGCGGGAAGATACTGCATGCTACATCAGGAATATTTTTGGTTAGTATTGCCGTGCCCGCATAACCAGGCCTCGTGCCCGCGTGCCGACAGATATTGTATCATAATTGGTGCAACTCTGGAGGGCACTGGTGATCAAATGCCTTTGTTTCTTGCAATGCAATCACATCGGGATCCAGTTGTTGTATGGTATCCACAAATCATTTCTTTATGACACTTCTGATGCCATTCACATTTCGTGAGAGGATTTTCATGATCTTACATACTTCAAAACTTAAAAGATGTTTACTTAACCTCACACAATATGTTTTCCAATTTGCTTTGTGTCTCTTGATTGAATCTACCACTCAATTTCAGCTTATTTGTTCTTTGGAAAGAGGCTACAGCTCTTGTAAGATTGGGGCTATAAAAACCATTTGGTCTTCACTTAAAATAGCCAAGTTCCTTCAGCTTGTGTTGCAATAAAGATATCTCGTCACCAAACCTTCAACCATCCCACGCTCCAATACCAAAGGTGTGTTGAAAAATATCACAAGGATCGACGTCTATGGGACCTGGATCAGTAGACGCTTCACAAGTACCTTCTCTGATATCTGTGGCTCCAGCAGCTTGTGCCATACATCTATTGCCAAATGTTTCCTGGACGGGTAGACAGGGAGCAGTAATACATTGTACCTGCACAAATCCGCATACTGGCATGTATTCCATGGTGCAGATAGTAGGTCTGTCTTGCGCGATTGCTATTGCGAATAGTATGGTTGTGACCATAAGAGTGATGATTTTTTTCATGATGGTTGTATAAGTCTTATAAATAAACTAGGAATCTTCTAGTATGTTTTTAATAAACTCCCTCATTTCTGCTACCTCTGTGTGTTGAAAGTGTTGGCCATTGTGCGTGAGTGTTTCTCGATTTTTCTTCCCCTTTACTTTTTGTGCGTCCTGGAGAGCTATTTTTAACTCTTCAGCAGTTGTGATGTTTGTTTTTTTGAGCTTTGATAATAGTTTACGCGATGTATTTGTTTCATTAAATTCCATGTATTGTTGCTTATAATATGTAAATCATCTGTTGCTATGGTGTTATCCTGTTTGCATATCTTGGGAAGGGGATTGTTTCGCGGATATGGTGTAGACCGCAGATCCATCTGACTAATCTTTCTAAGCCATAGCCAAATCCGCTATGTGGGACTCATCCATATTTTCTGAGATCTAAGTATCGATCAAATGTTGCTGGATCTAGGCCATGTTCTTTTATTTTAGCTAGTAGGGTATCATAGTCATCCACCCTTTGTGAGCCGCCAATAACTTCTCCGCATCATTCTGGTGCGAGCAAATCTGCACACAGACCATATCCTGGATGATTTGGATCTTCTTTGGTATAAAATGCTTTGATACCGATAGGGAAATGTGTAACGAATATAGGTTGCTCTACTTTTTCCATATATTGCATCTCGATATCAGATCCTATATCTTCTCCGTGTTGCGCTGGGAAGCCCTTAGCGACAAGATCATCAATCCACTCATCGTGTGTCATCCTCACGAAAGGCACTTGTATCTTTTGGAGTGGAGTAGTATCTCTACCAAGTATAGCAAGATCTGCTTGGTGCTTTTGTAGTACTTTTTGTAAGATATAATAGACCAACTCTTCTTGATATTTCATGTTTTGCTCCTGATCACAAAATGCCATCTCCGCGTCCATCATCCAGAATTCATTGAGATGTCTTCTTGTCTTGGACTTTTCTGCACGAAACACAGGTCCAAAATCGTATATGTTCCTATGTCCCATCAGTGCTGCCTCGATATACAACTGTCCTGTCTGGCTGAGATACATTTTCTCTCCATTGACGTGTTCTACTTCATAGAGCTCAGTAGTGCCTTCCGCTGCATTGGGAGTAAAGATAGGTGCATCTATCTTGATAAACTCATTATCCCTCATCCAATCGTAGGTAGCGTGGATGATGGTATCGCGTATCCTCTGTATGGCTACTTGTGTTTTGGATCTAAGGTACAAGTGCCTCTTGTCGAACAAAAACTCTGGTCCATGATCGTCTTTGGTGCCCAAAGGATAGTCATTTGTTTTGGTATAGATATGATAATCTGAAACCTGTATCTCATACTCATCTTTTTTGGGATGTTTACTGACCGTACCAGCAATACTGAGTGACGTCTCGATACCACAAGACTCTAATTCTCTGAAGATATCTTCTCCCAGTACACTGAGTTCTGCGATACACTGGATGTATCCAGTACCATCTCTGAGCTCCAAGAAAACGATCTTACCAGATGATCTGATGGTCTGTATCCATCATTGAAGTGTTATGCTCTGACCTACAAGGTCTGCTGTAATGTGTTTGATTGTTGTTTGCATCATGTTTATTGGAATGAAATAATAATTTTTATTGCTTATTTGCTGAGGGCATAGTCTACTATAGCAGATGTGTGTATTTGTGTCGTATCAAACAGTGGTATTGATGTATCTTTTTGCTGTATCAATAGACCAATTTCTGTACATCATAGCACTATGCCTTGTGCTCATGCTAGCTCCAGATTATTTATTATTGATATATAGGCATCCTTAGATGATTCTTGAATGTTTCCTAGACACAACTCATTATAAATCACATTATGTACGATTTCTCTATCTTTTTGTGAAGGTATAATAACCTTAATTCATTGTTTCTCAAGTCTTCCTGCATAAAATTCTTGTTCCATGGTGAATTTTGTGCCTAGTAATCATATTGTTTGTATATTGCTTTTTTGTATTTCTTGTGCTGTTGGATCCGCAATATGAAGAAGAGGGATATTGATTGATGCAGCAACTGCTTCGGCTGTTTTATGCATCGTGTTTGTTGCGATTACTAAAAAATCAGCAAGCGCGTGTTCTATCCTTTGCGCATTGGCTATCATAATCTTTGTCAGTTCTTTTCGATTTCATTGGTGTTGCAGTTCTTCGATCATTTGAAAATCCACTGAGTGAAGTATGATCTCGGCCGAATGTAATCATCATAATCTTGCCCTTATTCACTCGTTGATATTTTTGTAATAACTTTGTGTAGATTCTCGACTCATTCAACCTAATATTCAAATTGTTTTCATCTGCTTTGATGTGGAATAAATAAAATATTCTTATAAAAACTCCCACGTCATTGTAGAGCGCAGGAGTCTTGTTTGAGTACAACAATAGGCCTACGCTGACGCGAGATTATTATTGTTATTGTTGACGATGTAAGTAGCTTTCATATCGTTATGATAGAGATTATCAGAGTAAAACGCAAATTAAATTTGATTTATAGTATTATTTCGATTCACAATATCCCATATATTTGCTGTTTCCAAACCAATTACTTCAGATTGACTTGATTCCACATTTTTTCTTGCTTGCCTATATAGTTCAAACGCAGCTTCTAGTGATTCTTTTGAAACATATGTTCCGTTTGTCTTGAGAACGGCATCCGAAAATTTTCCTCATTTTTGCACAAATAAAGCATATATCTCAGCTTGTAATTGTGGAGTGATACTGAGTGGCGGTCTGTTTATGCCTAAAGAGACTTCAAATGTTGGTACGGTTTTGATTTCGCCTGTGAGTTTATAAATTCCTTGCTGCATTACCATGTATTATCAATAAATAACAATAGTATTGATAGTAATAAATACCCTATAATCAATAGAAGCTTTGGAACTGAGACTATGGGATATTTTTTATAGTCTGAAGGATTTCTTCTTTATGAGACTTATGAATAATCAAGGTATCTGGTACTTTTATTGTTTCCAGGCTTCGTGAGTTACCTGCATCGAGTATATTTGCTATCTGATTATCTATAACTTGTATAAGGATGTAACCAAGTTTTTCACTGATACCTGCGCAGGGGACTCGATCTCGTGGACTAGCTACTCCTGCCTTGAGCAAGACTGCATCCACCTCTCATTTCCGTAATCTCGCCATATTGGTACCGATACTTCCGTTGCTAATACCCATGCTATCAAAGTACGATCATTTGTTAGTGATATGTTGTGCTCGTGAGGGGAAGAGTCTAATGTCATCTAGCGTTAGTAATCTTTTCTTGGGTCTATTGCTGTACTCCAGTGTTGTGGTTTTTTCTGGAAATCTGAGATTGAGTCTATGTACTTTGTCGCTGCCAGGGCGGTAATAGTATATCTCTTGTGTCATGATGTCTCCCACATAGGACGCTATAATCTCCCTATTGAGTGAATCCACTACTCCAAACAATGTCCCTATCCCATCTGACTGCTTCCTGACCAGTGCCTTAGTGCCGTCTACTGGATCAATCGTATATACTATGGATTCTCCGTGCTTTGGATCTCTTTGCAGTCCATCTTCTTCTGCAACAATGCCAGCATTGGGCGTACATTCTTCGATCAATTTGACATATATTTGCTGTGCTGCGTAGTCTGCGCTAGTCACCAGATCTTCCGCTTTGTGTTCATTTGCTTTGGCTTGTACATCAAACGATCCTATCTGATTAGCGATCTCCCTCATCGCTCTAGTGACCATCTCCTTGTTGACGATACCCAGTGCCGCACCAGTCATACCGTGAAAAAGTGCCTGTTTCATCTGCCTTATTTCATATCTAAATTTTCCACTCTATCTGTATTTATTTTTATCTTGATTGCATGCGATTTTATAAAACTTTTCAGGTATTATGATTCTTGCCTATTGTCAGTACATATTGTAAATATATATCAGATTCGGTCAACTGGTATATTTATTTTGCTGTATCGCAATCACTGTTTTTTGACATCTCAGGTGGTTTTGTTTATAATCTAGCCGATATATTGCGTATTTAGATAAGTGTTTATCGTATGTCAGATACATCATCCATTGATCCATTCTTCAACCCACAAAACCAGCCAAAAAAAAAGCCTGTAGAACCAAAGGCCGAACCAGTTTCTGCTGATACATCTGAGCCCAAGCAAGAAGTTGCTCCTCAGGCTGCTGCTCCAGTAGCGCAAATCAGTATTGATGCATTGGCAACGCAAGCTGCTAGCCCACAAGCGGTTGCTCCTGTTGCACCCAAAGCGGCTACGCCACAGATTATTGCTAAGCAGGGCACCAAAATCAACTTCAAAACATTTGCTGTAGGTTGTGGCATATTTTTCTGATTATTCTTGTTATTAGTCATTGTCTGACTCTATATCGCCATTAGTAATCCTACCTCATTATCCAATCTTGGCTTAGACATCCAAACAGTAAAGTCAGTCTTGCTTATATTTGCAGTACTATTTTTCGGTCTTCTATTCTTCTTGTGATTTGCGTTTGCCGCTCTCAATGGGTACAGATTTTTCACGGTCAAAGAGGGTAGCAGAGTAAGGTATGTGGTATGATTGATAGTATGATTAGTACTTTTGTTCGGTGCTATTGGATTGGGTCTAGTGAGTTATACTAAGATCAGTGAGATTAGTGAAGAGAAAACATACAACACCAACGACATGGTCATACCTCATATTCAAGTAAAAAAATTTGATGATGGCGATCCTAGCTTATCTTATTCTAGGGTATATGTAGGCACTGCTGGCTTGCCACTGATTGCACCAACGTATATGGATATGCAGATCAATAGACAAATATTTGATAATCTGGTAGCATGATTAGGACAGGTGCAGTTTACCAAGTTTGTGCTAGAGTGCGGTAATGGACAAGTAATTACCAATGAACCTACTCAGATATCATCTCAGTACTTTTTCCAAGGATCGTGTCTATATCTCAAGAAAGGGCAGTACAATGTAAGGATGTTGTACTCATACTTTGACTCGCAACAGGGTATAGAAATCACCAAGTCCGTAGAAAGAGCTGCTACTATTGATATCGCTACGGATGTAAACTTCAACGTAGAGGGCGGAGATCGAAAACTCAACGACAACAAGAATGAGATCATACTCGGTACTGCACCAGCAAAGATACTAGTAGATGCACAAAAGATATTTACTGATCTCAATATCCCTACTATCCAAATACTCTGGGATATGGATGGCAATGGAAGTATCGACAAACAAAATAGAGTCAGTTTTACTTATTACTTTGACGAACCCAAACTTTATAATGCATATTTTAGCATCCCATTGGATAGTCCCGCATTGCCTGCACAGATATGGTATCTCATGAGATATCGTGTCAATGCGGGAGATGTACCTCCTTGTGAATTAGAAACCAATAGACTTGGTGAAAATAGATATGAACTATTTGTGAGAGTAGATGATAAGGGCACTGATATATCTGAGTACAATGTGGATATTATAGATAATCAGACAGATGAGATCGTCAATAGTCTCAAGTCCGATAAGTCTAGATTTGATTATGAGTTTGCTAATGGTAGATCGTATAGAGTGAGGTGATATTTTACAACTACAGAAGGCAAAAGAGGTTCATGTGAAGCAAGTCAACTGTTGGACATAGGCTACAATTCTTACTCTCTGATCAATACCTTTTCAGTAATAGGCCCAAATGATAAAGAGTATAAGGTAGTATGACTGAGCGGTGCCAATAGAGTAGAAGGAGATAATCTGATTATTTCTGATATTCCTACTACAGTAAAACTGGTTATACAAAAGATTGTACCAGAGATCATCAACCCTCAAATCAGTGTCTTTGAGAATGGTATACTCAAAAATCCTACCAAAAACCAAGAATATGTATTCAAATTTGTTAGTGATCAGCCCTCAATCATTAAGATTGATGTCAATGATGGTAAGTGAAAATCTGCTACCAAAACATATACCGTGAAACTCGAGAGACAGAATCTTATCGGAAAGCTCAAGGCAAGCAGAACTGTTGGATTTGACCCTTTGATAGTAGAGTTTGATGCTAGTGTTACCAAACTCAATGATCCAGATGACGAAGTAGTCTATTTCACCTGGGATTTTGGTGACGGAGAAGTAAGAAAAAATACTTCCGTAGGTAAGATCACGCATACCTATAGATTTGATCCCATTAAAGAAAACGGTGAATTCCAACCCAAAGTAACAGTAAAGACGAAGAAAGGGCTTAGTCAGGAGATTGTATTCCCTGAGAAAATTATTGTAAAAAGACAGATCAAGACATTTGAAATACTTCTTCCTTCACATCCAGCACAACTTGCTAGAGTAGGCGATATCATAGAATTTGCTATACAGGCAGATGGTAAGATTACTGGTGTAACCCGAGATTTTGGAAATGGGAAGAAACTCACTGGTGCTGGCAGAGAGTTTGCTGAAGCAACTATGAAATATGATGAATCTGGTTTATATGAAGTGTTTGCTACGGTAGAGTTTAGTGACCATCCACCAGTTAGTCAGAATATCAAATTGAAAATTGAGTAATCATATATTTAGTCGTCAATAACCAAGGAGCGAAATCGTTGTTTGATTTTGTGTTTTCGCTGATTGTCTTCAAAACGCCTATGATAGAGATTTTGTGTACCGCACATCTGTTCGTTGATATGATCAAAGTGCGCATAATGTCTACAAGCTGGAAGGAACCACGCTAACTTTTCCGCAGGATTTGCTGTTACAGTGCTACTGGCTATCATAGCAGGAAACAGCTTATTGAGTGCGGTTTCTAGCCCATACGGAAAACCAGTAATAAGCTGATGCACTGCGTTGCGTCAGTTTTTTTCTATCATCGCTTCTCGTCATGCTAAAGATAGCATCCTTGTGCCACTGGCACTATCTACAATAAAGTCCTTTCCACTAGCCCATGACTGTTTTGCTCGACAACAGGCTATGGTCATAGCTAGTTTGGGTGAGGCAGTGGAAAATCTATGGAAGTCGTGGCCCAATAACTGAATTATATTGTTGGGGATAATCATATCTGCATCAGTAGTGATGATATGCTTGGTGCCTGGCGGCAGTTGTTCTATGGCCGTTAGGAAGGCAGCTCATTTACCTTTGTTTGCGTTGTGACTTAATAAGCTTACTTGATGATTTTTATTTCGTGTTTGAAAACGTTTCACTTCCTCTGCGGTGTCATCACTACTACCATCATCTATTACAGTTATAGGTAAACTCGTCTCTCTTACGAGTACAGCCAGTGTGCGAAAAATATTGGATCTGCAGCTATCAACGAATTGTTTGGTGTATCCCTTTTCACGCAGTGTCTTGTTTGCTTGTTCAAGATATAGTTCGCTTTTGGTTGTACCTTCGTTGTATGCTGGTATAAGAATATTGGTGGACATAGATGATCTTTTTGATTGATAGCGATTATACTTATTCTATTCCCAATTTTGAATCAAAGATTCATACATAAACTTTGTACAGTTCAGCAAATATAAGCTGAATATCAGAAATAAGCTGAGGATTGGACTCTGCTTTTTTAGTGAGACTGTGTATTTTTTCAATGTCATTGGTAGATTCATGAATCTTATATTTAGTTCGTATATTTGGTATTTTTTTATTTTTTATCAAATGCTCTATCGTCATGTTGTAGCCAGAAGCGCCTAGTGATATGTCTATAGCTGTAGTTGCCCTGCTATGGAGATCTACTACCCTTGCTAGATACTTATAGGTGGCTATGTCTTTATTGTTCGTGATAATAAATATTTTTTTGATCTCATCAATATAATGCTTTTTTGCCGCGCGTATAACCTCGTCGGCTAACTGAATTACCTCTTGTTCTACTAGCAGGCTGCCGATTACTTCGTATGTTTCTAGAGCTAGTTGATTTTGTTTCCTTTCCAGAGCGTGACATGTCTTTGTGTTCTTATCACTAGACTCACGATAGCTTCTCAAGAGATCTTTACTCTTTTCGGATAACGATACGATGGGTTGAAGCTTGGGATGAATACTGAAAGCTTCAGCTATTTGTTTCTGGATACTGCTTCACAAAGTCTCCTGTGCGTATGGAGTCGCTAGAAACTGATGAGTTTTGATATTGAGCAGTGTTTTCTTCATGGACCCTTCTATTATTGTGTAAAACTATTTGTATATCAATATACTGTAGTAAAAGTCAATATTTATTTCTATATTTGTTGCAACAAGAAAATAATATACACTTTTATATATAAGATAACAAAAAAACGTCCCTTAGGACGTTTTTTTTGTGATGGCTTGTGATTATTCATCATCACCAAGTTTGTTCTTTCCTTTCCTTTCAGTGATAATCTTGTCTGCGAGGGTATTTGGTACTTTCTCGTAGAGAGCAAACTTCATAGTAGATGTTCCTCTTCCTTGAGTAATAGATCTCAGGGTAGTTGTATAACCGAACATCTCACTCAATGGTACTTTAGCAATGATTGCTACTGCATTTCATCTTTGATCTTGTCCTTCGATCATACCTCTTCTAGAGCTCAGATCTCCGATAATGTCACCCATATACTCTTGTGGACACACTACTTCTACATCCATAATTGGCTCCAATATGATTGGATTTCCTTTGCTGAATGCTTCTTTAAATCCTTTGTACGTAGCAAGTTTGAAGGCAAGTTCTGATGAATCTACTTCATGGTAACTACCGTGCTTGACTGTAACATGCATGTTCAGTATCGGATATCATGCCAATGGACCAGTTTTCATCATTTCTTCAGATGCTTTTGCAATAGCTGGGATGTATTCTTTTGGAATCGCTCCTCAAACTACTTCATCAGTAAACTTGAATGTCGCTTTTCCATCTGGATCTTCGTAAGGCTCTAGTTCTAAGACAACGTGTCCGTACATACCTCTACCTCCTGATTGCTTGAGATATTTCGCATCAGCACCAGCTTTCATTGTGATAGCTTCTCTGTATGACACTTGTGGCTTACCTGAATTTACTACTACTTTATGTTCTCTTTTGAGTCTATCAATCATGATCTCTAAGTGCAATTCTCCCATACCGGCGATGATTGTTTGTCCTGTTTCTTCGTCTGTATAGTAACGGAATGTTGGATCTTCTCCACCGAGTTTGTTCAGGCCAATACCAAGTTTTTCAGCATCTGCTTTGGAAGCAGGTTCTATGGCCACAGAGATAACTGGCTCCATGAATTCCATCTTTTCGAGTACGATTGGATGCTTTGGATCACACAGGGTGTTTCCAGTTTTTGTGTCTTTGAAACCTAAGAATGCACAGATATGTCCTGCATGAATCTCTGAGATTTCTTCTCTCTTGTTAGAATGCATAAGCAAAAGTCTTCCTACTCTTTCCTCTTGTCATGTGACGGTATTCAGCAGTTTATCTCCAGTCTTGATAATACCAGAGTAGATTCTCACGTATGTAAGAGTACCCACAAATGGATCGTTTAAGATCTTGAAAGCTACAGCGGTCGCTGGTTGGTTATCATCAGCAGTTCTTTTGATTTCTTTGCTATCGTCGTCTGGATCGCTTCAGATTATTTCTCATCTATCAGTAGGAGATGGAAGATAGTCGATAACCCCATCGAGCATGAGTTGTACGCCCTTGTTACCAAGCGCAGAACCACAGAAAATAGGATATAGTTGACCTGATATCACACCATTTCTGATTGCTTTCTTGATCATTTCTTCGGATACTTCAGCTCCATCAAGATATGCCATAGCCAAATCATCATCAAAACTTGATGCAGTTTCTACGATTCTTGCTCTATAGTCTTTTGCCATATCGAGCATCTCTGCAGGGATCTCTCCTTCATTTACTTGAGTACCCATTTGACCTGTGAAAGTGTAGTACTTCATTTTGATAAGATCTACAATACCTGCAAATTCACCAGCTTGACCATTGGGAAGCTGCATAATGACGGTCTTATCTGAAAGTTTTTGATTAATGCTTTCTACTGAATCCAGGAAATTCGCTCCAAGTTTATCCATCTTATTACAGAAGATGATTCTTGGTACCTTGTATTTGTCAGCTTGTCTCCATACGTTTTCTGTTTGAGGCTCTGCTCCTTGTGAAGAATCAATAAGGGCAACAGCTCCATCGAGTACTCTAAGAGATCTTTCTACTTCTACCGTAAAGTCCACGTGTCCAGGAGTATCAATAATGTTGACGTGATATCCTTTCCAAAAGCATACGGTCGTTGCAGAAGTAATAGTAATACCTCTTTCTTTTTCTTGTTCCATCCAGTCCATTGTAGCGGCTCCATCATGGACTTCTCCTATTTTGTGGTTCACTCCAGTGTAAAATAATACTCTTTCTGTTGTGGTAGTCTTACCAGCATCAATGTGTGCCATAATTCCGATGTTTCTTACCATCTTCAGGGGTAATTGTTGCGACATTTGTAACATTTTAATATAAATAAAAAATAGCCTGAGAATTTTGCATTTATAAGTAATTTTATGTATAATCTATTCAAGTTGAATAAGACTATCAGTTCCACAGACCTCCTATGAGTATAAATCTTATACAGTTACTAGAACAATTCAAAAAATTCATTCAACAAGAGAATGGGAGCGGTTTTTCGCTATTGTTGTACTTGTTGATGGGTCTTTTTATGGGCGAGTGGATACTTAATCGACTGGAAAAATACGATATACCGAAAGAATACATGGTTGGTACTGGTATTTGTATTATTGCTTTGTGCGTAGCTATCTGGCGAAAAGCTAGGAAATTACCCAAAAAAGCTGGTGCTATCAATATTGGTATAGCCGATGTGTCAGTGATAGCGTTGGGCGAAGCAAATTTACTTGGTTTTGAACAAAAGGCGCAGCTTGCCAGTGAAGCTGGGACTCTGCTTTCTACTGAAATCAATAACGTGAGTACGTTGATGTGAGGCAAAACAGGTTGCCATATTATTAAACTGCCTGGTAGAATAATGGTGGATTTTGATAATGATCGTAGGGTGGTTGATCAGCTAGGCTTAGATGTATTGGTATGGGGTACGCTCAAAGTGTCCGAAGGTCAATATTTCCTTAACTACAAGCTTACCTTTGGCAAAAAGGTAGAGTCATGGGCTTTTACGCAGATGGTTCAGAATATTAATAATTTTGCTGAAGTGGAATTTGATATACATGGTGCCACTGATCATTGCTCTGTATTCATCAAACAACTTCTATGTATAGGTACTTTGCTTCAGTCCATTGATGATCTGGGGAAAGGGCATTACTTGTTGGTTAACACTCTTGTGAGGCAAGGACTAGAATATCTCAATGGTATTGGCAGTGATGAGTTATATCCTGCTCATTATCTGCTGAGGCACCTTTTGCACTATGTCGGCATGAAAAATAATAGACAGTTACGTGAATACTATATTGATATAAGGGAAGATACCGCTCTTTTGGAATCTACCAAGAAGCAAATTTCATATCACTTTGAAGCGCAACTTGCTGAACTCAAAAGCTATCATGCGCATATGGAACGCTCCCTCAATCAAGATCAATCCTTCCAATTAGAATGGCTGCATGCCTTATCCAAAAAGCCTGATGAATCTACTATTACTAGTCTCGTGTGAGCCTTTGATGGTAAGAGTGGCTTGGTAGTCAACGAGTTATTGTCAGGTTATATATCTATGTATCATGGATCGCTTATTGATGCTAAACTAGTCTACCAGTCGATATTGATAGAGTTTCCAGGGGATCTATTGGCATTGAGGTCATTGGGTTTGATCGAGTATGGCTTGAGACAATTTGCTACGGCAAAAATGTATTTACAACAATATGTAGATAATCAGAAAAAACATATCTTTTATACTAATTTGTACGACACAAAAGCATTTTATACTCTTGCTGTGGCATGTATCAAGACTTGGCATCTTATGAGTGGCAGTAGATACTTTCTTTACTATGGCTTATATTCTTGGAAAAATAGGTCCTTACGTAAAAAATACATCATACTGTAGCTAGTACTGAGTGAAAGATATGCTATTTACGCTCATGCGATAATATTACTTTGCTGACAATAAGCGATATCATACGGAACGATATCAGAAATTTTTTCCAATTGAGCTTGGGGTCCGAAAAGAGTCTATAAACAGATTCGAGTCGTAGTGCGCGTATCCACTTGGGAGCCCTGGTTTCTCTTCCTACCCAAAAATCCACCGTTGCTCATTGATTCATACACAAAAGTTGCAAGTCTTGAAGTTTCTTGTTGTTGATGTATGCAAAAAGCTCTTGATGCGGTCCACCGTAAGAACCCCCACGAAAATTCAGAAATAAATTTATGGTATCGTGATCTTGATAGTTGTGTTTGGTAAGAAATGCTTCTGTGTCTGACCAATCAAATGAGCCGTATTCAGTGTCTCCATACAAGATCTCCTCACCATGCAAGGCGAACCTGGGCCATTGTTTGTGCGCATAGCGTAGTGTTCAATCTTTAAGATATCATTTGGGATTGTTGATTCTTGGGTCATATACTGTTAGTGTAATGATATTTACCTTATAGTCAGTGAAATCGTGAAGATAATTGAGTAGATAGGGTAAAAAATCAGTACCATTGAGATTGTGTAGCATCAAAGGACCTTTTCGTCTGCCCAGTAACTTACCGATCAGTCGCATGGTTCTAAGGGCCGCTCCATCTGGAAGTAAAAATGTAGAGTCCAGTAGGATATCTTTGATGTTGTGTCCATGATATGACATTCCATTATCCAGTAGTTTACGATTGACCATGATTGCTCCATAGGCATAATTGATAATGCCCGAGCGGTGTGTTTTGTAGTATCATAATATATCCTGAATAAGCTGATCTGATGATTGTTGATAGAATGCATTCATGATCTTATAGTCCATAGTGCAGAGGGCGAGGAGATGAATTGAGTTGTAATCGTACACACCATAATTATTTTGAATTCATTATCCAATAATTGATGATCATGTATAGACCAGGCGGTTTCTCAGAATTTGCTCCAGAGCAACAGAAAGTATTTGATGCTATATTAGCCACTCTCACGAGAGTTTTTGAGCAACATAATTTTGAGCATATCTGGACACCTGCTGTAGAGTCTGTAGATATCTTGAAGAAGGGTGGTGATATCATTGACAAACAGGTATACGGACTTTTTGGCTTGGCTCAATGAGTAGAGGATGTAAAGGATTACGGTCTTCACTTTGACCTAACTATCCCTTTGGCGAGGTATGTGTTGGATCATAGGAACGAGCTTTCTTTCCC
Organism: Candidatus Absconditabacterales bacterium; assembly: GCA_041674565.1. Lineage (GTDB taxonomy): Bacteria > Patescibacteriota > Gracilibacteria > Absconditabacterales > Absconditicoccaceae > CALMFT01. The sequence goes on from JBAYVQ010000001.1 coordinate 42,578, forward strand.
ATTCCGTAGGTATCAAATGCAGCCAGTATGGAGAGGTGAAAAAACCAAAAGAGGAAGATTCAAAGAGTTCTGGCAATTTGACATTGATGCGGTGTGGCCATCAGAATCCAATATGTGACTACGGTATGATATTGAAGCTCTTGCTGTTCTCTCCAAATCTATGAAGGCCGTTTGCGATACGTTTCATATCAATATAGATTCAGTTCTCAAGATATCTCATATCGGTCTTACAAAATCTTTCCTATCGAGTAATGGCTTGGATGAAGTCGCCATGTCCCAAGTACTTGGCTTGCTTGATGATTACTTCAAGGTAACTCATGAGGAATTTGAGAAAAAATTGCAACCATTAGTGTCGCCAGAATTGTTTGCCACGATATGCACTCTCATCAAGACAAAGGATTACGCACTGTTATCAGATTATCAATGATATGAAGATTTACATACTATACTATCTGGTCTTAAAGCCCTTGAAGTACCATTTGAGTATGATATCTGTATCGTGAGAGGACATGGATACTACAAGGGTATGGTATGCGAGCGGTTTGATACGCAAGATATCTCTTTGGGTTCGCTTGCTGGCTGAGGAAGATATGACAACGTTACTGATTTTATTGACCCGAAACAATCATTTAGCTGAGTAGGAGCAAGTTTGGGAAGATTTGTATATCTCGCGATAGATAAGATTGGTGCATTACCGCTGGTGGATAAATATCTATTCGTTAACTTTGCAGACACCAGAGATGATATAATTGCTTTGTATAACCAGTTTATCTTTGATGGTAAAACATGTGAACTATACCCCATGCCAGCAAAAATTGGTAAACAGTTTGAATATGCTGATAAAAAAAGTATAAGGTATGCTATATTGTATGGTGATTCCGAAAAGCAGTGATGATACTATATTCAAAAAGATTTGATAAGCTGACAACAAGAACAAATATCATTGTAACCACAAAACACTCCTTATAGGGGGTGTTGTTGTATATCCTCGTATTTATTAATTTTATACATATGACACGTATGAGTTTTATTGAACAAACACTGGTTATTATTAAGCCAGATGGAGTCGCTAGGTGACTCGTAGGTGAGATCTGCAGCAGATTTGAAAAAGCTGGCTTGAGAATTGTGGTTGGTAAGATATTCAGACCATCAAAGGATCTGTTGCATGCTCATTATCCTGCGCAGAGGATAGATTGGGTCCAAACATTGGGTCAAAGAACCACTGATGGTTATGCCGAGCTCGGCTTAGATCTTATGGGAGATTTTGGCAGTACTGATTTTGCTGTAATAGGTGAAAAGGTAAGAAACTGGCTAGTAGACTATATGTTTGAATGAGAAGTATTTGCTATGGTGCTACAATGAGCGCACGCTATAGAAGTAGTAAGAAAGTTGGCAGGTCCAACAGTCTCTCTCAAAGCGCCTCCAGGGACCATAAGAGGGGATTATAGTTGTGATAGCGTTGCTCTTGCAAACTACGAAAAAAGACCAATCAGAAATTTAATTCACGCATCTGGAAACCAAGAAGAAGCGGCGTTTGAAATCAATCTTTGGTTTGGCGACATGATGAACACTATTGATCAGGAATAAGTTTTTTGCTCTTAACTTACTGTATACTAAAAAACAAACCATAAGGTTTGTTTTTGATATATGTTAGCCTGTATCTATATTTCGATGATTTTTTTGGTAATTAACCGTTGCTTTTCTTCTTCTGGTGCATCTGTAAAGTCTGTGATGTGGCACTGTGTAGTCATAATATGCCCTATTTCCTTTTGTATTTCTCTTAGAGTAGTTGCTGAAAGTGGATTATTTGCTACAATACCAATATCATAATCAGAATGCTTGGTGTTCTTACCGCTTGCTCTGCTACCAAAGAGAAATATTTTTGTTGTTTCTGCTGGTACATGGAGTGATACAATGTCCTTGATAACTTGAGTTAGTTCTGGCGAATAAGAGTGAGGCGGGTGTTTTGTTTTGATGAAAAATTGTAATAGGGGCTTTATTATACTGTATTGTATGTATTTCATGGGGGCTAAGATATAAGTTGGGTATCGTCCATTTCTCTGTTTGGTTCGATAAACAGGTATTTGTATTCGTCATATGTTCATGACGTGCAAAAGGAAAATTTACACCCATACTCTTTTGTGAGTGCTCCAAGTTTGTTCCATATGTGTTCATTGTATTTCTGTAATTCATTTTCGTTGTATTCAAAATTCTGATAGCTGCTTCTGTACTCTTTAGCGACACTAGCCAGCTTGTCGGGTACTTGTATTGTCCTTGATGAACGCTTTGTGAACCTATTCCTCAGTCATGCGAACAGACCAGTTATTTCTTTCTTGTATCTTTCAGAACTAAGTGCGGTAAGCTTTTGTTCTAATAGCTCTACAAAACTGTCTATTTCTTGGTGTATAATTCTTGTTCTTGATTGGCTGATACTGAGCGAGGCGTTTTGCCAAAACACTACTTGTTCGTCGTGAGTATTATGATCTGTATTCAACGTATGTGGCAGTATGAGAATAACTCCATTTTCATCCTCAGAAACGTATAGCTCGGCATTGACGCTCTTTAATCACGCAAAAGTATTATCAAATATCCCGTAAATAATATCCCATTCTTCTTGTTTGAGTAATTTCCATGGGTTACCCTCGAATGTGACTTTTTTTTTGTTGTTCAAGTAGTGCTTCAGTAAAGTATGTAAATCCCATGAACAACGACAATATATTTTGTTGTATCCAGTGCTTGTCTGTTGCTTTGCTTTTTGCTGGAGCGAGAGGTAGGTGTTGTGGAAGTCATCCAGTGCGTTTTTTATTGCCTTGCTGAGTATTTGATTGTCAATCTTTTGTAAACCGATGTACTTATTGATATCAGCGAATAACTCTTCGTAGCCGCTTGGTCACAATAACGGGAAACCCAATTCTGCTGCGACTTTTTCAGGACCTTTTGAAAATATGTTCATTTGATGTTTTAGTCATAAATATCTTTTGTATATAACGTTATATATCAGTATGTCAATATAATATAAGGTTTGAAATATAAAAAAACTCCCAATATGACTATTGAGAGATACTTATGTCGCTTATCTTTTTCAGATTATTTTATATATCCTGTTTATTGGTGATAATCAGATAACTAATGTAGGTAAATCACATCATCAATGCTAGATATATAGCTACATTGAGTGGTCATACCTGTACTTTTGTTGATGATGCTACGTTGGTCGATTGGCCATCTGAGCACATACCTTGCACAGCAAAGTACTTGTATTCCGGTGCCTTGGCATTTCCGTTAAATGAGAACTCAAATCTGTTCTCTGACGTCTCTCCAAGTTTTGTCATCTGACTGACGTCATTGCCAAGAGTGTCACTCCTATACACAATATATCTTTCCACGCCATTTTGTTTGTTCCATATAAGATAGTGTCTACCTGCAATGACGACGCTATCAAGTTTGATCGCATCTACGATACAGGTTGGAGCCGATCCTTGGTACTCGTCTGGAGCCTTGAGAGATACTATTTCAGATGCTTCTCCTACTGGATTGGAATTTGCGTCTGCAGCTATTACCTGTAAGTAGTAGGTAGTGTCTCTTGGCGGATTGATAAGTATTTGTTTATCCGTTGTAGTTTGAATGAGTTCTGGAGCCGATTGGATAGTATCCTTATTGGAAGAGATGAGCACAAGATATCTTGCTGGCTCTCCTTCTGTAGTCCAAGATACCAAATACTTCTTAGTATCTGGTTGATAAATAGATTTGATAGAAGTAATTTTTATATTTGAAACTGGTGGTGTGTTGTCGGTAACGCTTGCACTAGTATCTTCCACGGTAGAAGCGGCTCATGTATTTACTGGCCCACTGGATGCCAACACTACAATTCACTCTATATTGGTATATGTCTTACTATTTCCGTTAGCCGTTAGCTTTGCGTCGATTTGTATTCTACTGTTTGCTTGGTTAAATTTGAATTTTTTCTCAAAAATACCGCTTGTTGTTTTCTCCATAAAATAGCTATTTCCCAATAGAGTGAGTTCTGCTGTGGTTACTTCTGGGGCAGTGGTAAGAGTAACTGTTATCTTATCATTTTCACTTACGGTAGTCCCAGGATCCACCTTTATTGATTTATATAATTCATTTGATAGGTTTGATACTGAAAATGTAATTTCATCTGATTGTGCTAGTACCTTGTCGCTTGAATCGTAAATAACTACTTGAACAGTGTGTTGTCATTCGCTCAGATCGTTAGCAAATACAGAGAATTCTCACTGTGCATTGGTAGAGGAAGAAGTGTTTACTTTGCCGTCCACAAGTACTTTTAGAGGACTGTTTGGTAACTCTGTTGAAGATCAGAGTATATTTACATTTTTATTTGTTTCTGATCCATTAACAGTAGGCGACATAATGGTTACTTTTTTGAGGCCCGCTGAACTATTTGGATCTTTTACTTCTACAGTGATCGATCATATTGTTTTTTCATCAAGTATGTCTTCGGCTGATATGACGATGTTTTTCCCAGTCTTTTTGAAAATAAGCCCTTTGGAGAATCTTACTGATCCCTGATTATTTGGAGTAAAATTAACGATACCTCAGTTTGGCAGCGTATATTCACCCTCTTCTAGTCATTTTACGTTGATCAAGGCATCTCCTACGTATGATTTGTCTACCACACCGTTTTTATCAACTGCTTCTATAGTAAGATCCAATGCTTCATTGAGCATTGCTGGATTGCTACTAATTTTTACAATGTAGTTGGTGGTGGCCGCGAATGCCTGAGATCCACACAATAGTGAAGCAAAGCAAGCGATGAGGATGCTTTGCAGTACTAGCTTTTTCATAAGTCCATGATAGCTATAAAATATCAGTTAATTATATGTCTGTATACCATATTTGTCAAATTGGCATAGGCATCTAGTATTATTTATTTGACATAATCAGAATTAGAGATTTAGATAGTGTGTTGTATTGCCGCCTAAAATACCTATTGTATGCATACAGTAGTGTCCAGTGCTTTATTATGTGATTCGTTGTTTCCTATGGCGGAACTTGATGTAGGATACCATTATCCAGTAATGACCAAAGAAGTGGGTCAGTTTGTCATTAAAAGAGCCCAGGAGTGCACCAGTGAGGGCAGAAAGATTGCTATTTTTGATGGCACCTTATGACATGGGGGACATGTGAAGTATTTTCACGAGCTTTTGGGCGACGATATTGGCCTGTACGTTGCGACAGATACAGACATCCAGATGTTCTCAGCTGCTAGTGCAAGACTCCATGAACTGTTAGACCCTCCTTATCTTGCACATACCAAGTTATACAACAGCACCTATACGGATTTTGGTGTAATTTTGGATAATCTGAAAAAACAAGATACTTCAGTCAAGGGGTATGATGTATTGTTTTTGGACTTGTGAGTCAATCTCTGGCATTTCAAGTTACCACAAAGGTGATTTAGTATAAAAGGAGACGGTTCTTTGGATATGAGATATGATGCAGTAAACAATCCCAAGACAGCTGCCGATATAGTCAATACCTATGACGAACAACAACTTATTGATATTTTTGTCCAAAATAGTGAGATCACCTTCGAAACAAGCAAAAAAGTCGCTCAGGCTATCATTTCTTTTAGGAAAAATAAACTTTTTTCTACCACTGAAGAGCTCAATATGCTCATCAAAAAAATTGGTTACTCTGCGAGAGTTGCTGCCATTGTATTCCAAGCCATAAGAATCGAGGTAAATAAAGAATTTTCAAATATCAAATATGTTCTTGAGAATGCTCATACTTTTATGAATCCAGGTGGAATTTTAGTTATACTTAGTTACCATAGCGGTGAAGATAGAATAGTGAAAGAGATGATGAAGAGACTGCAGGATGAACAGCGTGGTACTATACTGACTAAGCATACACAAAAACCCTCGTTTCACGAGGTATCAAAAAATAAACCCAGCAGAAGTGCTCAGCTCAGAGTATTCAAATATTCATAAATTTACTTATTTATCGTGATAGGTGCAAACTAGAACCGTTATCGCCTATGTACCTGGTAAAAGATCCAAGGTTGTTAAAAAATCCTTTTGAATAATGGATTGGTTTACTCGTGTGCGGAAGCTCATAGTGCTAACTATTCTGATACTTATTTATTTGATTTACACTAATCAATCTTCTACTTTGTGATACTCGCTGAGAAGAAGCCTAAAGGACGTAGAAAGGGCTCAGGACACTCTTGATGATCTAGAGCTAAATGTCGGCCAGACAGAACAGCGCTTGTGGTCGTCTGTGGAACGAGTATCCAATAAAAATAAAGTAAAAAAAGTTATCATCAACTAAATCTCCCTATTTACTTTCTGTGGTGCCGATCGTATGCTAGATCTTATCAAGACTGAAGTTGCAAAAAATCATAAACTACTTGCGACAAAGGGTGTATTTTTTTCCTTGTTCAACAAGGATGGCAATATGGCATTTTCCAAAGGAATGGTGCAGGCTGATAAGTCTCTTGGTCAGATTATCGATATTTTCCATCACAATTTCTTTAGTAAGTTGGTAGATATAGAGTTAGTCGTTGTGGATATAGTAACGCACTTGGAGGAATTGTATAGTTATGACATGCTTGAAAAAATTGATTTTACAAAAAATGGTGTTGCCGTTCAGCAAGTGGAAGGTGAGATAGGGGGAGTGATATTACCCAATACAGAGGGTATAGCGGATATCAAACAGTTGTTTAGTCTTTTGAAAAAAAAGAATAATCTGAATGGCGATATCAAAGTGTATCTCTTCCAGACCGACAGAATTAGTATAGACGTGAAGAACAAATAAGTATTTAGTTTGCATAAGGAGGTATGTTAAAGTTGGATAAGTATACTGTATCTGTGGAGAACAAAGTAGTGTTGGATAACATATCATTGGATTTTGCATTAGGTAAGAACTATTGTATATTGGGTAAAAATGGATCTTGAAAATCTAGTTTGGCCATGTCCATTATGGGGCATCCCAAATATGAGAACATGGCTGGTGAGATTGTATTGTCTGATGATGCATCCTTCATCAATGCTGACACCCTAGAGTGTTTGAAACATAAAGAAATTGAAGATCTCAATCATATTGATATCATACAGTTGGATGTTACGCTGAGGGCAAAGCTTGGTATATTCGTAGCTTTTCAGAGTATCCCAGAGATAGTTGGTGTAAAGTTATTTGAATTCTTAAGGACAATCTATAATGCAAAACGATCATCAAATGAGACGTTTTTGTCTTTCAAGAAGATCGTAGAACCGCTTTGCGAAGAACTCTCTATACCAAGAGATTTTCTCTGGAGGGATGTCAATGTGGGTTTTAGCGGCTGAGAAAGAAGAAAGATTGAGATATTGCAACTTAAATTATTGAAGCCAAGATATGTATTTTTGGATGAAGTAGACAGTGGATTGGATGTGGATGCATTTAGATCTGTCGCTAAACTGCTTGCCGACTACAATGCCCACGATAACTGTCTGATTATTATTACTCATTATTTTGAAATACTCGAATGGATCCCCGTAGATCATGTCTATATGCTTAGTGATGGAAGGCTTGTCGAGCAATGAGATATGGCGTTGATAAAAAGAGTAAAAGAACATGGTTTTGATGACGGAGTAGATAAACTATAAACTTATTTTGATATGTCCATTGTAACATATTGAGTGAACAAAGAATAAAATTATTATCCTGTGTTTTATCAGGAAAGGTCAATCATACTTTTCTCTATACTGATTACTTACCGTACAGCATGTCCAAGAAGTCGTCTGCGAAAGCACCAGTAAAAAGAAGCAAATCAGTTAGCTTCAATAAATACAATACAGCGGTACCTGTTATTGTATTGTGTTTGTTGTACTTATTTTGTAATTTTTTTGCTAGGACGGCTCCTGTGTTCATACTTATCCAGCAGATTGGATCTTTTGTGTATGGGATACAATGATTGCTCTTTGTGGCTATATGTGGTTTATTGTATGGGGTTATTATATTTTTCAAACCCCGACTTATTGCCAAGTGATGAAAGCAATTTTTACTCTTGTCTTTATTCGTATCGGGTATTGTAAACTTTAGTATTCTTGAAGACAGCGCCTTATCGTACACCCTGTTTGGGGGCTATATATCTGCGCCTTTGTTGGAAGTAGGTAAGCTGTTGTTTGCTACGAACTATATTGCCATAAAATGACTTATCGTGATAGGATTATTGGTCACGATAGTTTGGATACTTATCTCAAGTAATATTGAGATACCCAGCTTACCAAAGATGGAATTTAAAGTGCCAGAAAAGCCAGAACCACAAGAGCATCAGGTTATCAATAGTCCTTCCAAAGTCGCCATAAGATCGGATGTATATAAAAAAATGGCTGACGCGCATCCCAATAAAGAACTCATGAAAGCTACGGATGTTGGAGATTTGAAGAATAAGCTGAAGGGTAGGTTGCTCGATAAACTATTTCATGGTAATGTGCAATTGCCAGCAGAACAAAGCCCCAAACCTGTGGTTACTTTCCCTAAAGATAGACCTACATTTCCTGTTTCCTTGCTCCACGAGCCCGAATCTCCAAAGTGAGGTATCGATACTTTGTATATAGATGCCAAAGCGGAAATTATCAAATCCAAACTTGCCGAGTTTGGTATCGCTGTGGAGATTGCTTGATACAATATAGGTCCAGCAGTTGTGCAAATCAAGTTACAACCTCAGTCTGGAGTCAAAATGGCCGAGATAGAGAGGCTAAAAAATGATCTGATGTGATGACTCAAAACAAAAACTTTGAGGATATTGGCTCCTATAGCTGGTACTGAGTATGTAGGTATTGAGATGCCCAACCCTCAGTGAGTGATGGTAAGACTTTCGGAAGTCTTATGATCGAGTGAATTTGCTTCAAAAGTTTCAGATAATCTGACTAATCTGGCGATGGGTAAAGGTATTGATGGTAAGATTATTGTAAAGTCTCTTGAGTCTATGCCTCATCTTCTTATTGCTGGTGCAACCTGACAAGGTAAATCGGTGTGAGTAAATGATTTCATTTTATCACTGATGTATCAAAATACTCCTGCTGAACTCAAATTTATTATGGTGGATCCCAAGCAAGTCGAGATGGAGTTGTACTCTGGGTTACCTTACTTATTGTGTCCGATTATTACTGATCCAGAAAAAGCCCTAAGAGCCCTCAAGCGGGCTACAGTGGAGATGGATACGAGATATGGCATGCTGAAACAATTGAGAGTCAAAAATATCGCTGAATACAACGATAAGATAGAAACCATACCAGCAGATCAGCAGCATATCTACACCAAAATGCACAGAATTGTAGTGGTAATTGATGAACTTGCGGATCTGATGATGTCTGGCAAGAAAAAAGATGTAGAGTTGTGTATCACGAGAATCGCTCAAAAAGCTCGTGCAGTGGGTATGCATTTGATTGTGGCAACACAAAGACCATCGGTAAATGTCATTACTGGTTTGATCAAAGCAAATATGCCTACAAGAATATCGTTTGGTGTAGTAAGCAATGTGGATAGTAGAACAATCTTAGATATGAAAGGTGCAGAAGACTTGATTGGCAGGGGAGACATGCTCTATATGGATCCTACGTCACGTCAACCACTGAGGATACAAGCCCCCTTTGTAGATACACCAGAGATCGAGGCGGTAGTAACAAAACTGAGGGCAAAGTATATGCAGGGATTGTCTGAGGATGATGTATATGATCCTGAATTGGTTAAGTTGCTCAATTCACATATGCAAATAGGCTGATGATGAATGTCTGGTGAAGGTGATGTGGATGCAGATGATGAAACCTTAGTACAACAAGCTATGGAGGTGGTATCCAAGTCACGCAGGGCAAGTACTACTGCATTGCAAAGACATCTCAAAATTGGTTTTGCTAGAGCCGGTAGGATCATGGATATCTTGGAAGAAAGAGGTATCGTAGGTCCACAGGAAGGCGGAAGACCTAGAGAGGTATTGATATAATTGTTGACATCCTTACATAACTACTTGTGCGGCATCCGAAACGGCACAAGTTTTTTTCAGTTGTAGGGCTCATTTCAAATTTGTGGTTATGTTCGCATGGTGGTTATTTCAAATTCTCCTCTTTTGCGTTGGTTCTTTCGTCCGACGCAATAGAGATTTTATTGCTTGTTCGTATGTAGAGGAAGGGATGGTAGCTGGCTGTTTGATATGGGGACTTGGCGCCCTCGCTGTCCCGGGTCTCTATCTGGGGTATCTATTACCAAAGATTGAGAGAGCAGCGAATATGGCTTTACGAGATGGTATTACCTTCCTGCGTAAGAAGATGTTCGTGATTGAAGACTGAACAAGTACTAATCCCTGAACAAATAAAATAAAAACCCTCCGGTGTTGTACCGTTGGGTTTTTACTTACTTGTATTTATTTGAGGATCCTATCAAAAAAGCCTTCAAATTCACTTGCTGGATATGCTCATATGATGAGTTTGTATTTTCCGTTGATGGTGTCTAGTATAACGTGTCAAGGAGTACCCGTCACTCCAAATAAATTCATTGCTTCAAGGATTTGTCTTGCTGTTCTTTCTTTTGCTAGATTGCTGCTTATACATTCTTTGAGCGTTTTGACGTCTATCTTTATGTTTCCTGCTACTTCGTAAATGACACTTTCGCTGCTGAGACCTTTTTCAAAAACTCATCCAATGAATTCGTAATACTTACCTTTATCTTGCATCGCTACACATAGTGCTGCAAACGCTCCGCTATCAGCGTGTTGATGAAATTCCAATGGGAAATTTCTAAATGTTTTCGCTACTTTTCATTTGTATTTGTCCACTACACTGTTGAGCGTTTGATCTTTCCAGTGTCTTTGACAAAAAGGACATTGCAGATCGCTATATTCAATAATGAGGTATCTTGCTTTAGGGTTTCATATGATGATACTATCTGCTAGTATTTTTTTTACATCACCTGTACTGATACTTGTGTCGCTTCGATGTGGTATCTTGCCTATTATTTTTCTTGCGACTTTTTTGGTAACCGTTGGCGTAACTCCGCAGGTTTGTTCTGCGATCTGCTGCTTAGCAGTTCCTTTTGTCTGTTCTAACAATGTCTTACATCGAGATGAGGTATTGCTTGCGAAGCTTATACCAACAAATAACGCACTTACGATAAGAGATACAATAATTTTTTTCATGGCCTAAAATAATAATAAAAATATGAATACAATGCTATGCTTTTTGACCCTTCAAGACTGCTCATGTGAGCTCTACCTGTTGTATAATCTTGTTCATAATTTCATTTATTTGATCTGTTGTAGTGGCTCCATCTCATAGTATACTTACGGTAATACTTATAGATTTCAGATTATCTTTTTTATATAGATCAAATATAGAATAATCTGATACTTGCGGATGATCTTCGATAGTTCTTATGATATTACTGAATTGATGATGTACGGGTATCTCAAACGATAAATCTCTTGCTATAACTTGATCTTGTAGAGACTTATATCCCTTAGCAACCCTACTGCCTGTGAGCTTGAAGACGGGCTCGAGTTCAATTTCTAAAAATGATGCTTGATATTCTGCACCCATTCACACATTTTCCAGTAATTGAGGGTGCAACTGTCCTATGTGTCCCACAAAGTGTGAGTTTTTATCGTGAGGATTGATGAGGCAAATCTCTGCTTGTTTTGCGGGGTGAAAATATGATATATTTTGCAAGGGGTGTGGATATTCTTGAGGACTTCGTTCTGGATGGGGCGTGTTTTTTTCCATATACCGTGAGGTATTTGCCCCAAAGAAACTGAAATTCTCAGTTTGAAAGTTGTGTGAAATATGTCATAATATGCGTTTTAATTGAAGATAGCTGTCTTCTTGTCGAATTTCTTTATCATTTTTTTTGTGAACTATAAGCGCAGCCAATACTTTTTTTTCTAATGAGTTTCATTGCTCGTCTTTAGTATAGACCTTGCCAATCTCAAAAATATTTATAGGTAACACTTGTCTGTAGTTTTTTTTTGCTATTTCTAGTAATCCTGGTAACAAAGTTTGTGCCATGTAAGGTGTGGTGGCATCTGTGGGATTCGCTAATTCGAAGTGTGTATCTACTTGTAGCCCAATAGGGTTGTACGTATCGTGATTTCACAACTTTTCTGTCTTTACTCCCAATAGCTCAATTCGTTCTTTGCTATACCATGGATAACTCTCAACTTGATAGAATTGCAGCGTGCTTACAAGCGACTCTGCTAACTTATAAGTAAATGCTACAAGACTAGGCTCTGACTTTTTGACATGTATTGCCGAGGGTATTTCTGGGATATTTTCTAAACCTATATGTCTGGCCAGATCCTCGTATATGTCTTGTATCATATTGATATCAGATCTTCGCAAGGGCGCACTGACTTGTATAGTATTTTTGTCTACGTTAACTATATCGTACCCCAATGATTGCAGAATAGGTTGAATTTGTGCTGCAATCTGCTCATTATATGATCCTTGTAAGTAATGGACGGCTTGTTCTATGTCTACTGTTATGATTATTTCACTCCCAGCGACTTTGTTTGTATAGTGGATGTGTGTTATCCCAGCAAACTCTCACGTTTTGTGCTCATCATGGTTCTTACTGATGATGTTGGTTTGCTCTCGTGAGCAATACATAGTCCAGAGGGGATTGATCGCTTTCTCAAATCTCATGGAAGCATCAGTTCTCAATCCTAGTCTTGTGGCAGTTTTTCTTATCTGTATCGGATCAAAATGTGCTACTTCAACCAGTATATTCTTCGTGGAATCAGAAAATGCACAGGATAGTCATCAGATTATACCTCATAAAGCAAGAATCTTTTTGTTATCGCGGATGACGATATCTCCTGATATAAGCTGATGCTCTTTTCCAGCAAGATCCACAAATGTTTCATTAGCTTTTATTTCGGTTACGGTGATAGTTCATGCGATACTATCTGCATCAAAAACATGGATGGGCTGTCCATAGACTTCCATAAACCAATTGGAGTAGTCTACCCAATTTTGCCTTGGAGTGTGATCTAGGTCTGTCAACATAAGTCTGCCCTGAAAAACGCTTTTATCGTTGATAATACTGACTACTTTGCTGAGCGAGTAGTAACAAACCTTCGGCGTTTCTATTACTGGAGTAATATCGTGTTTAGCTAAGTTTTCAAGTTTACTGGGTGAAAACTCTTGTATCCCCTCCAAGGCTGCATCAAATTGAGTTGGAGATGTTTGATAATCAGAAAATACTGATCTGCACTCTGCCGCCAAGCCAAAATGTCACCACAAGTCAGGTCTATTGGTGATGGCTACACTTTCTACCTCAAATACAATGTTTTCTCGTTCTGGGAAGAGTGCTTGTAGAGGTTTCCCGATCATATCGTCACTCAGACTTAGTTCTTCTCACATATTTCGTATCCAGTGCTTATCCTCATCTTGATTGATCCCGAGCTCTCCTTTGCTGCAGATCATGCCATTCGAGTCCAATCACCTCATCTTCCTTTCTCCTATTGTGAGATCGATGATTGGTAGATGACATCATGGTAGAGCTACTGGTACGTATTGTCCTACGGCGATATTTTCTCATCCAGTACATATCTGATAATTACCATGACTCCCACAATCTACTTGGCACACAAACAACGTATCTGCGTTGGGATGTTTTTCGACCGATGTGGTTTTTCCAAGTACGAGATCTGCTGGCAATGTCCTTATTTTTGCTCCATGCTCTATTTCAAACACTTTAGCTATGAGTTTGGATTGAAGTTCTTGGTTGTCGCTAGGGAGTTGTACCCATTGTGATAGTAGGGACTTGGAGAATAACATGGATATCCGATATAGGTTATTAAAGTGAGTTTTGGTTTTTTTTGACCTTAAACACCTCTTATTATTTTTTTACTGGAAATTACAATCAAGTTTGTTATGTATAGGCTCTACTTACTGATATATGTATTGGGGATTCGTCTAATGGTAGGACACCGGACTTTGACTCCGTTTATCTAGGTTCGAATCCTAGATCCCCAGTTTTGTTCTCTTGATGTAAGAATAATCTGAAAGGTATAGTTGACAATAACTATAAAAAAACGAGCGCGTTGCTCGTTTTTTTGTTATCTTGGCGCAGTTCTTTGAGTTCATGTGCAAGTGCATAGACCAGGATATCTACCTGATTGCAGCTATCATACTTTCTTTTTGATCTTTGGAAGAGTTTTGGTACTTTTGTGCGCATACGTTCTTGCTAGTGCTTAAGAACTATTGAAAATAACATTCGTCTAACTAATACATGTATGTTTTTTCTACAAACAGTATTTACATATATCAAAAACGATATATAAAAGTCAAGTTGGAATCATTTCATTTACTGTTGATAAAAGATATCAGTTTGATAGTCTCTCTCTACAAGTGCGAATTCTCGGATTATTACTAATTTGTTGTATTATGGCTTGAGTAAAGAAACCAGTAGGGAAAAAAACATCCGCTGTAAAAAAGATATTACCCGCAAAAAAAACATCCGCATTATCCACTATCAAAAAAACTACAAAAAAAAATACTATCTCCAAAAAGACCACTACTATGGCTACCAAACCCATAGTTTTTGACTCTAAAGGTAAAAAGCTTGTCATAGTGGAATCTCCTGGTAAGGTAAAAACTATCTCCAAATATCTTGGTACTGATTACATTATCAAGGCTTCTGTGGGACATATTGTGGATCTAGTAGACAAAAACATGAGCAAGCTAGTGGAGAAGTGATTTGAACCTGACTACGAAGTGGATCCTGCCAAAAAAAAAGTAGTATCCGAACTCAAATCATTGGCAAAATCTAGCTCTCAGGTGATACTGGCAACGGATGAGGATCGTGAATGAGAAGCCATAGCTTACCATCTTACTCAAGCGTTGGGTATTGACCCCAAAACTACCCCAAGAATTGTTTTCAATGAAATTACAAAACCTGCTCTTCTTGATGCTATGCAGCGTCCTAGAAAGCTTGATATGAATCTTATTTCAGCGCAAAAATCCAGAGCCGTATTAGATAAACTGGTATGATTCAGTATCTCTCCCATCTTGTGGCAAAAAATTAAGATGTGATTGTCAGCAGGAAGAGTTCAGTCTGTGGCAGTGAAGTTGGTAGTCGAGAAAGAAAGAGAGATAGAAAACTTCGTGCCAGTAGAATATCGAGTTATCAAAGCAATCCTGGATACAAATAAAGGACCAGTAGAAATCCTTCTCAAAAAACTTGATGGAGTCAAAGACATAGAAGAGATTGATGAATTGGATATGGAAGTTGTTAAGAAAACTGAAAAAGAGAGTGGAGGAAGATTCTCGAAAAGTGCGCTTGAAACAGTACTAAATCAACTACATATCAAAAAAGCAAAATCATCTATTGATGACAAGACCTGATATGAGTCGCTACGCGATACTACGGGCATCAACTTTCAATTGGTTGACGTAGTAACTAAACAATCTAAAAAATCCCCATCGGCGCCATTTATTACATCTACCTTGCAACAAACTGCTTCAAGGATATTTGGTTGGCCAGTAAAGCAGGTAATGAGTGCTGCCCAAAAACTGTATGAGGCTGGTTTGATCACCTATATGAGAACAGATAGCACTAGTTTGTCGGGTCAAGCTATAGCTCAGTGCAAGGAATACATTCTCGGGGCATTTGGTGAAAAATACTCAACGGTAAGACAATACAAAAGCAAATCAAAAAATGCTCAAGAAGCGCATGAGGCAATCAGACCTACGTCTATATCCAATGAGCCAGATCAGTTGAAGTTGGGACAATATGAACAAAGACTCTATTCTTTGATATGGAAAAGGACTCTTGCAAGTCAAATGAGTGATGCTATTTTTACTAATACAAGTTATATCTTCCATCCAGTCATTTAGCAGTATTAATGTACTCTGCCATGTCGAAGAAAAAAGAACACTTGAATGTTTTACACAACTATTTTGTGGATGAATTGTGATTGGAGTATAGACGCTTATGAACGGGTTCACATATCCACAAATACTATGCACCTGGTAGTCAAAGAAATGTCACTGTCTTAGCTGGTCATGGTCGCAGCAAAGATAATGATGTTAACCCTGGTGAATTAGGTAAACAACTTGCAAAAACTTTGGATGGCGATGTGACAAGATATAAGCACTATAAAAACAGAATAAATGAGTTATTATCTGATTAGAGATATCATGAAGCCTCAGATTATACAAGTTATCAATCAAATTCCTTTTGGTAAGGTCTGTTCATATTGATCAGTTGCTGCTCAACTTGATATACAGTGCGATATACAAACAAGTGGTTGGATGGTGTGAAAAGTGCTTTCTTCGCTCCCGCAACACGAGCGAGATAGTTGTCCATGGCGGAGAGTAATCAATAAGCAGTGATATATAGCTGCTTTGAAGCTGGGACATAAAGGTTTAATACAAAAGCAGTTATTAGAGGCAGAGTGAATAGCAATAGAGCAGTGATCCATAGATATGAGGAAATATGCATATAACTTTGCTGAATAACATATATTGATTTACTAACTAAGTGGTTGTAATGTCGAAGATAGTGAAAGAACAGACATGGGTAGCAAGTGGTAAGGTAATGGAGTTCGATGGTTTTTTGAAGCTACGAGATGAGACTGACGAAGATGTGGTCCTACCTGTTCTGAAGAAAGATGTGTCATATGTAAGCAAAGAATTTTTGGCAAAACAAAACTTTACCAAACCACCAGCAAGATACACGGAAGCAACTTTGGTGAAAACATTAGAGCAAAAGGGAATTGGTAGGCCATCGACCTATGCTAGCACTATTGCTACCATCCAAGATAGGAATTATGTTGCCAAGGATGACAATAAACTTAAGCCCACAGAAATAGCTTTTGGTGTCAATGACTTCTTGCAATCCCACTTTGGTCAGCTTATGGATTATGATTTCACTGCTGAGATGGAAGACAGATTGGATGAAGTAGCACAATGAGAGCTAGAACGAAAGAAGATGTTGAAAGATTTTTATGCTTGATTTGAAGCTCAAATAAAGGAATCCAAGAATGCTGAGAGAGTCACTTTGACTACTGGTAAACCTTGCCCCAAATGTGAAGAAGGGGAACTACTGGTGAGGTATGGCAAATCCAAAAAAAGTTTCTTGGGTTGTAGCAGATATCCTGATTGCGATTATGTTTCAGAAACGCAAGACGTGTCCAATAAACTTGATGCCTTAAAAGTAAAATACGAATGACAACCTTGTCCTGCAGGCGGTACTATCACTGTGAAGATGGGTAGATTCTGACCTTTCTTGTGCTCTTCGGAGTATCCCGCGATCAAACGAATTAAGTCTCCTGCTCAGTATG
This sequence comes from Candidatus Absconditabacterales bacterium, assembly GCA_041674565.1. GTDB lineage: Bacteria > Patescibacteriota > Gracilibacteria > Absconditabacterales > Absconditicoccaceae > CALMFT01. The sequence continues at coordinate 59,880 of JBAYVQ010000001.1, forward strand.
AACTAGAACTCAAGTTGGGGGATGATAAGCCAGAGTGCCCAAATTGTGGTTCAGAAATGATAATCAGAAGAAGTAGGAGATGATCATTTTGGTGATGCTCCAAGTATCCTGATTGCAACGGTATTGTAAGTATAAAATAGCTCTTGTCTAAGCTCCTCCTCAACCAAAATCTCCATCTCCCATTAAAAAGATAGGGAAGAGTAACAGCTTCACCATCAGTTCTGCTAGTTCTCCCGCTACATTTCCATTACCTGCTTTCATTGCTATGAAGCAAAGGGCTAGTAATAGGATGTAGATGATCACAGTAGTTAGCACGAGCTTCAAAATATAATCATCAGTTGCCTCGTCCACTTTTGCTTTGATGATGGCTATGTCCTCTGGGGATATACTTTGCTCAAATGACTTTATCAACTCCAAAACTTGTGCGTCTTGAGTTCATCACTTGAGTTTTTGCAGACTATTGCGTATATGGCTGGAGATTAGTCCATCTGGTAGTGATCACTCTACTCCATAGCCAGTTCGTGCATGAAGATCTTTTTTGGTAGGGTCTACGGTTATTACCAGTCCATTATTTACCTGTTTTACACCGATTCCCACCCCTTTTCATAGATATGTCCCAAATTCATTCGGCACAGTAATATTAGGGAAACTCACTACATATCATTGTGTGCCAGTTTGGATGTACATGCTGTCCAATGCTTTTTCTAGTCCTTGCTCGACTTGCTCCTCAAATATATTGGCAGCATCAACTACGTATCCGTATCATCTAAATTGCTGTTGGTATTTTTCCATAAATTTCCAATCACATCACTTATCTTGAAATTGACTCAAAATAGTATGTATTTCTTTTTTTTCTGCATCAGTTTCTACATGTTGGGGTGGTCTTCCATTGGTACAAGATCGTAATGATAGCGCTCATAATATTGGCAGTAGTACTTTGTTCTTCATGTTTTTGTATATATAAAAATGAATGTTTATCCATTAGCCAGATATACATTTATAACTTGATGTCAATATAATTAACTATTTGATGAGTATGACTTATTGAAGCAACTCTCCGATAATTCTGTTGGCTACGTTGTAACCTTCACGTGTCAGTTTCAGACTAGTTCACTGTACTTGTATGAGTCATGCCTCATTCAGTGTATCAAGTTTTTCTTTGTATTGCGGTACTAGCACCTTAGTGAAATCCTCGATATTACTGATTCCGTAACTTCTCAGGCTCAGCATAAACGATTCATATTGAATATCATGCTCTTGTAGTACGATAGTCTTCTTATTATCTATATATTTTCATTGGATGTATTCCATGATATTAGTTGTGTTGGTATATCTCGCTCCTTGATTATCATTTGGAATATCTCCAAAATAATCTGATTGGGCAATGAGGGAGCGGGGCAGCATGCCAGAGGCGCTTGCACCTATGCCTATATATGGTTGCATGGTCCAGTATACACTATTGTGACTGCTGTTTTTCCCTGGTAGCGCAAAGTTACTGACTTCGTATCTGTTGTATCATGCCCCTATCAATGTTTGCTCAAACATATGATGCTCTGTCACGATAGCTTCATCATCAGGTGTAATACATTGTTTGAGCGTAGGACTGATGTGCATGCTTGGGTTGTGTCACATGGACTCTCGTTTGCTTCCTGGGAATAGTTCTAGCATATAGAGACTGAAACTGTCTGCTGTGTAGCTATTTACGAAATCTTCAAAAAACCCCCATTTGTTTGCGTTCCATGTAGATCCTCACTGTGCGTTGATACTTTTCTCATGTAAGGTGCCAAATGCTATAAAATCAAAATTGTAGCAATGATTGCTTTGCTTTACTTTTTGGAGTTCGCGCAAATAGCCTTTGATATTGTTGTAGGTATAGCTCCTACCAGCTAATTTGAGGATCTCATCATCAAATGTCTGTAATCCTCGAGAAAATCTTATCCTTGGTGTAGATGCATAGTATTTGCTGATATGTCTGACGAGCTGAATCGTTTCTTCAAAGGGGTCAGGGTTCAATTCTATGCTTATTTCTTCTAGATATTCGCAGGATCGCACCCTGGATATATGATCAATGATGTCAATAAGTCACTGTGCGCCTATCGTGGCGGGGGTTCCTCCTCCTATGTAAATTGTTTTGACTTGTGTGCTATTGCTGATGTGTGCCCACATGTCTATTTCCTGATGTAGACTGCTTAAATACTGCTCTATCAGATTATCTTGAAAATTTGGATGCTCTTTGGATAGGACAAAAAAATTGCAATAATCGCATTTATAATTACAAAATGGTATATGAATATATACGGAGTGCAGTTTGTGAACTATGAGAGTAAATATTGATTCATATTTGTATGCTATCGTACTAGTAATTGTTTTGCTGCTTATTTCCATCACATAAATTTGTTTATCTTCTATGGTATATGAAAAAACTTATTTTCTTATCTTGTTGTGCTCTAGGCTTGATGTTTTGATCTGTCTCATTCGCCAGAGTGATGCGTCTGCATCAGGTTAAACCGCCGCTGTTGACAGGAGTTGCGCTTGTGTTTACTGGATCGCAGTGATCTATTACCGTAGATACACTTTTGTTCCAACAGCAACGACTGACTCGAGTTAATACCGTGAGATCTGGACTCAATATATACTCTTACATTCTAGACAACAATCTCAATGGCACTGCTCAAGCCTGGTCAGACTATAGTAAATCTAGGAACGGTATCTCTCACAAAAGATACAACTCTAAGGCATATTATGATTATAATCTGATTCAGAAGCGATTTGAAGAGGCTGGTTTGATGTTCAGCAAAAAAAAGGGAACCAAAGTAGTGGAAAACATAGGGCGGTGATATGTGCGTTGCGGCAAGCTATCTCACACAAGATCAGTAGATTGTACCAAGGCTTTGATAGATGCCACTAAGACAAGCTGGAACTTTTTTATGTCAGAAAAGGGGAAATCCTATGCTCCTCACTATAAATCCATCATCAGTGAACAGTATGAATGGGCATGATTTGGCGTCTCTGTTGATGTAGATCAAAAAAAATACTACATCACTGCTCATTATAGTGTGCCTTTTGTCGCGAGATAGGTTTTTTGTGACCTGCTTTGATGATGTCACATGTGCACGATACAATCGTATTCCCGTATAGAGGTCCAAAGACGACTATATCTTATTATATTATGCTTTTACATTGTTTGATCATATAATGAAAAAACTACTTTTATTGCCCTTATTTTTTCTTACTACGACTGCCGTGTACGCAACCAGCTCATCTGCATTGACTACGCTGTGAAGGAGTATAAGCACGCCAGATGCTAGGCCAAATGTGGTTAGCACGGGCATCGAGATAGATAATTCATTGATCGACGCACTTGAGAAGCAACCAGAAACAGATTTGGTGAAGGAGTTGAAAGACGCAAAAAATTCTCTCAAATTACAGTCAGCTGTTAGCTGTGATGATTTTGACACAGTGCTCACGAACTGGGTCAATAAGCATAAAGAGTTTTTCCAAAGACCATACTATGGCGGTCCTATGCCACTGATGAGAGAAGGGTGAGTTGCTGTAGACTCTATGGTAAAGACAGCTGTTCCTGAATCAGCAGCTTCCGACGCGCCAATGGCAGCTGGTGTATGATGATGAGCCCCTGACTATTCTTCAACCAATGTTCAGAAGGTCTGAATAGATGAACCCGATATCATTAAAAATGACGGTGCCTATATTTATTATGTAAACAACACCAAGAAGTTGTTGTATATTCTTAAGGGACCATACAATGGGACTACACTTGATTTAGGTTCCGCTAATATTGTCAAAATACTCAAACTGCCCTCTACTTACAACACTACTGACTTATTGATAGACGGTAATAAACTTGTTTTGGTATCATCTAGATACTTGAACTTACCTTACGATCAGAATAAATCTTTTTTTGAAAAAAACACAAGAACCAACGTAGTTGTATTTGATATTTCCAATAAGGATAAAATTTCTATCCTGAGATTGTTTGATTTTCCTGGTCAAATCCAAGAAAGCAGATTGAGCAACGGAAAACTTACAGTAGTCAGCAACTTGTGGTTTAGTTGGTGACCAATTTACTGGATCATGAACCAGAAACAATCTATTGATGATGTGCTTACAACATCCAATATTATTCCTAGTGGTGCTGAGATTGTAAGAAAAGCCTCTGGTAAACTTGATAAACATGTGTACAAGCCAGATTGCTCGTCACTACACTATATCTTGCCAGACGCTGTTGATAACTTTAACCCATCGGTTGGTGTGATCCACACCATTGATTTGCGTAAAGATAATAATGCTCATACCAATCTTTTCTATGGCAACGCTGGTCAGATCCATGCAACCGATAAATCATTGTATATAGTCAGTAGTATCAGTCTCAATAGTTACCAGTATGCTTCTTGCCCTCCAAATGCTAAATGCGCTATGCCACTAATCCGAAGGGAGCCTAACAATTTTTCTCTTGTCCACAAATATAGCTTAGTAAGTGGTAAACCAGTGTATCAAGACTCTGCTCTTGCAAAGTGAGATCTACTGAACCAGTATAGTATGGATGAAGATGCGAATGGCAACTTTAGGATACTCACAAGAAGTCGATCACCCGAACTCGCTACTCATTTATGGGTTTTTGACAATAAGTTAGCTCTCAATGGCTGGCTACTCAATATTGAACCAAAAGAAGATTTTAAAGCTAGTAGGTTTATAGGAGATAAACTATATTTGGTGACATTTCAGCAAATTGATCCTTTATTCGTCATTGACCTAGCTGGTAAACCAAGAATTCTTTGAGAGCTCAAGATACCTTGATTTAGTCAGTATTTACATCCATATGCAACTATGAAAGATGGCAAACAACTGTTGCTGTGATTATGAGTGGACACTCAGAATACATGAGGCAGGGTGAGCACAAATGGAGTTAAGTTAGACTTATACGAAGTGGATTACAATTTGGTAAGTAGTAATAACATAACCATTAAACAGTTATTCACAAAAACTCTGTGATGAAGATGAAGCTGGTCAGAAGCTATAGATAATCCTAGAGTATTTGTCTGGAATGAGAAAACAAAAAAACTATTTTTGCCCATCATAGCTCAAGATGAAATAGAGAAAAAGGTATGTAACAAAGATTATTATGGACAGGATTATTGTTATCCACAGTTTACCTATAGCACTACGTTTGCTGGCGTAAAAACATTGAGCGTAACACTCAGTGGGGGCATTACTGAGTTGGCTAGTAAAAACTATAAGGATCAGATTATTTCTTATCTCAAAGAAAATAATCAATATTATGGTTCAGAATATAATAACTATGGCTTAGATCAGCGACAATATATGAATCTGTGAAATAGAGCAGGATATATTGGAGATGTTACTTACTTTGTAAATAATGCTTTCGCTGATTTTGTTTCACCAAGAGAATCCAAGACAATAAAGTTTTAATTTGCAATTAGATAGTATTAAAATAATAAGATATTGTATTATTTATAATCTGATAGGGTACTATGGACCAGGTATTGAGTATTGCTAGAGATACTACTACGTTACTTCTGCCTATATTCTTAGTTGGCTGTATCATTGCTGTATTCTTCGTACTTGCTTTGTTGATTAGGATGAATAAGATCGCTGGCAGTGTGCAAGAGACAACATTTCGAGTCAATAATCTTCTCCACAATAGCTTCTTTATGATTACTAACTTTGTTACCACTTTGTTTGAAAAGAAAGGAAAATAGAACCAATTATTTCATCTTCAAATTATAAAACCTGTCCTTGTGATGGGTTTTGTGTATTGGGAATTTGATAGAACAAAAAGACTGGGAATCGAACCCAGACCAACGGCTTCGGAGACCGCTATGCTAACCGTTAACACCATCTTTTTGTAGGCACTTCGTGCTAGTGTCTACAGTAGAAATTGCTCGATCTAATGCAACTAGAATTCTATAGAACTTCTGGTGACGCTTAGTACTAGTTGTATAATTGCCAGTGAACTTAGTGCCAATAGTATTCATAAGAGTGCATATATGGCAGTACTTCTTGCTTTTTTTTGCTTTCCTGGATCCCCAAATGCAGTGGCATACATAATACCTGCTCGAATAATAATAGGTACCGCTAATGCAATTGTTACTCTCAAAATGAGCTTAGTGAATCTTACTAGATATGGTTCCTTTCGTTCTGTTCCTCATCAACCTATATTTACCTCTAGAGTTTTAGTAAAAACTTGTCATCATACGGCTCATTTATCATTACCAGGATTGATAACAGTATCATATCTCTTTGATTCATCAAAGGCTTGATTGAGAAGATCGTTGTTTGCGTAAGTATAAGTATTGTGGATCGTTGCACAAAGAAAAATACCCACTACTGTCACGCATATATGGTATCGTGATAAACGAAATGAGCTAACGTATTTCATGCGATAAAGTAAGATGGCAATATTAGGCGATTTTGGACAAAAGAGCGTCGGCCTGAGTTGTGTCTTGTTGGCTGGCAAGTTGTTCCTCTGCTTTGGTTTGTTGTAATACGATATTCTGATTGATTTGTTGTTTTTTCATGAGGTACTTTTTTTTCACTTCTACGCTTTCTTGTTGATACTTTTTTTGTATTTCTTCGAGCTTTGTTTTTTCCCTTGTAAGAATATCATTGAGTCTTGCTATTTGCTCATCATTCATCAAAGGCAATAAGGAAAATCGTGACTGCTTTTCTTGCACTGTATCAATACTTTTGGATCCCAAAACAAGTACGATAAGATCTGGCATACTCTGTATAAAATTGACAGGTATATCATATTTTGTTGCGTCCTCCCGTACTGCTTCGGGGAGATACTTTTTGATGTAATCTATGAGCTGAGTATTCATATGATGTTCAAAAGACTAAAGTACTTTATAAGTTGTTTTTGTGGTCTTTTCGGAATTTTTTTTGATGTTCACTCCCTATGATATCCAAAATTATTTCTGTGTCAAATTTTTGAACATCAATAATAGTCTGATCGTTTTTGTCTTTTTCTAGTTTTGCACTGGGATCTGTCTGTGTCAGCTTATAAAATATATACTTTTTTATGCCTTGCATATCTGGTGAGAATGCGAGATACTCGTCTATTCTTGTGACACTGCTTAGTTGATCCTTATGTAGACCCGTCTCTTCTTGTATTTCTCTAAAAAGCGTATCGATCTCTGTCTCTCAGGACTCCATAGTTCATTTTGGAAATCATCGCATATTGAGGTAATTTTTTACCAATATGACTTTACCTTCTTGATCCGTAATGATTCATCATACTGTTGTGCCAACGACAGTGATAGAGGACTTAGGATCTAGATTGGACAAAAGATGCTCTGCTTGTATGTCGTCTTTTAGAGCTTTCGTGCTATACTTTTTGTCTATCTCAATGAGCTTTTTACCTGCTTGACGGATGGCTTTTTGTTGCTGACGCAAAACTCGTCCTGGTGTGCCAGAGCTTCATCATCACCTATATGATCATATACTGTCCGTCATGGTGTATTTTTTGTAGAATAAGTTGGTCTAGATACTCGATTGCTGTATGTTGCGGATTTTCGCGAACTGGGACGAGATACCTAAGAAAACTAGGGATTTTGTTGTTGATAAGGCGCTTATTTATTGTTTTCCCCTTGTATCTATCCTGTTGCAGGTCAACCAGCCTCGTGCAATCACTATATTGTACCCAATATGCAAGAACCTGTCAAGCATCAAATTCTTTGTTTGGTTTATAGATATAGACCTCGTTGTTGCTTATACATACGATCCGCTGTCATACTGGCTTATGACCTGAGATATTTTTCTGTAAAAAATCCAATAGCCCTTGTAAGTATGGCTCTGTGATATTGGAGTACTCTCAGATACCTTGTAGTATCCATACTATATCGCTTATGTTTCTGGGTCTGTACCCTTGATAGACGTAATCAAAACCAAAAAATATAGGCAGTGTTATCTTTTTTAGTTGTACCTTGCTACTGGGTCATGTGAGTACTACATGATATCGGCGTCTTATTCCATCTCGTATTGACTCTGACGCGAGGTAGTGATCAAACAACTCAAACATGTCTTGGTGTACAAGCGCTTGGGTGTTGCTTTTTACACTCATCCATCGTAACACCAGTGGTGCTATGTCGTTTTTTTCTAGCGACTTGATTATGTCCGATCTTATCTGATTTCTCCTACTCGTGCTTGTGTCATTATTTGTTGCATCCACAAAATACTGAAGGTTGTTACTGACACAATACTGCATTACTATATGCTTTGGTATGTCTAATATGGGCCTTAGAATGGTATAGGATGACTGAGTCAGATAGTTCTTCCTGTCTATCTCTTGCATATTCAGCAATCACGTTTTTGCGCAGCCTCTTTCGATATTCATGATAGTTGTCTCTAGTCTGTCTGTGAGATTGTGTCCCAATACTAATGTGCTTGATCATACTTGTTGCATAGTCTGTTGGAAAAATTCATGCCTTGCTTTCCTGAGATCATGCTCTTTACTGCTTTTTCACTGATATTCTCAGATTATTACTTGTTTGTAATGAGATGTAATATAATCTGATTCGTATGCGGATTCTGAGCGTTGCTTATGATTGAAATGAGCCAAATATATGTTGAACCCACCCCGTCATTGCTGGTTGTAGTACTCTTGGATGAGATAATGGGTAGCGACGCTGTCTGGTCATCATGAAAACCCTATCACTACCTTTTTACTTTGTAGATTTTGCAAGTATTGTTTCAGATTGGTACTTAATGCAAGCATACTCGAATAGGTACTACAAAATTTATTGTTGAGCAAGGTATCTGTTGATCAATTCCATTGCTGCTAGAGTGTCATTCGCGATGTGTTTCCCTGTGGACTCGGTAATTGCTTGAGCTTGTACAGAGGTGTAGTTTTCATCAATTTTTGTGATTGTTCACTCAAACATATACTGCAATGTGTTTATGAATTTGTTTATGATAGTTTGCATGTCTGTATTTTTAGGAAACCCGACTATGATGGTAGCTATGTTGTGTTGTGCAACAATCCCCATGATATTGAACCACATGTCTCCATCGTTGTCGATATTTCCCAAGGGTAGGGCGATACTTCCATTATAATGTGCCAAACCTATGGTCTTTGTCCCGTAATCTATTGCTAGCGTATTCACGATACCAAATGCTATAATGTAAAATAATTATTACTGTTGTAATACTGAATTATGCTTGTAATACAAGGAAACTAGATTACTTGTTTGGCTATATTTAGCTGTATTATTATGAGCAATGGAAAGGGTACTTGTAGCAGATTTGGCACAACATTTTGATACTGAGATTTTGATGCAGTGATTTTTGCATGACTTCAGAAATCTTGGTAAGATAGCATTTATTATACTAAGAGATAGGACTGGATTGTGTCAAATTGTTCTAGATAATTTAGATGAGATTGCTAAGCTAGAGGGATGCTATCCTGGTACTGTTTTGTCTATCATATGAACCCCTGTTAGTGCACCAGGTAATAAAAAATTTGGTATGGAAGTACAGTCGGCAAAGGTAGAAGTCGTTACTCCAGTGCACCATGTACATGGTATCGATATTAGTAAGGATGACTTGTCGTTGGATATTGAAAGTATGATTGATAATAGAGTAGTGACACTTAGGCATCCTAAGCAGCAAGCTATTTTCAAACTCGCAGCTACTGTCGAAAAGCAAATGAGACATTTTTTTGACGCAAATGGTTTTACGCAGATAAACTCCCCTAAATTGATTGGATTTCCCACGGAAGGATGAGCAGAGGTATTTGAACTAGACTACTTTGAAAAAAAAGCCTACCTTGCTCAAAGCCCACAGTTTTATAAGCAAATGATGGTCCCCGTGTTCGAGAGGGTATATGAGATTGGTAAAGCATACAGAGCGGAAAAAAGCAATTCTAGCAGGCACGTGACAGAAGTATTGATGCTAGATGTGGAGATGTGATTTATTGATTTTGAATATTTGCTGACTTTCATCAATGGGTTTCTTAAGACTGTTATAGATGCTACTTGGCAAGAATGAGGGTCTTATCTACATCTTTTGGGCGCAACTCAGCCCTTATTGCCAGAGAAGTTTCCAAGAATTACAGTCCAAGAATTGCATGAATTGATGTTTAAGGAAACAGGCGAAGACTATAGAAATGAATGAGATTTGACGGCTGCAGAGGAGAAGTTTATTTGTGAATATAGCGCAAAAAACTGGGGTAGTGATGCTGTTATTGTAACTGAATTCCCTTGGTCTGAAGCAAAATTTTACCATATCCAAAATGCCAACAAACCAGACATCGCTGAAAGAGCAGATCTACTATTCCGTGGTGTAGAGATAGCAACAGTCCCTATGAGACAAACCAATTATGATAAACTAGTACAGCAGATTGTAGATAGAGGTTTCGACCCTAGCAACCCTGGACTCAAAGACTATCTTGATGCCTTCAAGTATGGTATGCCGCCAGAAGGTTGATTTGGATTTGGTATATCAAGATTGGTACAAAAAATAATCTGACTATCGAACGTTAAGGAAGCAGACTTATTCCCAAGAGATAGAAATAGATTGACTCCCTAATTGCTCTAAAGTTGCGAACCTCCAGGGATATACCCTGGAGGTTCTTTTCCTATTGCTAGTACAGTATGTATTATTTTGAATGACGGACATAACGCCTCAGATAAATATGTATATATGTCAATAGCTATACATACTAAACCTCTATTTACTATAATGCTATACTATTGGCGTTTGAAACTGAGGGGGAAATAGGTATATTGTGCTCTACGTAGTTTTAGAGCAGACATTCGGACATATTATGTCTGATTATCATTGATTTATATTATTGTGTGTAGCTGTCATGGTATTCCCCAAAAGATTTGATTTTTCTAGAGAGCAAGAAATATATAAAGATAGCGTGAAGAGCGGCTACTTCAAACCAGAGATAAACGCAAAGAAATCTAAGGGCGAGACGTTTGTAGTGCCAATACCGCCACCTAATGTAACGGGCCAGTTGCATATTGGTCACTGATTGTTTGCTACCATTCAAGATTCGTTTTGTAGATATCACAGGATGAAGGGTAAGGAGGTGCTTTGGATACCAGGCACTGACCATGCAGGTATTTCTACACAGGTACAGGTAGAAAAAAAGCTCAAGAAAGAATCTGGCCAGACAAGACATGACCTAGGAAGAGTGGAATTTCTCAAACAAGTGCGGGACTTCGCAAGCCATTATCGCCAAACAATATTGGATCAATTTGCTTTGTTGGGTTGTAGTGTGGATCGAGATAGAGAACATTTTACCCTGTCTGAGAGACTTAGTAGAGCAGTAAGAAAATCATTCAAAAATCTGTATGACCAAAAGAAAATATACCTAGGCTATCGTATTACCAATCGATGTAATAGATGTCAGACTGTGCTTAGCGATGCAGAAATAGAGATGACCCCAACCAAGTCCAAACTCTATCAAGTGAGATATTTTCTCATTGGAGGTAAAAACAACCACTTGGATGTCTACACCACGAGACCAGAAACCATACCAGCGGATGTTGCTCTTGCTGTACATCCTGCCGATAAGAGGTATAAAGGAATAGTCTGAAAGGAAGTGATGGTACCTTTTGTGAATCGTAAGATACCTATCGTCGCTGATGAGTCAGTGGATATGAGTTTTGGTTCTGGAGTACTCAAGATTACCCCTACTCATGATCAGACTGATTTTGAGATAGGGACGAGACACAATTTGCCTACTGATATATTTGCGATTGATAAGCAAGGTAAGCGAGCAAGTGTAGTTCCTGAATTCGGTGGCATGGAAGTCGAGAAATTTTTCGACAATTATATCTTGAGGATGCAGGAGATCGGTAATCTTATTGCTACACAAGAATATGACAATAACACTCCTCATTGCGAAAGATGTGCTACTAGGATAGAGCCTTTGGCTAGTGAACAGTGGTTTGTAGATGTCAAAGAGTATGCAGAAAAAACTTTGGAAGTGATTGATAACCAGACGATACATGTCTATCCTGAAAGATTTCAGGTTATGTTTCATAATTGGCTTGATACCATCAAACCACGATGCATTAGTAGACAGTTGTGGTGGTGACATAGAGTTCCAGTTTGGACAAACGAGAAGGGAGACTTGGTTTGCATGGATGAGGACTATGTTTTGGAGCGTGCCGAAAAAGAGTCCGACAAGAGTGTCATACTGAGTCTGGTTATTTTTAATCTTATCGCAGATAATAGACTAGAAGAGCAGTTTGAATTTCATGATTTGCTAGAGGCATTATTGAAGCAATGTTTGGTAAAAAATGATGGCCTTACTTACCAATTATACTTTTCCATTTACCGTACTAAGTTTGCTAAAAATACCGCTTTATTAAAAGAAATTACTGCGCTAGAAAAATGTCTGAATAAATTGAGTGATAATAATGTGGATGAAAAAGCTCTTGACGATCTTTTTGGTATGTTGAAGGATGCTTATGGTATCTCATCTGCAAAAAATGGTTTCACGTTTCATCGAGAGCATATCACTGGTTGTAAATCGCTGAAGCAGCATACTGATGTCCTAGACACCTGGTTTTCTAGTGGTTTGTGGCCATTCAGCACTTTAGGTCGACCAGAAAAAACTCCAGATCTGGATAAGTACTTCCCAGCTACTTTACTTGAGACAGCAAATGATATATTATTCCCCTGGGTCTGTAGGATGATCATGATGAGTTTCGCTAATATGGATAGCATACCATTTAGTCATGTCTATTTTCATGGCTTGATCCGTGACGATAAGGGTGCTAAAATGAGTAAATCAAAAGGCAATGTCGTAGATCCTTTGGAGCTTATCCAAAAATATGGAACTGATGCCTTGAGGCTATCCTTGATAGCAAATAACCCTGCATGAAATGATATGAACTATAGTGAAACAAGAGCCGATTATTACTCTAGATTTGTTACGAAGCTGTGGAATGCGAGTAGATACGTATGGATGAACGCTATAGGTGAGGAAGCCGTGGATGCATCCATCGATCTGGATGTATTGAGACAGTACATTTATGATAACCAGACTCAGCTCAATGACTTTGATAGATGGATACTAAATGGTGTAGATGAGCTTATTATCGCTTCAGAGAAACAGTTTCAAGCATACAATATAGCCCAAACATCGGACGATATTGTGAAGTTCGTATGGAACAATTTTTGTGATCGATATATAGAAATTGCAAAGATCCAAAAAAATGATTTTACCGACAAGATACTGTTGTATGTCATAGGTACAATGCTCAAGTTATTACACCCATTTGCTCCTTTTGTTACTCAGGAGCTGTGGTCTGTAATGGGATACGGGAAGGAAGGCTTGTGTATAGCCTCTTATCCAATTCCTATGGGCGTAGGCACTATGAATACGCAAACAAAATTATTTATCGAACTCATATCGGAGTTTAGAAACTTGAAGAATGAATGCGGTATCAAACCCAATGAAAAGATAACGGCTCTTATCAAGGCCAATACCAACATCATTAATATGGTAAAGCAATATGAGGCAATGTTTCGTAAGATTGTAATGTGTGAAGAGCTTGTCATGATACCCGTAACTCATGATTTACCTATGGAGTACACTACTAAAATTGTATTCGACATAACTATAGGTATCAAAACTGTGCAAGTCATTGATATCAAACTTCAAATATCCAAACTTGAGGAGCAATTTGCCACAGAGAGTAAGTTTGTTGCAGATATGCAATCGCTGCTAGTGTCCGAATGATTTCTTAAGTCTGCCCCAGAAGCTATCAGACAAGCTAAGCAAGATAAACTGGAAGAGGTGAAGTCAAAAATTAAACAAATTGAACAAGAGCTGCAAAGATTGAAATATATGGGTTAATGTAATCTTTATGTGAAACCCGCTCAACTGTTGGTACAGGAGCGGGCTTTTTTAGTTGGACACACTGTAACAGTTCCATAATCAGACTATATCATATTCTGCATTTATGGGGAATATTCCAAATTTCGCTTCAGGATCGGAACTATTTGTGTAAGGTTTGGAGCAGTTGGGTGTATTGATAATTGCTTTTTTGAAGTAGGGGGTTATTTTGTCGTGGGTCCCTATGTCGCTGCTGCCCACTGTGTATACGATTGCTTTATTCATCCGTTCCGCTACTTTGGGTATCACGATGTAACCATCTGTTCCCTTTGTTGGTCATACTACCTTAAGTTGCGTCTTATCTAACTTGTAACTTACGAAGATATTGTCTGGTAACTCAAAGGTAAGTTCTGGTCAAATGTACATCTGAGAAGCTATCATACTTGGCAGTGTATCGCTTGTTATTTGTTGATTTTTGATGATGGGAGTGCTGCTGTTTTTCATTGTTAATACAGGTCCCAAATACCTTAGATTGCCGAACTTTAACGGTCATAAGACATTGATTTTTACTTGACTGTCTGCTACGGGGTTACCCAATTTGTCGAAGAAACCTTGAGAGAACTGATTGCTTGTTTCATAGCCGCAGGGCTTATTGATTTTTTGGAAATGATCTCCTATTTTCTTGATTTGTTGAAGTTCTATGCCTCATCATGCACACTTTTTAGCTATACTGATACTAATTTCAGGATTAACTTTGATGACTACACTGCCATCTTGGGCCTGTTGTAATATGACTCAGTTTGCCTGAGTTGTTTTTGGTAATAGTGGATCGCTGCACAAATCTAGTAAACATACTTTATCCATAGTGCTATAAAATTTTGCTCATTCTCGTGTTTGAATTGTAGTATACTGCAATGCGTACTCATTGCCTATTTTGCCTAGGACATAGTATGTATTGTTACCAGGCTTGATGGTATTTTTGTTATTATCTAGAGTTAATGATCGTATCTGACTATTGATGGAGGCTTGTTCTACCATATATACACCATCTTTGTTACTTCAGATTATATATACTTTTGATATATCATTGTCTATAGTTCCAGATAGAGTTATGGAAGGTGCTACTTCTCAGTGTACCGAGTTGACTGATATTTTCTGTACTCCAGTCATGCTTATAGTGTCTGTATCAATATAGGTGTTTACAGAAGCGTCGTTTTGCAGTATGATCAAGGCTTTGTTGAACTGTTCTATATATCACGTAGGATAAACGAAACCTGTTTCTGCTTGTCATGACAGTGTATCTCCACTTAGAGCGTCTTCATTATTTCCGCTTCAGAACCAGTAATCACCAACAGTAGGTATATTGCCAGTGGCATCTTTACTATCATCTATTTGTATGTCATTATCGTTATACAAAAACACATATGTTGTGACCGTAGCGGCTATTCATACTATCAAACCAGCAAACATATAGATAAGCTGACTTGGATTGGAAGTACTCAGTGAGCGCGATTGCATGCAGGATGGGGTAAGAGTTAAAGTACAGCTATTGTATTGGATATCGATTAAATTATGCTTGAGATAGATTATTTTTTTTGGATTTGCAAGATGACTTTCCAATCGTTTAAACCTCAGGACCACTTTTTTAAGAAAGCTAAAGAGCAGCATTTTGTCGCAAGATCAATCTATAAACTACAAGAAATTGATGAAAAGTATCATTTTTTTGGTAAGTGAGTCCGTACTGTACTGGATATCGGATGTAGTCCAGGAAGCCGGTTGCAATATGTGCATCAGTGTATTGGCAAAAACAAAGGATTTCAAGGTATAGGTTTGGATATTCAAGATGTCAAGGTTGATCTTGAGGGTATCTCTACCTATGTTTGTGATGCTACCAACCAAGATGCTTGCCGTGCGATTATGGACGACAACAACATTGCCAAATTCGATCTTATCCTATCTGACCTTGCCCCCAATACTATTGGATTTAAAGATATAGATGCAATGAGATGTATTGGTGTATTGGAGGGTACGTTGTGGTTGTATGAGCAATATCTCAAACCATGAGGCAAGTTCGCTATGAAGATATTTATGTGACCTGGTTTTGACGAGTTTGTAAGTAACTGCAAGAAGATACGATGAGCTACCAATATCAAGCTTTTTAAACCAAAGGCATGTAGAGATATTAGCAAAGAGATATATATCGTCAAACGAAGATAAAAAAAATGCCCCGTAAGGGGCATTTTTTATTCTGTAATGATTGCTCTAGGGTCTATTTGACCAGGTTTTCATGGTTTTATCTGCAAGTTTAATGTCGCAGCTAGTCAATCTACTGTAGCTGTTAATGTTTTTTCTAGCGGTCTCGTCAACTCTTCTATCAATTGCAGACCTTCCAGTGGTTGCTGTCTTTCAAATACCTTCTCGCCATTTGGCAGTGTCATTGTTTTTCTTCTAGTCATATTATATGCATAAAATATAAAAAAGGCTGTCATTCTAGATATTTTCACGATTATATCAACATTTCATTTCAGATTATTTGATTTTTTACAATAATTGTGTTATAACTCCTGTAATGAAAAAACCTAGCGCATCTATCCTTATCGTTACCCTCTTTCTGCTCATTATTACGGGTTTGATTGGGGTTATAGTGATGGCATATATCAGAAGTATGCTTGCGTTTACCAATAGATTTCACGATTACCAAAAGGCTTTTTACCTTGCAAATGCTGGGCTGGAGCTACAACTTGTAAAAGCAAAGTATCATGGATTTGGATACGAGGACGAATTGGGCTCAGGCAGTAAAACTGTCACGGAAAATATTGCTTGTGCGAGTGCTAAATGCGTATTTTCGTGTGATCTCAAAACTAAAAGTTATGTCACTTCTCAAACCGAACAGGTCACATCAAATACTATCTCCTGCGTTGATTTGGGTTATTATACCGATACTACTAAGTTGATCAGTAGTCTATATCTTTTTGAAGATGCCGCGAATAAGTCTAACCAGCAAGAATGAACACTAGTGTCTGACAAAGAACTAATCAAGATAGCAAATACCAATATTGTGATAAGAATTGAGGGTATCAGTTCATATAGGCTTGCTTTGCAGGCTAGCAACCCAGAAGGAGAAGCAAGCGACTTTGATAAAATAGTAGATCTCAATGCCACCACAGTCGATCTATTGGACTATCAGGCAGATTTTTTTACTCAGATCCCTGACGATCATCAGGTAAAAGTGAAGATTATCAATGACCTGAAACAAGATGGTACCGTGTGCTTTGAGGTAAAACCCTGAGGCGAAAGGGTGCCATGATTTCATCAAGTGGTCACAAGTATTGGTTATTTCAATAATACTGTCGTCAGATTACAGGCAATTCAGACGAATATCCCATGAGATGAGCAGGACCTAGCCGGCTGAAACATATAGTAGTATTTTTCTTGCGTTATCAGGACCATTTGCCTATAATGAGACATTGATTACTTCCTAGCGCGGTCAATGTCTTTTTCCTTCTCTCAGATTATTCCTTATCTTATCAAATTCCTTTTTAGTCTGGGTTTTGTGCTTTTTTTAGTTCTTTTGGCCAAGCTTGTATCTAAGAGGGTAAGATATTCTGTAAACAATAATGATCTGGAGGCGAGTGCCTACAATGAGAGACTTGCGGATCTTATGGGGGATGCGACGTACCGAGGTATGATTACTTTCGCTGTGATGATATTTTTCCAGATGATGGGTATCAATATTTGATTTTTGATAACCTGACTGACATTTGGAATCGGTTTTGCCATCAAGGAGATACTTGGGAACATGTTTGCGGGGATGATGATTTTAACCAATAAGAAATTTACTATAGGTGACATTGTGCAGTTTGAGTGAAAATTGGATTATTTTGGCAAAATCATTGAGATCAATATTCGCTATACCGTTATACAGACATTTGATCACAGGAGAGTTATTGTGCCCAATATTATGTTGGTAAGTAACTTCGTAAAAACGTTTAGTACCGAGGAAATTATCAAAATTGATGTGAGTATTGATGTATGATTTCAAGATGATCCAAGCGCTGTATGCGATATCATTAGAGAATATCTTATATCTAAAGACTATGTTGTTCAAAAAGAGAGTACCAAAGTAACTCTCTCTGGTGTATTTCATTCTGGCTATAGTTTGAAGATGTTTTTCTACATCAAGCCCAAAGGGAAGGCTGGATTACTGAAGGCGAAATCTGAGATAAAGAAAGAACTTCTGTGATTGTTTGACAAACACGGTTGGACCTATCCTCGAGATCATATAGCCATTACTACTGATAAGTGAGATAAGTGATTGCTGGGCACTATGTTGTACGCTACTGGGAAGATTTAAGATATCATCTCTTTCGTTCATTCCAATTCATTGCTTTTTTCCCTTCTGGCTTTAGCGAGAATGCCCTGATACCAGGATTTGCATTGTATTTTTCATCTATCGCCAAATTGTGCTTTGTTTCTTCGTATTTTTCCAAATCAATCTCGATATTTTCAACAATTACTCTTTTATCTTTATATACAAAATATATTTTTGGCCGTCAATGATATGCGTTATAAATCCTTAGTAATTGCTCCAAAGTCATAGCAAATATATCCACCAAGCCTTGCTCTTTTTCTATTTTACTTGTGAAGCTTGCTTTACCGTGATCTTGAGATACTTTTGTTAACTTTCATGCTGCAAATTGTTTGAGTTTTTGTTCAACAAACTTCGGTCAAACCTCCGAAAATATATCATAAAGCTTTGTTGCGTGTATCGAGGGATCCAAGTGAATTTCTTTAGTAGCGATAATATCTCACTCGTCCAATCCTGGACTCATTGTTATGAGCGTGATACCTGTTATTTTATCTCCATTGAGAAGTGATGTCTGTACTGGCGTTGCTCATCTATACTTGGGTAGTAATGATCGATGAATATTTACTGGAGCAACACTGGGGATGCTCAATATGTGCTCGGGAAGTACTTTTCAATATGCAGTTACCACAAAGTAATCTGCTTGTAAATTTTGTAACCATGATTGAATCTTTTCTCCTTCTCAAGGATATTTAATGCTGTTCAGCTTAAGTGTTTGAGGGGTTTGTATCAATCCTTCCGTCTGGATTCATTTGCTTTGCGCTATATTGAGTGCGACTTTTTTGATAATGCTATGCTTCATTTCAAGCCCTCTACCTGATGGTTGGTCTGGTTGTGTGACCACTCATACTATTTGAAAATCATCATTGTTCCATAGGGACTCCAAAAAAGCTATACCTATGGGTGCCGAAGAAAAAAATACTACACGCAAAGGTTTGGAATTTGATGGGATTTGTGGTACTGGATCGTCGATTATTCATCTTCCAGGAGTACAATTACTGACTCTGTCCATAATAGGCAGTATGGATTTAAAAAATCAAAAACGTTTTATATGTTCTAGCGCGTATTGACTGCAATGTGGTTCGTGTCTGCATACTTTCCCTTTTAGCCAAAAACGAGGTAGTCCTTTGTCTGGAGATAAAATGATCTGATATAATCTGATCAGGAAGAGTGCTATCTGGCTGAGTACTTTGTTTATCATGCGAATGATGATTGATATGAGTATGCTAAGACTAGTCAGCATCTCCCGTGCCTAGTACTCCTTTTTGGCTTGCTACAATGCAAGCATCAATAAGAGGACCTATGTTACCAAGCATAACGTTGGGTAAATTGGACCGTGATTGTTTGATACGATGGTCGGTGATACGATCTTGAGGGTAGTTGTATGTTCTGATTTTTTCTGATCTTTCTCCTGTCCCTATTTGTGCTCCTCTTGCTGCTTTTTCGGCATTTTGAATCTTTTCCTGTTCTATTTGATAGAGCCTTGATCTTAGTACTGACCATGCTTTGTCTTTATTTTGTAGTTGAGATTTGCTATCACCTATAGTTACAATGAGCCCTGAAGGTATATGTCTAAGTCTTACTCATGTTTGGTTCTTGTTTGCGTTTTGACCTCATGAGGAGCTTGCTGCATAAGTATCTATCTCTACTTCGCTTGGGTTAATCTGAAAATCAAATTCCTCGGCTTCTGGCATAATTGCGATAGTCACTGTAGATGTATGTACTCTTCCTTGAGATTCTGTTTCTGGTATTCTTTGTACTCTATGTACTCATGACTCAAACTTCATCCTGCTATATACTCTCTCTCCGCTTATTTTCATGATAATGAGTTTTACTCATCCTATATCAGATAGTTGTTGTTCTATGATATCGTATTTTCGACCCATCTGGTCTGCATAGAGACAGTAACACTTAAATAACTCTGCACCAAAAAGTCATGCTTCGTCTCATCAGGCTGCAGGTCTAATTTCTACGAAGCAATCCTTGTCGTCGTTTGGATCTTTGGGTAGCATTTCCTCTGTTAACTCTTCTTCCATCCTTTGCAATTTGGTTGCCGATTCTGAGAGCTGAAGTCTTGCCATGTCAATCATCTCTTGATCTGTTTCTGTTTCAATTATCTCTTTTGCTTCACTATGTTCATGATAGAGAGAGACATACGTTTTTGCTAGCTCGTAGAGCTT
The DNA here is from genome assembly GCA_041674565.1 of Candidatus Absconditabacterales bacterium. Classification (GTDB taxonomy): domain Bacteria; phylum Patescibacteriota; class Gracilibacteria; order Absconditabacterales; family Absconditicoccaceae; genus CALMFT01. The sequence continues at coordinate 80,263 of JBAYVQ010000001.1, forward strand.
TTTGTCGCTATTTAATTGACGGTTTACTCTAGTGAGTTCTTTGATATTAGAAAAAATTTCTGGCTTATAAAGCTCCTCTTGTAATGTTTCATACGTCTTTACAATCTCTTTACACTTCTCAATCAACATGCTGTGGAGTCTGATTATCAATAAATAATCTATCGGATTTATAGAGTAGGAAAGCAAGCATATAGTAACCACCTATAATGAAAATGATGCTTATTGCTAGGTGAGATGAGATAAGGGATCGATTATAGACTCGATGCAGTCATACACCTCAGAAAAAACCAAGGATAACCCAATAGAGGCGATGTAGTTTGGGTTTTTGAGCATATTCATAAGCGCCATAGCCTATGATACCTGTAAATATAGCGTGCATGATACTGTTACTTAGTATCCTGGTGACACCAATAGAAGCAATATCTCATCCGTTTCGTGAGTAATATATGTAGATAATATTTTCGATAATGGCGAATCACACTCCACAAACTATAGCATGAGCAACATAATCTGATGCAAGACGTGGTTCTTGGGATGAATGACGAGCTATATAACTTGATACAGATTTACTGCCTTCTTCGGTTAGTACTTTTGTTGCAATGGAGCTCAACTGTAGACCTTTTGCTATGCCAAGCGATCCTGCGGCGGCTACAAATCCATACACTATAATGTCTTTTATGCTGATGTTTCTTTTGAAAAGCTCTTTAAATAGCCAAATCCAAAAATAACCAGAAAGAATATTGAGGGCGACTATACTGGAAATAATAACAAATATCATTGTGTAGAGTGAAATATAGAGTAATGACACGGGATTATTCTTCTTCTGTCTCGATGGTGTCAATAGTACTAACGAATCATTTGCCATATTTTGTTTCCAAGGCTTTGTACATGGTATCGAGTATATCGTCTTCGGCTATTCCTTTTGTTTGCACTTCGAGCTCTATGATGAGCGTAGTGAGTTGTGGCATGATCTGGAAATTTTAGGATAACTAAAAATGATGTGCAATCAACAGTCTAAGCACAAGCAGTTACTGTATTTTTTGTAATTCACTTTTGACTCTTTGGTTCAAGGGCTCTAGTGCGTTCATTTTGAGAAGCGTCTTGTAGTAGAGTTGTACGTTATTTGTCTCTTTGTAGAGTTTTCCTAGTATCTCTATATATTCAAATTTGGTTGGTCTTAGATCTACTGCTTTTTCCATAGACTCTATGCATTCATCAATCTTTTCTAGATTGTACTTGATCTCAGCTAAGGTTTGATAGTATTTTGGGTTCTCTGGCTTGATATCCTTTGCTTTTGTAACTAAATATTCTGCTGCTTGGATATCTCACAATTCCAGGTTTATAACCCCCAACTTATAAAGAGATTTGTCATCTAGAGGATTGGTAAAATGAATTTTTTTGTATATTGTTTGAGCTTTTTTGAAGTCTCTGTTTTCCATATACCAGTCACCTAACAGCGTATTGAAATACTCCTCATCGGGGAAGTCGATAGTTGCTTCAACTAATTTCTTTTCGTAATCTACTCGAAGTCATCTTGTTTTTAGATTTTCTATCTCATGCTTTAGCACTTCAAAGTGTGACTTTTGTTTGTTTACTGCTTCAAGATTAGTTTGTGTATTATATATTTCAACTGTGGTTGTATTTGTTTTCTTTGGTTGTTCAACTATGTTTTTGGTTTCTTCTTTGATAGTATCGACCTTACTTCATTCTTCTACTTGTTGCTCGTTGATTATGTTTTCTGTTTGCTCGTTCCTTTCTCTTTCCTCTAGATTGTTTGTGATCTGTATCTCTGGCGATAGCTCGATCTCTATTTGCTGAAGCATTTTGTGAGCAATGTCTGTCTGAGTGTCTGACGCTGTCTCGATTTCTTCGTATACCACGATCTCTTCTTCGAGCACTTGTGTAATGAGTTGTTCTTTCTTTGTGCTCTGTATAGCTGCGGCGGCTCTTGCCTCGGCGATAGATTTTTGTTTATCTTTGATAGCTTGAATTATGCGTAAAAGCACATTGTAAGCAAATCATCCTATAATGAGGCATAGGCTAACAATCCATATGTATATCTCGTAGGGCACTAGTTGTGCAATAATTTCTCTCATTGATATGAAGATAATAATCTGAAATAATGATGTATATTGTTATAATTTCACTAGAAAAGTCAATTGAATGTGTCGTTGTTGCTTTCTTTCACATTTTGTTTCTTAATGTCCCTTCAGGACGAGAAAAATTCATCTTCATTAAAACAGTACTGCTCTCAATCAATAAAAAACTCACCAAATTTATAAAGATAAAGCAGCACACCTAGGGTCATCTTTACATCTCACTTACAGTACTCTTTTACTTTTTTGAGTGACTCTGCATTACCAGTAGATAGCCAGTCCTTTAGAAGATCTGAACCTTCTGATCCTCATCAAGACAGGGTTTTTTGTAATCCCACCAAAGCTGTTGCGACTTTATTGAGTCACATTCTCTTATTAGTTAGATTTCGTAAGTAATAAAATAGATCAATTGATTTAGCATGAAGTCTATTTATGATTTCTTCTGTATACCCTGCATTGTATCATATTACGATGTTATCGAAGCCGATGTTGTTAAATCATATGATATATCCATCAAAATCCAATAAAAAATCGACATACTTTTGGATAGCTTGTTTCTCGATGTATTTGAATTGTTTATCAAATGACTCTCATGTGTCAGATGATGTTATGGTATAGCCCAATTCAAAGGCAAGTCCCTTCAGATTCATTGTGGCGTATAGTGTTTCAATATCATATACTACGTATGGTTTGCCCAATATGGTCCTAAATCCTCACTCTTGATATTCTTTAAATAAAATATCCAGTAAGCTATCTCACTTGGGGATGACCTTGTCACTTTTCAGCTTATTTGTAAGATTTTTGATGGTATCATTATCTACGTAGAGTTCTATTTTTTCTCTTTCATCCACGAATATGTACGAAGGATACTCTTGTCAGGAAGGGTGCTCTTTTGTAAATCTAAAGACTGGATTGGTGCCATCTCGGTAATATGTCTGATTGCCAAAAGTAAATTGTGATTTGAGAAAATCTTTTACGTTTCAAGCATTCTCTTGTCTCATTATTCTTTTTAGATTGAGGAAAAAATCTCATCAAAATGTTTGCAAATTATCTCGTGTATAGCGTTTATACAAAACTTATCAGTAATAAGTAAATAAGCTGATTGATACTTAGGATCATGGATTGCAATTTTTCATTGCTCATCAAGCTGAGGCTTTTTTGGATACATCCACAAAATTATTTTTTGCGTTGTTCGTGGTCTCTATGATTGCATCAAGCTCGCTCTTGGAGTATGTGTTCATACTTTCTTGTAGTGATACCTTGGTTTGTTCATTGACTACTTGTGTAGACGTGTTGACTATGTTCTGCTGTGCAGGCACTATGATCTTTTCTATATCTTCAATGCAGGTGTTGTATCTGTTATTGATTGCAACAACTTTGGTTCCTGCTACCGTATTTACGACGCTAGGATTGAAAGTGATTCACCACGCAAGATCACATAGAGCTAAATATCTGACGTATAAACCTGTTGATCATTCATATATTCACTCATTTTTTGCCTTGCTGGTGTTGTATGATCCATTTCGGTTTCGAATATTATTATATTCTTCTTGCAATGCAGATGGTATGGTGACGTCTTGAGAGTTTGCTGCGGCGATAGATTTTTCTACCAATTCTTTGAATGCAAGTCCATCGGTAGCACTTTGTAGACCAAGTTCTTCTGCTTCCCCACGGAGTTTTTGTAATCCAATCCGTATAAGCTGATCAAACATGTAAGGGGATTGAGGTACTGTCTCGTCTGGCGTCATGGAAGGACAATTTGTGCGCATGTTTGCGTATGCCTTTTGTATATCGTCTTTTGTGAAAAATCCGAAGTCATCCGCCATTGAGTCTTGAAGGGTAAGATTACAGTCATTGCGGTATTCTTCTTGCGAGAAGACGCTTATTGCACCCACTAAGCATACAATGCTTAGTACAATAATAGTGTGCTTTTTTACTGCTGTCATGTTTTTGGAAGGGATCTGAAGTAATTGTGGATGGTTTCCAATAAGGGTTCATACTGTTCTATCACTGCGACTGATCTTTTGAACTCAGCATTTCAGGGAAGTCACGTTACATATCGAAATAGATGTTTTCTGAACTCTATAAGACTGTGTCGTTTTTTATATTCTCCTATTTGTTCTGCATTGTTTGTACCGTTTTGTATATTATGTATGATAGTCTGAAGTGTATCCTGCGAAGGCTGCTGTAAGGTATTGGTGTTTGTATCAAATGAGTCACTGTAATTGAAGTATCGTTCGTTAGCAAGATTGAGATGCAGATGACGTAATGTATGAGCATATAATTCCTCTATGCTTGGTGAGTAGTTAGTTAATGTCCAAGGAGAATTCATAGCTGCTTGACCCAACATAATACCATCTAATTCATTGAGATATCCTAATCAATCATCTACAGATTTCAATCATCAATTTCAGATTATAATTACATCTCTTAGATCGCGTCTTATAAGTTCATGTTTGACTTTGATGATAAAGTCTCGATCTACTTCTCCTGAGTGCGACTGCTTATATGTGCGGCCATGTACCGTAATCATACGACAATGATATGCGGACTCGATAATAAAATCAAATTGTTCTTGTTTGTCCTCTTGCGTCAGTCAGGCGCGAGTTTTGATTGAAAAAGGTTTGCGAATAGAAGATGAGATTGTTTTGATGATGTTTAGCGTTTTGGGGCGGCAGCGTAACATTCATGATCCTGCTTCACAAGACATGATGCGTGGTGACGGACATCCTATATTTAACTCGATCCCTTCAAACTCCTTGTATTTATGATCTATATCCACGGCGGTCTGAAGCAAATTGTCATGATCTCATCAGTAAATTTGTGCAACAACAGGGTATTGTCACTGCGTAGTTAGCAAATGTCTACTGAGTTTCTCTGGGTGTCTGACATATCATTCTACTGACATAAATTCTGTAAAGAGCCGTAATTTGTGAGTATTCTGATATATATTCTTGGCGTTGTAGAAAACATCTGAGCACATTGTTCTGTATGCGTTATTGGTTATCCCATCCATGGGAGCTAGTGCAATTATTTTTTGGGTCATATCTTACCTCGTGTTGATAATTCTTTTTTTGAGTTGGACGTATCATAATTCTTTTGCAACAGCTCGTTTGATCGTTGGTAGTAGTTTATAGAGATTGTCTCATGGGCAAGAAGTACTTCATACATCTTGGTGCCCGACGACACTATCCATTTTGATGTTGTGAATATGTGGCTGCTTTGCATTGGCATCAAAAGTATGATAAGTTACTTCTTGTAGAGGATTGATACCATAATTATGTCATAGCGCGACAAGTAATTTGATGAGTGACTGTAGTTGTTCTTTGGTTGGTTTTTCTTTGTTAAAATCTCCCAGTAGACTAATACCTATAGATTCTGTGTTGTTCCATACTGCATGTGCCGCTATTACGTCACTTCCACCATTTCTGCCCTCAAATATGGTCCCCGACGGAGCAATCAGATAATTATATCCGATGTCGCCTCGTCATCTAGAGAACGTATGAAATCTATATATTTCTCTTACTGCTTCTTTTTCTTTTTCTATACTATCCAATCAAGATGATACCTCTGCTGTGTGGTGGATAATGAGTTTTTTCTTCTTGTATTTATAACTCAATGGTCGCTTGAGTCGAGTGCCCTGTACTCATTTTCTTATTACTTTATCCACTTGGAATTCTTTAGGAAATGCATTGACTACATACTCTTCGGCAATTTGTACTTTTTTTTGATACTCCGTTTGTTTACCTGGTTTGTATTCTGATGTGGTTTTTTTTGGTCCACTAACTCTTCGTGACTCATCTGCTCACCATTGCGCACGTGACATCATCGGAGTATTTTGCAACAGATAACCACCAGCTAGGGCGTTAGTTGCCAGCAAGCTAGTCACAATTACAGCAATAGTTCTCTTAAACAATAGATTCATCCGTTCTTGGAGTAAGTTCTAATAAATCTACTAGTAAGTATGTTTATAGTAATTTCAATTTGTTCATCCCTCATATCCCGCTAACTTATTGTTAACTATAAACAACTATCTGTCAATACTGATAAGTACTTATTGGAAAATGAGAAATGCCTTGAAGATACTATCTACTCATTTTGTATGTTTGATTTGTATTATTATTTTTCCTGGTTAGTATAGAGACAGCTAAATACTCTTAGGCCACTCCACACGGTACCCTTGTATTTGGTTATCTGATAGGTTATCTATCACTATTGTATAAGTCAACTTACTAAAGTTGACGTACAATGTCGTCATGGAAGGGGGAATTACTTTAATGCGAATACCAATCCCTGAAAGTATGTAATTATGATTATAATATTACGTATTCTCAGGGGCTTGTATTTACAGGCCATGCCCCCTCCCGTGACAAAACACGGGTAGTAAGTATTTCTTACTGCCTTTCTTTTTTTTGTCAAAATGATCTAACTATATATAACCGTATACTATTGCAACTTCTTGAGAAATGAATATGTGAGATGCATTTTATAACGCAGATGTTACTAATGGCTTTTTTCAAGAAATATTGATTGATAATCTGATGACTGTTGCTTGTCATTGCTGGTCTTTTCACTCAGTGAACAACTTTGAGACTAACTGATAGTACTATTTATGATACCAAAAATAATCTTACTCAGCATGGTTATGCCAATTTTTGGTCCAATGGGCAAGAAACATATAGATATGCTCTGGATTTACAGTTGCAATGAAGTACAACGAGGGTGTTCCAGCTCTACCCTAACGATTGTATTGTGTCTCTTTCTATCAATAATATTCCTTACAAGTTTCCTAGTTCTGCCAATCTTTGTGACACCTGGTTTGGTGTTACTGTTTATGGAGCAAACTATCTGCAAAAAGGATATAATAATATCACTGTGGAAATAAAACAGCAATGAAAGGGCAATTCTTTTGTTTTGAAATTATTTTTGCAGGATTACTTTAGGCAGTTGAGCATAGTGCTCTTACTGATTGGCTGTGCGCTAATTCTTTTGCATTTTTATCTACAGTTGCTGAAAACTGTACCTAAGATCCACAAATTGACAATACTATTTGCGGTACTATTGACCTATGTGCTGGGATCCTGGTATATTTATGGCATTGACTACTTTCAACGGACTCATGATCTTATTGGTCATCTGGATCATATGAGAGTTGTGATGAGGGGCGATTGGTTACCCCGTGCGAATCTTTGCTGGGAGTGCTATCACCCACCACTATTTTACTGGATTACGACCTTGTCTCATCAGCTTGCGGGTCTATTTGCTCGACTTGACCCAATGGAATTCGTAAGGATAGTGACCTATTCTCTGTTTCATGTAGGTATATTTTTTGGAGTAGCATTTTTTCTCCGTGTATTCTATACCTCTGATAAACCGCTTTTCCGATTTTCCTTGTTCCTGTTTTTACTACGACCGACAAACTTCATCTATGGAGGCAGAATTATGAATGACGTATGATTTTATGCATTTTCGTTTGCTACTATTTACTATAGCTATTGCTTGTTTCAAGACCCTACTAACCGTAAGTACTTGCGATCCGTCTTGATTTCATTTGGATTGGGTCTACTAACTAAATCCAATAGTATAATATGGCTACCTCTTGTTTTGTCGCCTTTTATTGTGCATTATATCTCCTCCACTTCCTTGAGGCATCATCGGCAAGACCTCAAAAAACAATACATGCTTCTACTACCTTGAATTCTTATTATTGTCCTTATTGTTGGATCCATCAATCTCTTGAAAGACAATAGTGGCGTTGTGGGTAATGCAGATAGGCTAACAAATGAGTTATCTGTAAAACATATCACACGAGATCGTACCTTCTTTCACTTTGACTACACGAAATTTATTCACAATACGAGTACCTATACATTTAATGATAGTGGCGAAAGAGGCCTGTTTCGAAACTTTTTAGCAAAAACTATGATAACCTGAGAGATGGACGTTACTCAGTTGAAGAATGTTACTGTGTTTCCTTATCTTCACTTCGTCTTTATTATCTTAAGCTTATACGCTACCTACTACGTTCTCACCTCTAAAAAAGATCAACTGTTCTTTGTCGCTGGTTTTGCGTTTCCTCTTATAGCAATGATTATTTTCAGAATCAAGTACCCGTTTGGCTCATCTATGCACTATAGATATATTTTTCCTCATTTATTATTCTTCATTTACTTTACCGTATTGGGTCTCAGAAGTATCAGCACTAAAAACATCAACCTATTAAATGTTTTCTATATTCTATGTATTGTAGCTTTCCTTATATTGTCTTTGGTCTTTAGTATTCCTCCATATTTCTAATCTGTCTGACACTGTCTGACAAATGATATAAACATGAGTATTTGACAACTCATCTATACTAAGTTATAATAACAAAGAAGATGTCAATTAGTAATATATCGTAGTATATGCTTTTTGTTCATCATTTCCTTGTTAACCGCTAACTATTAGTTATCTATTCGTTGAAAATTATTGATGTACTTCAATACTTTTGTGAGCTTTTTAAGCCCGTTTTGTTTGATTTGATTATTCGTAATCCATTATTAAAATTTATATAGCTTTGACATCTGATCACATGTTGAGATTGAAAAAAATGGCTTATATTCTAGTTGTATGAGCGATATTATTTGATTTTCTTTCTGCTTCCTTTGTTTTGCAGATATTGCCTCATTTCCCTTCTGACTTATCTGCTACGCCAATAGCTTATGCACAAGTACCAGTCTATCAGCCAGAACTTGGAGGTTGACGTGGTGTGCAAAAATGATGAGCAACATGAGCTTCTTCTGATTATTGTATGTCTATGTGATCGAATGCGCAAGCTTGTTATGCGAATACAGGAGATAGTGTCAATTATTTGATTGAAGTAAATTTGAGCGGAGAGGATACTATTTCTTTCAATCCATTGATACCAAGTTTATGACAATTTACGATCACTGATACTGTTGAAGAGGGTATTTGTGATGTAAATGTTGTCGCGTGAGAATTTGTTGACCAACAATCTGGTCCCAATGGTTGTGATGGATGACAATTTGATATAACATTTTCTAAAGAACTATGGAAAAGTGAAACTAAAACTATTGCTGCAATTGAGAATCCTAACGCAACTGTATTGGTAAATAAATTGGTTGATGCAGCTGGATACAATACATTGTGATGCGGCGTTGACAAGGTTTATAGTAAAGTCAATGGCGATACCATCGAGATACGATATTTGTGAATGGACGGCTTCGGCAATCAAAAATATATTAGTGCTAATTGATGAGATTTTCAAGCGCAGTGATCTTTTAGTATACCTGGAGATGCAAATGCTATTGGTGCAGATCATGGTCTAACCAAATACTGTTATGCGATAGAGGTGGCCTGAGGAAATCCTCTTCTCAACGATCGAGAAGTGCACTGTGATGGCTCTTTATTTGCGACGCTTGACGGTAATGTTATCAAGTCAGTACGTGATCTAGAGTTGACTGATGGAGGTGGCGAAGTGCGAGCGGTAGTACAAAAATGATGAAGTTCGGCAAACCATCTTTGTGAAATTGTTCAATGAGCGACCACATGCGTGACTGTTTCTACTAGCTCTAGTCAATCCGCTATCTATATTGATGATGCATGAGCTGCTCAACGGGCTGATCAACGACAATACTATGACCACTATGGTCATACTGTTCAGCATAATGCTGCTTGCAGTGATGATAGTCTACTAAACTCGTCTTTGTATCCTTCTTATACGCCTACTGCTAAAGTACTATGATTAGGAAATGAGCTACCAGGAACTAGTGATAAGTATGTCATATACTCCAATCCTGAATGATTATTTGTATATCCTTGGATTAGTAGTGTTGGATGATCTACGAAGTTTCAACTTACATGAATTGTTGATGCTGGATTTGTGCTATGATGATTTGTCGCTTCTCAAGAGCTAGTTTGAGCTAGTTATTTTGTCTATAACAATCTTGATTGTACCTGAAACCCAACGATGGCATCTGTTGTTGTCTCTGCCGACTCTTATAACACTATAGTAATCTGATTTAATGATATATACGGCCCTAACGGAGAGTATTGTATTGATTTCATTCCAGATGCTAGCCAAAACTTGGCTAATGCTACTGCAGCAGTGTATCAACACCGTTTAAATTATTATGCTGAAGCTAGTGCTAGTATAAGTGAAACAACTACAAAAAAAGCAGTGAATAACCTTATTACTAACTCATCCTTGGACTGATTGATTTCTGTCCCAGCTATTCATACTTTCTTGCTGACCACTGGTTCTTATACTGTGGAATATGCAAAGAGTGTAGAAGGTGGTATACTTACTGGCTATGAATTAGGTAGCGGAGTTACTTTTATAGTTACTATTACTGTATCCGGAGATATTGCTACGGATCAGCCTGTAACGATAGAAGATTCTCTTGATTCTGAATTGTTGGTGTGGGATGGTTCTACTGTTGCGGAAGTCGTTGAAGCAACTAATTGTGAAGTGGTGCCAGGATGAAGCACACTATCTGACGGTGACTTAACAGTTCAATTAGCCGAAGGAATCCTTACTGGTGAAGATAACAAATGTACACTCAAGTTGCGTGCTGTATTTACTGGTTATGGCTGTTTCACTAACATAGCAACAGGCACATTGGGTAATAACTCTCTTAGTGACTATACTACGGGGGTCACTGTATGTAGTACATGAATAAATAACCTGAATTTGAGAAAGTTCCTTGTGAAATCGCTCTCTGGCCAAAGTGCTACAGGAGTCACCGAAAGTACAACTGAGACATTCTATGAATGAGATCCATTTATGTTTATTATACAATATAGTGTTAGTGGTTCAAGCTCTTTTGCTTTGCAAAATGTATTACTTAAAGATGTATTGACTGGTCTCGATATGCTTCCCAATGGTGTTTCTGTCGAGGGCTCATCTATAGATTTCCCAGATGGATTAAGCGAGCCTTTTGCTCTATGAACATTGTCGTGAGGTACTTCTGGTTATATTATATTATCATGAACTGTCTGATCTGGTACTAGCGGCACCTTCGTTAATATCGTATCACTGACTCCTAGTGTAGAGCCAAAAGAAGCGAGTGCCATAGGTACGTTTAGCTCTGAAAAACCTAAATTAGAGCTCGAAAAAAAATTATCCAATGGCTTTGGCACCACTTGATACAATGTTGGTAGTGGTGTTAGTTTCGATATTATAATTAAAAATATTGGATCAGGAGACTTTGATGGTACTGTTACTATTGAAGATATTTTTGGTGCCTGATTTGGTTTCTCTTGAGCTTTAACTTTATCTGCTGGTTCTTGTACGCTTACCCCTCCTGTGGTAACATCGTGATCTCCTTTTGAATTTACGCTTGCTGGGCAACTTGCAGAGAACGCATTTTGTACTGTGAGCGCACAGTTTAACGTAGCTGCAACTGGCACTTTGACAAATACTGGCTGCATCAAATCAACAACTGGATGACCTGCTGGTATGACTGGCAACTGTAGTGCTGCTAGTATTGTCGCCTGATCTGGAGGATCTGCGACAGGTAGTTGTACTTTAACTGCAACAGCATCAAGTGGCACGATCAATTTTAACTGTTTTGATCTTCCAGGGACGTTTGTGTGACCATTTAGTTTTACGGTAACTGCTTGAGGTGTTGGCACTGGTACATCTGGTTCTTCCAATACATTTGCGTGAGTGTTGTCTGGTGTTGGAAACAATAATACTCCAGGAGCTGGGGGTGTTCAGGATGTAGTAGTAGTTTGTGTGTACTCTGGTGCAAATGGTGCTGGTATGTGTGAGACAACCATAGGTTTAACTTGAAATAATGAGTCCTCTGCTTCTAGTCCCAGCAGTCCAAGTAATCCAAGTCCCAGTAGTCCTAACTCAAACCCAAATTCTAATCCTAACTCAAACCCAAATAGCAATCCCAATTCCAATCCAAACTCCAATCCAAATTCTTCTCCACAAAATAGTAACGGCTCTCCAAAGCAGTGTAAGTGAGGTGCTTGCAAGCCAAAAGAGGCTCAGTGATCTAACTTTGCACCTGGCGCGACAGTTCCTTATAGTGCTGGAATCGTTAACAACGATCCAGAAGTAGCTATGGAATGAATTTCATTTTGGGATGAAATGCCTGAAGGTATGAAGATGTATGAATGGAAGGCCTCAATTGATGGTCAAGTGAAGGCATCTGGAAACTTCCCAGAAGGGAAGGGTGGTAGAGTAGAGCTAACTCCTTACCTCCAAGGTATTGTATTGCCTCCAGGTAAAACTCTCCAAATTGATATGATCACCAAAGTTGATCAAGATTCTAATTTCTGACAATTTATCAACCCTGGATCAAATCTATTTGAGTGTGATGCTGATGGCAACTTGGTTCCTGTGTCTGGCTCAAATAACTGAAACCCATGAGGTAGTAGTAGTCCAAATAATAATGCTCCTCAAAATAAGTGCGGATGAGGTGCCTCCAATGCCGATGCCCCTTTCCCAACTGTTGTTTCTCCGCTTCCTGGTCCTGGGAAAGGTAGTCAGTCTGGTCAAATAGTTCCAACTGATTCAAACCTACAATGTAAGCCAACATTATATGACATAAATATTACCAAGAAAATACTGAGTGAGAAGATTGAAGTTGGTAAGTCATTGAAGTTTGAAATTACTATTAAGAATGAATGAATGAGAACAATAACAGGTTTGTCAGTGAAAGACAAATTTATGGGATTATCGAACATCAAGATTACTTCTAGTAGCGCTGGCGTAGTACCTGGTTATTACTCTAGTAGTAATAGTGGTGAATTTGATATTCTTAGCTGAGCATCTTTGTCTTCAGGTAAAACTATTGTTATTACTGTGGATTCTATACTATCTGGTACTGAGTTTGTGAACATGGTACAGTGATGTTCCTACAAAGACGAACTTGATCCAGACAGTGATTCTTGTAACGGTTATGAGAAATGAGAAGATGATAGCTCTATAGTAAGCTGAGGTGTGGCAACGGCCGCGCTTGGCGATAGAATTTGGTTTGATGAAAATGCTGATGGTTTGCAGGGTAGTGGTGAAAAGTGAATCAGTGATCTCATGGTTCAGTTAGTAATGTGCGACAGTGATGTTGTTCTTATGTCATGAAAAACTAACAGTGATGGGGTCTATGGGTTCACTAATGTAATTCCTAATAAATATAGAATAAGGACGGATATTTCGCTTCTCAAATGATTCTCATTGACACCTGGTAATGTAGGCAACGATGATAGTATGGATAGTGATGGTAAGAATGTAGATGGCAAATTTACTTATAGTGAATGTATTGTCCTTAGCGGCTGACAATCGTATCTTTGACATGATCTTGGACTAACTATTGACCTAAAAAATCTTTCAGGGCTTACTTACTTGAGCCTTACCAAGACCTTGGTTAACTCTGGTATTGCTCTTGGTGAAGAGTTACTGTTTAAGATTACTGTGAGAAATGATGGTATATTGTGAGTAAGTGGTCTCACCATCAAAGACAAGCGATCTGGTCTCAGTGGGGTGAAAGTCTGACTATCTCCAGATAATCTGAAAGCTTTGCCTACCACTGCTACTGATCAAATTATACGAACAGGTATAACTGTAGGTGGAAAACCTGGTTGAAGTGGTTCTCTTCCTTGTGCATCAGGTCAATTTGCTTGATGTCCTGCAACTATTGGCGCAAGCGGCGCCAATGAGTTTGTGGTCTATGTATCTGCTACATTAGTCAGCGGCGCATTCTCTAATTATGCTCAGTTGTGTAATTATGATGCCACAAAGGATCTCAAATCCAAACCTTGTGATAACAGTACTATTCAGCCTGATGATGATTCTGTGAGCTGAGCTGTATATCAATGAATCTTGGGTGATTTGATTTGGAATGATAGTAATAATAATGGATTGCAAGAGACTGGTGAAGCGGGTATCTGATGAATTGATTTGGAATTGTACAGTTGTGGTAGTACTACGAATCTTATCAAGAAGACAAAATCAAGCAATAATGGTAGTTATAAATTTGATAGTTTGCCTATTGGCAACTATCAAATAAAAGTTGTTTTGATAGCGCCTAATGATAAGTATAGCTTCACTAAATATGCTCAGTGAGCAAATAAGGCAATTGATAGTGATAATAAAACTGTTGCTGGCACATCTGCTTTGAGTGATTGTATTAACGTCACGGCTGGAACAAATAACACATCTGTAGATTTTGGTCTGTACACTCAGGCTACGGACGTAGAGATAACTAAAGTGGCTGTTAATCAGTACGTTACTTCTGGAGATACTGCTAACTTTGTTATCAAGTTGAAAAACACAGGTGGTTCTGTTGTTAAAAAATATACCATTATAGAAACTTTGCCAGCTGGTTTGACTTTTGATGGACTTAACACAAATGATAAAATACAACTTGCGTATTGGCTTTCATGAAGCATCACTGGTGCCGCTAATCAATTGCAAACCGTTTGTGGCGCTCCAGCATGAGGTCGATCGATTAGTTCGGGCGTCATTAGTGGGACTATACCAAGTGCAAATCTGCTACCAGGTCAGTCTTGTATATTCTTGGTCAAATCCAAGGTAATATCCAATACCACTGGTCAGGCAATAAATGCCGTCACCGTAAAAGATGTCAATGATAACGACGAGACCGTTAAGTCTAATAATACTGGTACTGCCACGGTTACTACGCAGCCTGCTTGTGCTATACTAACCGTTACTCCAAACTTTGGTGACAATCCTTTCCAATTCTCTTATTTTGCGAGTGCGACTGTTGGTACTGTACGTTTGCTGGACTCCACTCAAAAAGTTATTGCAACATATAGCTCCTTGTCCGGGAAGCAAACAATAGCAAATCCATGATACTACTACCTAGAATATGTTTCTGGTACTAATGCTACTGGTGCAAAATGCCTAAGACCTATTGTTGTTAAAGAGCTTAGTGAATGTACTGCACTCAATGTAACTCAAGCATCTGACACTAAATTCAATGTTAGTTGTGTTGGTAATTACGCGACATCTTATAAAATTGAAATATACAAAGGCTCTGGTAGTACTAAGACAGTAGTATCTACGATCAATGGTGCTTCTTGACAGGTAACTCTTACTGCTGTGGGAGATTATACTGCTCAATGTTTTGTTAACGGCTCTATATCTTACTCTTTGGATAAATATTGAGCATATATAACGCCTTCTACAAACCAATTTCAGTGTGCATACAAAACCAAGGCAGATGGTAAGATGTGTGCGGTGGATACTTATGTTGCTCCACTCAAATCTTCATTCGACCCATCGACTATTGCCTCCCTCCCAGATCCGATAGATTACTGTTCTTCCGCTGAAGTTAGTAATGCAGTTTGTGTGGCTAGTCCTGTTTCAGCTACTTTGGTTAAAAATTACGGTGTTTGTGTTAAACCAATAACTATTGCCACACCAGATCTACTTATTACCAAAACCGCTGATAAGTGATTCTTCGCTACTGGTGAGACTATTGTATATACTATTACTATAAAGAACATTGGCGGCGGCATTGCTAAAGGTGTTACGTTAGTGGAAGAAATGCCTAAGGTCCTTAGATTGGATCCACCATATGTATGATTGGCTGATGCTGTTTTGACAACCGCATCTACAGCTAACTCTACTGTGTATACTTGGACTATGAATAATAAAACTCTCAATCCAGGAGAAGAGATGGTTGTGAAGTTGACTACCAAAGTACTTACTACAAATGTGAACGAAATCAAAAACATAGCGTCTGTTTCTACGCCTAGTGGTGAGGCTTCTGGAGCAAATAACAACAAGACTGAGTATATTATTTCGAAACAGTGATCTTGAAGTATTGGTGATTTTGTATGGTTGGATGCTAATAGAAACGGTGTACAGGATCAATCTGAGACTGGGATGAAAAATGTCCAAGTGCAACTTATTGGTTGCAATAGTGTCTCACCATTATTTGTAAACTTTACAGACTCTGCTGGCAGGTATATTTTCCCTGGCGTTTGAGCTTGAAGTTACAGAGTAATGGTCCAGATTCCAGATGGTTATAGAATTAGCCCTAGAAATGCATGAGCATTTGATAAAGACAGTAACATTGACCCAATGACTAACATATCTGACTGCTTTTCGTTCAATAATGGTCAGATCAAGTCCGACATTGACGCAGGTATGTACTATGATCCTACAACGCCTCCAGGTAATGCGCAATACTGTGGTAATGGCAAAACAGAGCCACAATACGGTGAACAATGTGATGGATCTACTAGTGCTGGTGATGCGACTTGCCAAAATTGTCAGCTTATCAAAAAATCAATTTCAATTTGTGGAGATGGTATCTTGCAAGCTGGTGAAACATGCGATGTGAATCTTCCCGTGCCCGCTGGTGCTGTATGTTATCAATGTAAGATACAAACTGGTTCTGTATGTGGCGATGGTAAAGTTGGTGGTTATGAGGAATGTGATATCAACTCTCCAGTTAAACCTGGTCATCAATGTATAGGATGTATCCAAGTACCCAATAGTCTCGCGACTTGTGGTAACGGTCAACAAGAACTAGGAGAAGCGTGTGATTTAGGGTGATGAAATGGTACTAATACTGTTATTCCATCTGGCCCTCACCAAGGTAAAAGATGTACAGTTAACTGTAATGTGGTAAATACTGTTGGAACTGGTCCTTACTCTGTCTTATTGTGATATGAACCTCCAAGCTGTACAGAATTGGATCCTCCAAGTATTATGGAATGAGAGTACTTCCCATTCTGGTGGGACATAGACGATAGTAGCGTTGTTACTTCTTGTACTGCTCCTGGTCAAATACTAAGATCCACTATGAGATGTTACTTTGACTTGTATGCTGGTAAAGGAGGTACAAGCTATCCAGTAAAAACCATAGAGACTTCTTGTTACAATCCAGATGCCTTCCAAGGTAATTTGCTTTCTGTCTTCAATGGCATATCAGCAAGTAAATATGGAAGATATCAGATTCAATTAGATTCATCTATCCTCAACGGTGCTTATGGTGAATATAAACTGAGACTGAAGAAAATTGATTATAAGGTGTGTGCTACTAGTGGTGCATTAGATAACGGTACCGTGACTCCATACAATACATTCAATGACGGCTACGACGAAACCATTTGTGAATACAACTTCACTGTAACAAGGCCTTACCTCATGCAGGTGGGATCGTTATTCTCTACCAATGCTTCTGATAGTCTGTATAACTACTATGGATTCTCCAGTAATGAGTGAACGCAAAATATTCTTCAAAAGTACGGTCTCCAGTTGAATAAAGTTTGATTGGATCAGTATATTGGCTCTACTAACCTCAACTACTTGGTGGACACCTTCACAAAGAAATATCGTGATCTAGCGGTTCAGTATCTTTCTATGGGTAGTAATGCCTTGAAAGTATCTGGTAAGGAGATATATGTCTTTACTACAAGTTACACGTATGATGAGTCTAAGTTTGATACAACAACTCCCAAGACAATTATCGTAAGCAATGGAGATTTGAAGATAGTCTGAAATGTTAGAAGTAACACCTTGTTCGTTGTCCCCAATGGTGATATCATTATATCCAACAATGATTGCTCTAAATCCCAAGTATTGCATGGTATCTATATTACCAAAAACAATATCAAGTCAGATACTATTTACGTAAATAACAATCTTGCTAATAATTGGTGTGACAAGGGTAATCTGGAAGTAAGAGGTATTTTGATCTGAAATTGACTCAATGATCTTGTATCTAAGAGGAGGTCTTTGCTTGATGGATGGTTCATATCAAACAATAAGAAAGATTCTATAGTGAACTGAGCATCCGTATTAATTAAATCTAATGATGCCTTATTTACCAATCCTGCGCCTGGATTGGAAGAATTTACTACGGAATTGACTACCTACAAGAGATAGTTCCTAGGTGTACCACCTATACTAAAAGAAAACAGGGTAATTTGACCCTGTTTTCTTTTGCATTGAAACCCTGCGATGCTTGTTTATATATAGGATGTTTATTTTTTTTGTTTTATCGATCGAATGCGAAGAGTTATATTAATTATTATGTTGTTGTTTGTTTCTGGTTGCTCTAATAATAGTGCGAATGATGACCAACAAAAACCACTGTTTGTGATACAAGTTCAGCCTGTTGCTGCATTTAGTGCTGTTGGTTGATTTCGTAAGGTAGGGGTTGTTACTGCTGCAGAAGAGGTGACAGTGAGTTCCCTGGTTGCTGGCAGAGTTACCAATATCGTAAAAAAAATAGGGTCTAAAGTGTGACCTGATCAATTAGTGATCGCACTGCAAGATATCGGCTGAAATACAACTTTTGGAGCCAAGAGGGCAGCAGCAAACCTCGCATCCGCCAAAAATAATTATCTGCAGCAATTGCTAGCATTGGAGAAAAGTTTATTTGATGCAAATATTGGATTCTCTAGAAATCAGATTACCTCTGAGTCTTCAAGAGAGGATATAGTAAAGCAACAAGAGAGACTTGCTAAAGATCTACGCGATAATGATTTGAATATTAGCGGTAGTAACCTTGATCTTCAATTCAACAAATTGCAAAGCGATCTAGAAAAGGCGCAATTGGACTATCAAACGAAGTTGGATGCTGATAATCAGACTATCTTAAATTTCATCAATAGTGTAAAGCTTATTAGTAGTGATTTGGGCGCCTTGTTCAATGATGCTATCCAGGAATCTGATGATCTTTTGGGAGTGACTCCGCAAAATGAACACAATAATGACGCATTTGAGGCTATTTTGGGAAATAAGGACTTTTATGCAAAAGCTAAGGCCGATAAAGCCTTGACGGAAGCTATCGCTTTTCATGATGAGTTTAAGACAATAATTGGTGCTGATATCAATGCGAATACCATGAGTGGTCTTTTGGTCTCTTATCAAAAGGGTGTGGTAGCGATTAGTAATTTATTATTTGCAGTAGAGACTCTGCTCAATAAGACTGAACCAGGCTGAGTTTTTGATGATGCGACTTATAGTGCTTCAAAAGCAAAGTTTGATGCTCTGCAGACCAAATCTTCTAGCATTAGTACTAGTATTACCAATCAATTGAACAATATAGGTAGCTTTTTCGCAACATACAAACAATCTCAAGAATCTCTTTCTAGAAGTGTTGATAGTCTGAAACAACAAGTGGAATTAGGCCAAAAACAGCTTGCGGATACGGAATACAACACTCAAATTGCGACCGACAGATCAAAGCTATCTCTTGATGCTAGTAGTAAAACTATCGATCTTACTGATCAGTCTTCGCAATATTCTTTGGAATATGCTCAAAAGAACAATAATCTAGCACTGTGAGTATTACAAAGTACCCTAGATCAGGCACAAATAGCATATGATGAGGCAAATTTCAATTATGTAAAACTTGATGCGAGAAGCCCTATTGTTGGCACCGTAACTGATATACTGGTAGACAAAGGTGAAGAAGTCTCACCAGGTACTCCGTTGTTTACAATTGTTAATCCGAACCTATTGCAAGTAGAGCTTGATATTACTGCATGAGAAAAAGAACTTGTAGTACCTTGACAGGCAGTAAGAGTTTCGCAGGGTGGTGTTTTCGGGAAGGGCATAGTAGAATCTGTATCTGATGTTGCTGATCGTAATTTTGGCTATAAGGTGATAGTTGTTCTGACTGATATAGGGTTTGATATTGGTTCTAGTATTGAGGTGGATTTCGCTGGAAGCGTAGGGGACAATATTGTAATACCGCTCAATGCTGTGTCTATTGTAGATAATGGCAGAGGTGTGGTACAGCTTTGGAGACAATGAAAGATCATACCGCAGTCCGTTAGTTTAGGCGCCATGGCTTGAGAGTATGTTATCGTTACGGAGTGATTAGTGAGCGATGATTTGGTTATTCTCAATGACACTACCAATTTTGATGTAGAAACTATGCAAATAAAAGTCAGTAGTTAATTTTGTGAAAGATGACTTGTGCAAATGCCTATAATAAAAAAGATTCCTTGTTAGGAATCTTTTTTATTACTTTTGACCAATTTTTCTTTGAGCTCATGAATTTCATCTATTTCTTCCACATTTTCCAAGTATTCGTCCAAACTCCACTCTGTTTTGAGTTCTGGTCGATCAAGCTCTAGCGATCTGAGTTGTTCATAAAGTACTTTTGCAACTGCATAATTCTTACTTCGATTTGTGTCCGCTGGGATATAGTGTCGTTCGGGATTATTGCATTTGGTGAGTATTTTCTCATATACTTGTACGTATTTACTTCTTAGCTCCAGGGTATCTCGATCGCTATCGTTATGCTTTCGAAACTTTTCAGGGTTCTCGAGTCTTTCTTCCATCCTTTCTTTTTCTACTTCCTCGGACACAGCGAAAAAGCACTTTATGACTTTAATGTTGTTTTCTTCCATATACTTTTCAAATCGATTGATTTGGTCATATCTCTTTTTGATCTCTTTTTTATTGTGTGTCTTTAGGACGGTAGGGACCAAGATATCTTCATAATAACTTCTGTTGAATACCTGAATCATCCCTCTTGCTGGTAACTTAGCGTGCAATCTTCGCAAATAGTCATGAAGCCTTTCTTCCTCTGTGGGCGCCTTTCGTGATACAAAGTCTATGCCAAGAGGGTTGAGCTGTCCAAAAACAGATCTGCATACACCGTCTTTACCGCTGGCATCGAGTCACTGGAAAATTACCAAAATACCGTACTGCTTGCTTGCGTATAGTAGTTGCTGTAGCTTGTAGACTTTTTTTAGTAGGGCTATTGTTTGTTTTTTCTTATCCTCTTTATCTCGGTCCTTTGGCCCCGTAGTGGATATGCTGGAGAGATCTACTTGTTTTGTCACGAGTTGAAAATTATCAAATAAAACGACATACAAAAATTATACGCAGATGTCTTGAGTTTTGCAAATCAGATTATTTATTCATAATAACATATGATTGCTTTTTTTGCAGGGATTGCCTTATTTTGTGTTGATTAAGCCACTAGATAGTATTTTGTTGAATTTTGTGAATATGTTGTAGTACGTGTTCAAATCTTTTATATTTTGTCGTTACTGCTTCTTCGCATAGTAAGCCCAGACAATATTTAGAGACTCATTGCATCTTGCCAATCCCGAGTTTTTCAAAAACCTTTTGTGCATGGTGTGTTTCGCTTGCTGATTTGGATTCTACTAAAATTATATCAGAGAGCATGTATGGTCTCGTCTTTTTATTACGTGCATTGGTAAAGGTCACTTTGCTATCAAAAGTAATTCTTTCGTCATTTTTCTTACTACACAAAGTGAATCTAATATATTCTGTAGTAAGAGAGGGACTTATTTCTCAATTGAGTTTTTTTTGGTATGTTGATTTGTATAGCTGCTCGGTGAAATTTTTACACCTTTTGCTAAATTTGCCGTGATTGGATACTTTAATATCAAACTTGAATTTACGAACGTTTTCGTAGTATCTTTGCTTGAATTCAAAAAATGCTATTTTGCTATCTACATATTTTCTCGTTCTTAATTTCGTTCTTAATTTGTACCCTTTTCCATGTTCATGAAAAAATTTGTAATCTTTGGTGTCAAAATACATATTGTGATATTTAAATTCTCTGAGATCTTTTATCTCGAGCGCAACATAGTCATTTTGCAACTCCTTTAAAATTTTGTCTAACATACTAGTATGCACGATGTATTTATTTTCCATCCTGTCGAGCCCTATTGAGCCCATTCTAGCATCCATCTCGGTCAACGATATGGCGTCAAATTTCTTGAGAGTTTTAAACATGATTGCTATGTAAGAAGCTAAACTGCTGAGTTAGGTTACTTATCGCATGTATAAGTCGTATATTGTGCAATATTATGTGTTTTCGAGAACGTCTTACAATCCATTATAATCCTGCTAATACAAAAAGTCAAATATTTTTGTATAATAGTTACCAAAAAATTACCAAAAAATTCTACTTTTTTTTCTTGGTAAGTAGAATTTTATAAACCGCTTTATAAGCTGATTCTGAAACTACTTCTTTTAATAAGTTCAAATAACTCTTGAGACGTTTTTTCGTCTACTCATTTGCTAATATTGTATAGTCTATTGACACTTGTATGATGTTTTCATGATTTGAGGATGGTTGCTATGAGTGGTAAGTCGATTTTGTTTTTGTACTTTTTAAGTATTTTTCTGACTAATTCCGTTTCGTATCCATTATGCATTTTGGAGGTATAATGCATTGTCTCAAGCATACAAAACCCCAAAGGTGCCACAAAGAAAGACTTTCATCATATTGTTACTTTGGTTCTTTTGCTTTTGATAGTAGATCGTATCTTTTTATTAGCTGGAGACGATAGTTCATCATATGCTTTTATGTGTACTTCGTGCTTATTTAGTACTATTTCCTTTTTGGTAAGTTTTGTGTTGCTGATTTCAATAATTTCTGGTAGCTCGTAGTTGTTAAGATATATTTCCAATCATTTGGCTCCAGATATGCAATAGTTAGAGCTGCAATGTTTTTTGATCGCTTCGTGCAATAGCAGCCAGTAGTAACTTTCTTTGCGTTCCTCTTGTTCCGATGCTTGTGCTTCGGGGTAGGAAACTATATATGTTCAGTTTTTTAGTTCGAGGAGATATCCTTTATTTTTTAATGTATAAATCAACTTATAGAATTTGTTCATATTAAAACTGTGACCCAATAATTCTTTTTGTAAAGATTGTATTTCGTCTCCATAAACTATCTTTCATATCTTTTTCTTCATATATTTTGTTATCTGTTCTATGTATAAACTCATATTACAAGCTTTTGAATTATATAAAAGAGAAATACTTTATATATTTTCTTCCATATACTTCAAGAGAAATCTGCTATATACTTTTTTTTATATTTTCCCTTCACATTCATTTGGAAAAAGATACATCTCGTACCACACTCTTTAAATCTTATGTTATAGGTAATGAGCATAGTGCCTTTATTTCTCGAACAAGACGCTAGAATCGTGCAATTTCAAAACATGAAATTGCAGATGGATCAAGCGGAGGAGGGCTATGTAGGATTACTTGAGATCAACAGCAACAAATTTTATGTGAAATTTGATCTACATGATACTGGCGTAATTGGTGCTTTTGAAATATTTAGTGCGAAATGATATTTTGAGCTCAATTTAAAGATTATTAAAATGATCAGAACAATTGTGCAAAATATGTGTGCAATAAGTTAGCACACATGTCATGCAAAACAAGCATACTGTGTGCGACGTAAGTTATAGAATTAATGAGGCCCATTTAGCTTATAAATGCGTATGAGTGATGAGAGAGATAACAAAAAATGAGTTTGGCAGTTTAGTGAATCAAACAAGTGGAGTGGTGTTAATTGATTTTCAGGCGAAACGATGCAGCCCTTGTGCGTCTCTTAGACCGCAACTAGAAGAATTGAGTATGTTATACAAAGATAGGGTGAATTTTCTTGAAGTGGATGTTGACAAGGAAAGTGATTTTACGGCTCAACTGGGTATTAGATCCGTACCAACTGTCTTGTTATTTGTGAATGGTCAATTGAAAGAAAAAATTGCTTGAAGAGAGCCAATAGAACTCTATAAAGAAAAGATAGAATTTTATAGTTCCCCAGTTGCAGAGCTCATACCTGCTGTTTAATACTTGAATTTTCTTGTCAAACCCCTGTTTTAATAAGTGAACAGGATTTTTTTTATATTTTTGTATAAAATCATAAAAAACCATCTACTGTATTTGGATGTTATGTCTGCGATCACAAATACAAAAAGGTGCCTAATGTGAGGCACAAATGATGTTGCCTATGTATGCCATACCTAGTGCATCAGCACTGTCATTGTATTCGGGCATATGCTGTAATCAGTATATTTGCATGATTTTACCTTGTACGAGTTTTTTGTCAGCTTTGGCGTTTCAGGTTATATATTTTTTTACTTGTACTGGATCTATCTCTTGTATATGCACTTTCTGAGAGTAAAATAGTGTAACTAAGGCTCATCTTATGCCATAGACAAACTCCGCGTTGGATTGATTTCTGTCTGTAAAGTACAGCCTTTCTATGGCCACAACGTCGACTTGTTGCGTTTTGGATAATTCTTGAAAAAAATCGTAGATATTAACCATCTTGGCAAATCGATCCATCCTATTGGTGATACTCGTATCGTCAAAAAGTATACCAGAGTCTACAATAGTTTTCTGATTATGTTCAAATTTTACAAGAGCGTATCCCAATTTCCTTACGCCTGGATCTATGCCGAGTACAATCATGTTGAAAAGTCTATCTATAATGCTAGTATACAAGTAGTTTAATTTGTCTGCAATTCAATCGCTTCATGTGGTCTTTGTTCACAATCAAATCAATACGTTTCAAGAAGGCGTTTACTCTCCTGGAGGTTCTTGTTTCCTTAGTAATCATCAGTCTTTTGGTAGGCGTTATTTTTGGTATATATACAAATATCCTGAAGCTGTCCGTAAGAATCGAACAAGAGAAAAACCTCAATAATGAGCTATTGTTTGCTAGTCAGACTATCCAAAATCTTGTGGATAATTACGATCTAGACTTGGGAGCGTATTTCGGCACTGGTAAATTCGTGCCAGTCGATCAGGGATATGCGGATGTGTTGGTGCTGAGGACTGCAGATAGACAGATAAAGTTGAGTAAAGTGGGGGAGTGCGGACAGTGATCTGGTTGCTACTTGGGTCTGGATAATGGTTCTGGGGCAATCAAACAACTAACTAATCCTTACAAGGTCAGCGTGCCAGTTATCAAATTTAGGGTAATTCCTTATGAATTTGGCGATGTAGATGTAATTTACCAAAAGGGATTTTGGGTATATGGTAAGATGACCAGTGCTAGGTACAACAGTGGTAAATATGAGCTCAACGTGGCTCAGGATATACAGCTATTTTTCAATATCAGGAAGTATTAGTCTTATACTTGGATAAGCCTGTCACTTGATATTATATCGACAAAATATATCTATCAATAGGCTTTATTACCTAATTGTATTGATCATGTTGGATCCAAAGTACGTATATGAGAATATCGATTACCTACGCAAGGTTTGCAAAGACAAGTTTGTAGAATGCGATCTTGACTCGTTTGTGAGATTGTATGAAACTATCAAAACTAGTCAAAAGGAATTAGATAACCTCAATGCATCTAAGAAACAAGCTGCAGCGAATAGGGATAATGAGCTGGGAAAACAGCTCAAAGATCAATGAGCAATGCTTGAAGAGAAGATCAGAACGCTCGAAGAGGAGTTTAAACCTGTAGCGGAATCTGTGCCAAATCTCTATAGTCCAGATACTCCTTATGGGGCTGATGATAGCGAAAATGTGGTATTGAAAAAATGGGGCGAGCCAAAGATGTTTGATTTCAAGCCAAAGGAGCATCGGGAGTTGGGTGACACCTTAAATCTACTAGATTTTGAAACAGCTGGCCAGGTAAGCGGTAGTAGATTTGTGTATATCAAAAACGATTTGGTGTTGTTGCAGTTCGCTATTATCCAGCGAGTTATGAATACCCTGACGAATCAAGAAACTATTGATCAGATTATTAAAAATAACAACTTACAAGTAAGTAACAAACCATTTACGCCAATCTTGACGCCCTATTTCATGAAAATGGAGGTGATGAATAAGATGGGCAGATTGAATCCTAAGGAAGAAAGATACTGCTATGAGGGTGATGGTATGGTACTCAACGGTTCCGCAGAACATGTACTTGGCCCTATGCATATGGATAGTATGCTTGATGTAAGTCAATTGCCTATTAGATATCTGGGCTATAGTACTGCCTTTAGAAGAGAGGCGGGAAGTTATGGTAAGGACACAAGAGGGCTTATCAGACAACATCAATTTGATAAGTTGGAAATGGAGACGTTCACAACTCCTGAACAAGGTATGGAAGAGCATTTGTTCTTGGTGGCAATACAAGAATACCTTATGCAACAGCTGCACATACCTCATCAAGTGCTTATTTGTTGTACTGGTGATATGGGTGCTGTGGACTATAGGCATGTGGATGTAGAATGTCGAATGCCTGGGCAAAACAAATATCGTGAAACACATAGCGCTGATTTTATGGCTGATTATCAAGCAAGGAGATTGGGCACAAGATTTAAGGACCCCAAAGACGCGGGTCGTAAGTGATTTGTATCTATGAATGATGCAACGGCTATAGCGATAGGTAGGATTTTGGTTGCTATTATGGAGAACTATCAACAAGAAGATGGTAGCATCATAATACCTGAAGTATTGAGACCATATATGGGCAATAGACAAAAGATAGGATAATCTGATTATTTCTTAATACTGGAGCAATGAACAAGAATATTGAAAGTAGGAATAAAGAGGAGAATTTGCTGGATACCATGACTACGTATAGTTCTTTTCTTCTTGGTGTGATCTACAATATCATCAGAGATCGTGAAACAGCAAAAGATATTTTGCAAAATACTTATGTAAAGGCCGTGAAAGCTGTTCAAAATAATCGTTATTGCGAAGAGGATCGTCCTAAGGCACGACTAGCTAAAATTGCAAAAAATGAGTCTATTAGTTACTTGAGAGAAAGGCGTATCCACGCTATCCATGACTACCACCCGGCAGATCAATTATCTGAGTGGCTTACGGATACTAGCTGCCCTCTGGACATCGGCATTGATTATGGTGACATCCAACATGCCATTGCTGAGGTAGTAGCAAAACAGTGAGAGACTTCTCAGCATATTTTCAAATTATTTTTTCTTGATGGACAGAAAATGGAAGATATAGCATTGATTCTCGATAAATCATCTGGCACAATAAGATCTACTATCTATCGTATGAGACACAAGATTATTCCTGATTGATTGAAAGAAGCGGGGTATTGAGAAAAGGATTTTAAGCCTCGATTGTAATATTAGTTACTATTTTGTATGTGGTCCGGTCAGCTGCTTATATCAGATATTGGATCAGATTATATTTTATTTATTAATTCCGCGCACATGGATATCTTACAACATTCTTGGGAAGATGTGCAGTTTCGCACAAACACCATACTGAATGCATACAGAGCCAACAACAAAGATACATTCCAAAACTTTCTTGGCTGGACGCAGGAAGATAAGGTGTTTGTTACCCAGTTGTCTCATATACTCGGCTATCACAAGTTTGAGAAGAAGACGAATGCATATATCAATAATTTCATGAAGATATTCTTTCTTGCAAATGATCTTGTCACTCAGTATAATAAAGTCGTATTGTCTGATGTAGCCAGACTAAAGTGTTATGATGCGGCTATAGACCAAGCGCTGCATACTGATTATGAGCATTACTCAGAATACGCTTCTCAGCTAAAAAAGCGGTACAGAAGCTACAGAGGTATGGCGAAACTCTCAGCGTACCGCAAAGATTTACGTAATCCTGAGCTGATTGAGAGAACTCAGCTACTTATTAGGACAAGGCTATTATCAGATTTTATAAATGATCCTAGCAACGCCATCGACAGGCAACGGGAGTCTCTCAAACAAGACTATAATAGCCAATTAGCATCGACACTTACTCAATAGCTAATATGAAACTTCACTTTGAACATCTGCAAAAATTGCGTACTCACGCAGACTACCTTCAAGACCATCTTGGCCTGACTGATTTTTTTGTAGTTTGATGAGTAGTGAGAGATATGTTATTGGGTAAACAACTCGATATAGTTGATGTGGATCTGACTATGTGCGGAGATCCAAGCAATATATGGACCGAAATAAAACAAACAAAAGATATAAGTACTGAAGATAAGAGTTTCGATCTATTTCGTACCGAAAAATTTGGCACTATCACAATACTGTCTCGTGATGCATGATATGAAATAAAATATGAGATAACGCCTTTTCGTGAAGAATCTTGATATAGTGATTTTCGTCACCCAGAGCACATTATTTGGTCTGATAGTCTGCTTGCGGATGCTAGTAGGAGAGATTTTACGATCAATGCTATGTATTACACGAACTTGCCACTGGGATGAAAGAAAATAATGAAAGATAGCGAATATGACGAAGCTTTGCTGCTAAAATCCTTAGATACCGACTGATACGCTTTGATAGGAGGCGTACTGGTGTTGCAGTCGCATGATAGTATTCGTGATATATCGTCCTCTGGCTCTCTTGATACTGCTGCTCTTGATGCATTTTGTCAGACTCATACTATAGACCAAAAACGCCTGTGATGAATACTACGAGATCCCTACAAAGGCCTACAGGATATTGTGGATGGTAAGATTAGGGCAGTATGAGACCCTGACAAGAGATTCAACGAAGATGCACTCAGGATACTGAGGGCAGTGAGATTTCAGAATATCTTAAATTTTGATAGTATTTTGGATGCTGAGTTTGATTATGAACAGCAAACACGGAAAAGCATGAAGAAGTACTACTATCTTGTGAAACAGTTATCAAAAGAGCGTATCCATGAAGAAATCAAAAAAGTATTTTCTGGCCCCAATCCTTTTGGATATGTAGCGGTGCTGGATGAATTGAACTTGCTGAAGTACATATTTCCTGGCATATTCGCTCTCAAGTTTCTCAATCAGCCTATGAGATATCATCCGTTTGATGTCTATAGCCATAGTATTTTGGCCCTTTATCATTTGCAGAGTATCAATGTAAATTACTTGGTAAGGCTAGCAATGCTGTATCATGACTGTGGTAAAGTAGAGCAGTATTACACGCATACACTGGGATTAGATAGAGACGAGAGGTCGTTTATTTATGGCGGTTGGCTCAATCATGTGCATTGTGGTCAGGATATCGCCAAAGATGATTTGGAGCGTATTGGGTTTTCTAACAAAGAAATAGCTGAAATACAATGGTACATTGGTTATCACATGAAACCAGGGGAGATATTGTTTGCCAAGCCAGAGAATTGGATCAAGAAAACAAGAGAGTTGTATGCAGATGGTGGATACGAGCGAGTGCATAATCTTCTGGATATCTGCAAAGGTGATCGTCGGTGACACTTCAACCCTATTCAAAAGCCTGCTATCAATGAAATTGATAAACTCTATAATATATTGGATAATCTGAAAGAGTCCGAAGGACAGTTTACTATGAGTAAGATGCCTATCAACGGCGATGATATCATGAAAGAGTTTGATCTCAAACCTGGTAAAACAGTGTGAGAGTATATGAGACGTGCCTACGAGTGGGTCCTAGAGGATGTTCAAGAAAGAAATAAATCTGATGCGGTTATTGCCTTTTTACGCCGCTTGTCATAGTGATCTACTGTGCTGAAAGATGGTTTTGTGTAGGCTGTATTTGGCGTGCACGTTTTGCCAGTTTCTTACTGGTGCTCTTATTTGTCTTGCTTGCTACTACTTGTTGCTTGTGTGAGAATACCATCTCTATGGTAAGAGGATCGTTGTTTTTGATAAGATCTCGTCCTCCAGGATACATCATGCCTTTTTCGGGATCAATAATTTTCCAATCAGCTTCGCCCAGAAGATGATGTCTCAGCCCATTGGTGTAGTCTACATTAAAGTAGTTCATCCCGATAATTTGAGGCATATCTTTCACCAAATGAGACAAATCCATGAGTCGTTCGCTTTTTGGTATCGTAGATCGTCAGTACATATCTTGCGACTTAGATCGATCAAACATCTCCCCATACTTTATGGCCGTAGTACCTACTTCATCAATATATAGTGGTTTTTTCATCTTGAGAACCCTGGACCAGTTGTCTCGAGACGGGTCATGGATGGTTTGTTCCATCGTAAGTCGTCTACGATTGCTGGTTGCTTTTCACCAGTTGTACGCTGTGAATCAGATTATATCCACATATTCTTTACCAGGGTAGTAGTCCTCTCGTGTCAAACAACCGATACTTGCCTTTTTTTCTGGTGTGCAAGTGATATAACTGGCTGTTTGGCTTGGTTTCTTACCTCCCGCGACTGGCATATCATGCCGATTGAACGAGAAGATGAACTGTATTTGTGTCTCATCCAGACCAGCTTGCCTAGAGAGTTCATGGATATTTTTTCGAGCTTTTTTAAAATTTTCTGGATCTCATGACCGTGAGTATCGTCAGCCGTTCATCTCATGCATGGTACGAAATAGCACTTTTAGTTTGTATTTTTTTACATCCTTAAAAAAGGCAAGGTACTGTTCGTCAAATCCGCTTCTTGCGACCTGGCTAGCGCTAAGATTTTCGGGAGATAGAGTGATATGATATATCCTGCCTGTGCCAAGTTTGTTTGCGATATTTCTTACCACCAGACTTCACTGTAGCATGTAATCATCTAGCACAAAAGCGACAACAGGGAACTTATAGCCTACTTTTTTTTCGTTATCAATGATTTCTTGGACCGTTTTGGACTGTGAAAATATACCAAGACTATAACTGGACGCTATGCTATTGATGCACAACAACAAAGCGGCAGCACTAAACAACAGTGACTTTACTGATCTCATGAGAATATAAGATAATCAGAATTGAATAATAACGACAAATAAGTATAATAAATAACTATTTGGTAGCTATTTTTAAAACGAAAATTGTATAAAATTCACAAATAACAACTGATAATGATCTCTATTTTTGACCAACAAGCATTAGAACAGCGATTGAAAGAGCATAATTTGCCTGCGTTTCGTAAAAAACAAATCTACACAGAGATTTTCACCAATTCCATTATTGATTTTCAAGAAATGACGACCTTGTCTCTGGAGCTGAGAAGTCAGTTGAGCGAGTCTTTTTGCATTATTCCTTTTGCCGTAGATAGCGTTCATGAAAATCCAGATAGCACTAAGATCGGGTTTCAGTTGGCAAATGGGACTATCTTGGAAACGGTTGTAATGTATCATCATCACGAGAGGGTAGTACGCAGTCAAAAAGAGAAATTTCTCAATAGAGTTACTATCTGTATCAGTTCTCAGGTATGATGCCCAGTGGGTTGTATTTTTTGTGTGACGGGCAAGTTGTGATTTGGCAAAAACTTAGACTATAGCGAGATGATTGCTCAAATTGTATGGGTAAATCATTACCTCAAGGATAAATTGGGGAAAAAGGAAGATGGCACGTGGCGGAAAGTAAGAAATGTAGTATTTATGGGTATGGGCGAGCCTTTACTCAACTATGACAACGTGAAAGTGGCACTTGAATATATGCTCAAACAAGAATATCTGAGTCTTAGTAAGAGGCATGTTACTATTTCCACGTCAGGTATTATACCATGAATAGATAAGCTGATCGCGGACGGAATAGACTGTATGTTGGCATTGAGTCTGCATGCTCCCAATCAAGTATTGAGAGAGAAGCTGATACCAACCATTGCTAAATGATATACGCTTGATAAACTTATGGATGCCATTGATAGGTACGAAGCCGCTACTGGTAATAGGATATTTTATGAATACATTATGATCAAAGATATGACTGACTTACCAGAACTGGCTCATGAACTGGTTACCCTATTGAAAGACAGAAATAGTCACGTCAACCTGATACCATATAATCCAAACCCCGCAATGCCAGACCTGGAAGAATCCCCCACTGAAACTATCTTAGCTTTTAGAGATGTTTTGGAACGCGCGGGTATTACGGTTACTGCAAGGATCAATCGCGGAAGAAAGATAAAATGAGCGTGTGGACAGCTCGGTTACGAAAAAGTAAGTAAATGAGAAAAAGTTATTTTTGAGGGGCATAAAGGAAATAAGCAGTCTCTAAATAAATAAAATATGAAAAAGTAGGCTAGACTCACAAATTTATCAGATTATCATTTCTTATGACTGATAATGTAGATGAACGAAATAAGTTAACGCCAGAACAAGAGCGCACGATAGTGCACAAGGATACCGAATATCCTGATACTGGCGAGTTGCTTCATGAAGCTAGAAATGGCACCTTTGCGTGCCGTCGTTGTGATACTCCCTTATATGCGAGTCACAATAAATTTGATGCACATTGCGGTTGGCCAAGCTTTGATGAGGCTATCCCTGGCAACGTTGAGCGGGTTGCAGATGAGGATGGTGATCGTACTGAGATCGTTTGCGCTCATTGTGGTGCTCATTTGGGACATGTATTTGTATGAGAGCAAATGACTGAAACGAACACGAGGCATTGCGTAAATTCTATCAGTATGAAGTTTATACCTGAGATCTTATGAGAAGTTAGTCGTGAGACTATCTACTTTGGTGGTGGTTGTTTTTGGTGTATAGAAGCTGTATTGCAAAGATTGAAGGGTGTATTGGATGTAAAATCAGGATATATGTGATGAAAGAGAAAATTCCCCACATACGAACAAGTTTGTACTGGTGCCAGTGGGCACATAGAGGTCGTTAAGGTTGTTTTTGATGCAGCTGTCTTGCCGCTAGATGTATTGTTATCTGTATTTTTTGCTTCTCATGATCCCACGAGCGTGGATAAGCAGTGACATGACGCTGGTGAACAGTATAGATCTGTTATTTTTTATAGTACCAGTGAGCAAGAAAAGATAATACATACCAAATTGGAACAACTTGAAGAAGATAGTGTATATACAGCTCCTATAGTAACGCATATCTTGCCTGCTGAGGTATTTTATATTGCTGAAGGTTACCATCAAAACTTTTATAATCAGAATCAACAAAAACCTTACTGTCAGATTGTTATCAGTCCTAAAATAAAAAAACTAAGAGATGAATTTGCGGATCGATTGAAATACTAGTAACCTTTTTGCCAGAACATGCTCCAAGCATTGCTGATTCAGAAGATGATAGATTTGAGTACGCTATTGCTTGGTTTTCGTTGGATTAACCACTTTCTATTGATAGAGAATATGGGTTCCAGAGCTTTGTCGTGTTTTTTGAAGTATTTTTTTACTGCGAATTCTCAGCACGCTGCTGCTCGTGGTAGACCAGCACAACCCAGGACTCGTGTGTGATTGCAATAGGTGTTGCATGTGTCGATGATTGGCATAAGATCTTTGGTTACTTGGATCCTTCAAGATCGATAGTCGCTAAATTGTACTCATTTGAGAGAAGGGAATGTTTTCTTGAAATCATATATTGCTGATTTTATTGCAGCGTCATACTGTATATCTCGTGGCAAAAATGAACTTATAGGATTTCATCATCCCAAAATAATTCTATTTCCATCTATAGCCCTGTAATAACTAAAGACCAATTTAGTGTCCCAGCACATACATTCTCCTCCTGGCATCATGGCTTGAATCTGGTATTTTTCAAGTGGTTCACTTACTGTTATAAAATTCATGACTCCAAATAGTAACTTTGCTTTACTTTTGGAAAGTGAATTTGTTACCTTTCCAGGACAAGCGAAACAGTGCTTGAATGCAATAGATCAGCAATTTGCTATTGCATGAGTATTTTTTAGATCTGTAATTTCTGTAAACTCAAATACACGAACACCTTGTTGTCATAGATAGTGTTTGACCCACTGGCAGTACTGGAAAGCATTTATACCAAAACAGTCATTGTATTTATCTCAAGCGGTATAGCATCATCAAGAATTGTGATTCCTAAGGTGGTTGGTGTCCAATATCAGTTCCGTGTCGTATCCATATTCTTTTCTAGCTTCATGTTCCTCTATGCACATCTGTATCCCAGATTTTCATAAACCTAGAAGCAAACTATCTTGATCTCTTAGATCGCAATCCATATGTTGGGTGTGAATGTTGTGTACCATGCTTGCTTGTCCAGCCGCTCCAAACTCCCATATTTTTTTGGCGACAGACTCTCCGTATCTTTTCTCGAGCGACCTTAGTCACAACTCGCTGTCTGGAGTAAGGAAGCCACCACTCTTGCCTGACATTCCTCATCAGCAAATTGCTTTTTCTACTAGTACAATGTCGTTGGCATGAACTCATTGACGTAATAGTTCTAGACAGCAGTGCAATCATGCAACTCCTCCTCAGACTATCAAATATTCGCAATTCAATGCTCATTCTAACTGCTTACAAAGTGGTATGTTGTTTTGTAACAATGTGTATTCTCGATAGTTATGGTAATTCATCTACATATGATATATATAAATTTATACTGGTTTGCTGATTACTTTTATCTCGGTATAGTTTCTTAAACCTAATGTACCGTGCTGTCTAAAGTTTCCTGAGGCAGGCTTGTATCCGCCGAATGGCACTTGAGGTATGAGGTACGAGGTATTGTTTACGCTGATGTTACCTGTCTTGAGTTGTTGGCATACTTGCTCAACCACTACTTTGTCTTCTCATCGTAGGTATGCCCCCAGTCCGTATATGGTGTCGTTTGCGTAGCTTATGGCTTGTTGTATCGTATCGTATATTACCACAGGTAGCACTGGTCCAAACACTTCCTGATTCATTACTGGCGTGTCATGATCTGGGTTTAATATGAGAGTTAGAGGTACGAAGTTTCAAGGGGTCTTGTCATATATG
>JBAYVQ010000002.1:0-31137 GCA_041674565.1 Candidatus Absconditabacterales bacterium
CATAGTGGTAGTGTGGGCTTGTGTAACGTAGGTATCGTATCGTGATTTGTATACAATACCTGAGCGCATACCTGGCAGTGGTCTTGTTATGGCATCCATAGCGGTGCTAATGTTTCTTGTAATGCGAGTGAACGTTATTGTGGTGATGGTCTTGCTGGTACAGGCAATGGATACTCCAATCAAGAACAATGTGATGATGGTAACACAAGCTCTGGAGATGGCTGTAGTGCAACGTGTCAGTATGAAGCACCAAGTTGTACGATCACTCTCTTATGAAGTGGATTTTTACCAGTCAATGCGACCTGAGTATGGTCTCTCGCGTCTTGGATTACTGCCACGCAACTCAATGTATGAAATGGTAATACGATATCTAGTCCCACTTCTCCAGCAAGTATGTATTACGGTACTGCTGGAAATTATACAGTCACACTGAGTATACAAAGTACTATCAGTGGATCTACGCTAACAGGGCAGTGTACGGGGATCGTGCAAGTTGGTACTTCTGTCAATGCTCAATGTAACACGAGTGTGATGACTGGGTATTACTCTGGCGTTAATACGCTTCCGTCTCAGAGTATCTTATGTACTGTAGGATCTTTGTATGGTCTGAGTCAGTACGATACATGATGGACCCGAAATTGTGCAGGTGTAGGAAGCGGGTCTAGTCAGTCTGGGTGTACATTATCTATTGTATCTTGTGGTGATGGGATAGTCCAGACAGGATATGGAGAGCAGTGCGATGGGTACACATGATGCAATAATATGACCTGTCAGCGATATACGGGAAATTGTAATCAGGTTGTATTGCAAGTGACACCGAGTTCTGGTAGTTCGCCACTCGCTACGACTGCGTTGTTTAGTATCCCACTAGGTTTCCAGGCGACTGCCTTGGATCGAGGAGATAACTTTATCACTAACACTCCAAGTTCTGGAGTAATGCATACCTACAATACCACGGGCTTGTTTATCGTGTCTCTGTCGTTTGATCATCTCTGATTATCTGGTAGTCAATTTACCTGTCTTACATCTGTTGCAACAACAAGCACAGGCAACAATAATACCTGATCCAATAATACGGGTTCGAACAATACATGAAGTAATAATACATGATCCAATAATACGGGTACTAATACTGGTGGTGGATGAGGCAGCAGTCAGGGTGTGATGTTTGAGTCAACGTCATTACCTACAGCTCCAATGATATGAAATAATCCGAACCATATCCCCTGGTCACCTCCTATCATTTCTCCATCAACAAATCCAAACACCACAATATGAGTTATTGATCTATCGAGCTTTGTGGGAATTCCTGATGTGTATCCATCGCCACCGATTAGTATCCCCATAGAGAGTGACCCCAGCGGTTTGTTACTTATTGACTTGAGCCAATACGATAATCCTCAGTCTCCCACGTGACCACTTCCAAGTCTACCAAGTATCACTGCTCCTGTGATTTCGTCTCCTCCCTCTAGTCCCAATAATACAATCAATAGTAGCAGCCAAAACAATACTC
This sequence comes from Candidatus Absconditabacterales bacterium, assembly GCA_041674565.1. GTDB lineage: Bacteria > Patescibacteriota > Gracilibacteria > Absconditabacterales > Absconditicoccaceae > CALMFT01. Next base: position 1,514 of record JBAYVQ010000002.1, read on the forward strand.
CTGCCGTAAACCAAAGCAGTTCTACACCTTCATTTACTACTACGTTGGGTAGTATTGATCTTTATGCATTGGAACAGTCGCAAGATAATCCATACGTGTTTATCCCTTGAGTAGATTCTTCACGTGGTAGATGAAGCTCTGGTCCTAATACAAAGTCAATCTCCTCGCTTACCAATTTTTCTCTAGGCTTGAATTCTTTGGAATATCTGTATCGTTGTCAGGGAACTCAGTTTGGTACGGCCACACTGCAAGCATGTATACAACAACTACCTTATGATATCTACTGTACTGTGATAGAGAAAAAAAATAATCGTATCTCGATCAATAAGCCGCGTATTAGACAATGTATCAAACAAGTGGATGAATATTTTTCTCCTTACAACGAAGTACCTGGTGCTTTATACCTGGATCTAGATCTGGAGTTGGATCGTGAAAAAAGTCAGCTTATTATTTCATTTTTATCTCAATTTTTGACTATCTACTCGTACAAAGCTGTACTCGAACCATATGAGCCATTTGTGATGAGATTGGAGTTTGATCCACAGCAGATTGACAACGCTGGCATGTATGGATTGTTAGCGCATTTGTGATGAGACGAACTCGCCCAACATATCGTGCCTGTACCGCTGTTTAAGATCGCTCAGCAAACCAAGAGCACTGCATGACGCAAATCATCGCCGCTGTTGTTATCTCAAAATACAACAAGCTCGCAAGCGTGATCTACGCCTTTGTTTACTGTGCTAGATGTAGTGAATTTTTCTGATCCTTTGTATGATAAGCAAACCTATCTGGATACGATTGGGTTTGAGCAGTCGCTTGGCCTGTGCAGTCGAAATCCTACCAAGGAAGTGTCGGTAGCTATTATTGATAGTGCCTTTGATCTTTCTCACGAAGATCTACAAAAAAATATCATCTTCCAAAAAGACGTAGCGAATGATGATAATAATGTCGCCCCACCACCAGATCAACTATCCAATGTAGACTGGGCACATGGTACCTATTCAGCGTGAATTATAGCAGCGACAACTGATAACAATAAAGGTTTGATAAGTATACCGCTCAATAGTCTCAAAGTATCTGTATACAAGGCGACTCGTGATGATGCAGCATCTCCAAGCGATATCACTTATGGTCTAGAAGCTCTCACACAAGCGTGACGTACGCAGCCTGACGTCATCAATGTATCTTGGTGAATATTTAGCAATGATGATATACCTATCTTGAAGAGATTGGTGACAAAAATAAGCAAACAATGAACGACTATCGTTGCTTCCGCTGGAAATTACAACTCGAGTGCTCCATTTTATCCTGCAGCATACCCAGAGGTGATCGCGGTGGGCGCAGTAGACAACAATAAACAAAAAGCATCATTCTCCAACCATGGATGACGAGTCGATATTGCTGCGCCTGGCGTGGATATTATCACTACTTCTATGGATAACTTATACGAATCAGTAGATGGTACTTCTGAAGCAGCTCCTGTAGTTAGTGCATGATTGGCGTATATCTTATGACATGGATGATCTATAGATGATATATTTGATAATCTGAGTCCCATACTTGCTGATCTTGGTAAGGGTGTGATGGATTTGGAGAAAGCTTGTACAGCAATGGCCGCGACTTATAACCCCGATGGCAATGGTACCGCATTTCAGCCACCGTCCACAACCAAGGATCCCGCAGTCAACTTTGCAACTCAGTCTAATCCAATCTGATTTGATAATCCGCTGCAGTTGATGCTCTTACTCTTGATCTTGATCTTACTCCTGATGTTGCGATATATGTGGAAGCAAATCAGAAAAATAGACAAAAAATAAAAAATGCTATGCATCTATCATTATTTTTGCAGTATTGTTTTGAGAATAATATCGCATGAATCTTTTTTGAGTAGATTGAATTTTGGCAACATACTTTGAAAATCACAGGTGGCAATGGTGTGGGCGACCTTTTGCGGATCATGTATACAGTAGCCCACGCCGTAGCGTCTGATTATATCCTTATTTGCATCTTCCTCTCCATGGAAGTGAGCGGGGCATATGATAGGAGTCTCGGATGCAATGCACTCGGCCAATACTGCTCATCAAGGTTTACCTATAAAAACATCAAAATTTTTGAGACCAGACCCTATGTTGTAATGTCTGTAAAACGTAATGTGTTTATATGTCCTAAATTCAGACATTATCTTTTTGAGGTGTGTGTTTCTTCATGATACGACAACGATATTGTATTCTGGAGTATCTTTGTACTGATTCAAAAATCCTTTTATGAAACTAGTGTTTAGTCATGTGCACAATATAATAAGCTTATGGCGGTCTATGGATACTCTTTTATGGAATACATCTTGAGGGATAGGTAAAAAGGAGACGATAATTTGTTGTGCAGGTATATCGTATTTATCAATGAGATAGGACTCTGATCCCAGGTCGAAAACAAAGTAATAATCGCATATAGCCGGATCCATTATCCATAGAGTATGAATCGAACGTCCATAATGTACAAAAACACTGCTAATGGTAAATGATTTTTCGTTCTTATTGACGTAGGAGCTCAGTAGGGGTATTCGAGATTTTTGGGTGAAAATAATATGATCTGGTTTGTGTTTTTGGATGAGACGACTGAAAGCGTACGAATCGGAAAATGCCCATAGCCTATGTCGTATCCACTTGCATAGTCAATTGTTGGTTGTATAAAAAATGATAGAGCCTATTATGCCCAGATACTCTGATATGATCTTATGCGCAATTTTTATGATCCTTCCTCCTGTGGAAAAGTGACAAATGTCCTCTACGTGGGCGTCGTGTCATTGACTGCGTATCCATCAGTTTAGTGCGTTTGACGCAGAGATATGTCCCGAACCAGTAGATCATGTCAAGATTAAGAACTTTTTCATTGCTATAGAAAGGTACGATAGATTTATTTTTTGTGTTATGAGCACGCTAATGTAATTATGCTTTTTCTTATTGCAAGGTATGGACTTGCTGAGATCACTGGACTATTGTGAGAGTAGAGCCAATATGGTTTGCCCATGAAAAAACCTGAGACAATGCTCATTCCTCAGGCTATGTTTTACGCTCGACTTGTTTCAAAAGCAAAGTGCGATGGCAGCACAAGATCTCTAGATAGAGTAATGAAAGAGTGCTCGTGCGAGAGATATTATTTATACGGGACTAGATTAACTATCTTTCCCATTGCATTCAAATCCATTACTTACTGGCAAACAGCTAGGATCCAAGGCTATGCTATATACTAAGATTGTATCTTTATTGGCCACGTAAATACACTGCCCATCTACCAAGGTGTTTTTTCTCATGGCTCTGAGAAATTTGACTGGTAGCTTTTGGTTGGTTGCAACCATTGCTAGGCTAAATCCAAATGTGCTTACTTCCACATCGCCATCCAATAAGACTGGTGGGGGAGTCCATCCGATTTCCATAACAAAATTTTTCGCATCAGCTCCAGGACACATAATAAAGCTTGTGTTTTTGCCAAGGGCTTCTTTAGGGGTAGTATTTTTGGTGGTATACACTCTAAACGTTCATCTTTCGGACATTGCAAAACCATCATCTGCTTTGGTTGTTTCTGTACTTGGAGCGGTAGCTGTTTGTGTTTGACTAGTTACTGATTGAGTTACGAAAGAAACGGGCTTGGGTATCTGCGTTTCTCCGTATTTTCGTCATCCCACAAACGTAATGACCAGGGTCAAGACTCCAATTATAACTGACAACAACCTATTCATGCGTATGAGTAGTATAAATCGTTGTATCTATTATAACCAGAAATTTCACTGAGTCAAGTTTTTACCTCACTTGTTTTTCGTAAATAACACTGCCGCTCAGATTATCGTGATATTTTACCCGTATATGAGCCCCTGTCAAAAGGAATGAATAATAGGTAATATCTGATCTTTGGGGTTTGAGAACTTTTTGTGTGGAGTAATCAAGCAATGATAGGACAACGATTTCGTTGCTAGCCCTATTGTGAAGTGCAGCGACGTCTTTTTCTACACTGACGCCTCCAATCTCTCCAGTAGCGATAGCAGTAAACATCCCATTTTGAAATGCGTATAGTATGCTATTGCTGTTGTTTGCCTCTTTTTTGACAAAGAAATAGTTATCTTTGTAAAATAAGAATGGCACTACGGCTTCGGATGCGCTTATGATGCCAGATCATATCGACGAAATAATACCGACTTGTTTGCCATTGCTCGTACTGACTGGGTAGTAAAAGTAGTAGTCTTTGTCTCCGTTCATGATCACGATCCCAGTGGCTTGGTAGGTCTCGCCAGTGCTTCCACTACCTTGTTGGATCACTAAGGTATTGTTAGCGTTATAAAATGCTGGGTAGAGGACGGTTTGTCCATCAAGAGTAATGATAATCTGATCATTTGTGTGGTCTGCAGAACCCGACCAAACAGCAAACAGCTCTCATTTTCATACTTGTTGTTTGAGGACAAACGTATTTTTGATCAGATTATTTGAGAAATCTTGATTTCGCTGGAGATCAGCTTTTGCACCAGAAAATTCTTCAGTGGCGTGCAACACGGGTCACTCTTGTTTTTTTTGGAATAAGTCTGACCAGTTCTTAGATCATTGTACGATATGTTTGATCACTATAGCCTTTTGTTTCACGATGCTGCCAGCTCTTCCCAGGGGATCGGTGATGTAAGATACGTCTACCACTTTGCCAGTGTACTTTTGATACACTAAAAAACTCAACAGCAAAAAAATGATAATCCATAGTACAAATGTAATCAAACGTTTCATGGTCGGCACTCTATAAGATATAATGATGAATCATGTTGTATGTAGTTATATTGTCTCACATGTCAATCTTTCATGGAATTATGCTACGTTGTCATATACTTGTTCTACATCATCGTCATCCTCCAATACTTCTCTTATCCTTTCTACTTTAGCATATATTTCGTCATCTACTTCGGTGGGGTTAGTGGATTCTCGTATGAGATCTGCCGAACTCAGCTTATATCACATATTTTCAAGACTGTGAGCTACCTTGTTGAGATTTTCTCTTGTGGTGACCACTCTGCACATCCCTTCTTCCAGCGTATAATCCTGTATATCCAGACCCAAGAGCTGCTCTTCTAAAGTATCATCAAATGGCACAATAGTTTCTATCTCATTGCCTTTGACGATGTTTTTTTCACTCTTACCCTCGATGATGATTTCTCCTATTTCTTTAAATTGTCGACTCACGGCTCCCATCTCGGCCATGGTTCCTCCCGCTTTTCACAACAAAGACTTAATATTGCTAGCCGTGCGATTGGAATTGTCGGACATGGTTTTGATGTACAATGCCACGCCTCCTGGCGCATATCATTCATAAAAGATAGTCTGATAGGCAGCGCCATCACTTTGTCATGAGCCCTTTTTGATTGCTCTTTCGATCACATCTTTGGGCACTGAGGCATACTTTGCTTTTTGTAAAACCGTATCCAGCCCAGGATTCATATTTGGATCTCCGCCATTTCTAGCAGCTATCTCGATAAGTTTGGCCATTTTGCTGTATACCTTACTTTTTTTTGCATCTTCTCATGCTTTACGATGTTTGATATTGTGTCGTTTACTGTGTCCTGCCATATTGCTGAAAAATAATCTAAAAACGCAAAAGTTGCTTCTTGAGCTACATATACTTTTTGCGAATTAAATTTCAAAATGAAAAAACCAAGATTGATGATCTTGATTTAGTCGTAATATAAGATCCATTACTAAAATGTGATATTGTGATCTTTTTGAACGCGTCCGATAGCTTCTGTAATAAAGATGTTGTTTGGACGCAACTCGTTTAATTTTTTTAAGAGAGTCACGGCATCTGGTACGGAGAGTATCTTTTGTGGAATAACGCCATACTCTTTATCGAACAGTACGTATGGTATGAAGTTGTGAATAGGTGATTTGTTGATGAGATACTGCAATCTTTGCTCTCAAGCTGGTATCCAAAAAATTGATCCGAAGATAGTGCTTCCGTCACCTGCGATTTCAAGCTGTAAAGCTTTTTGTTGTAACTCGGCAGGTGAGTAAATGCTTTCCATAAATTGAAATAGCTTTGGTAAAGTGGTACGACTCTCTGTGTTTATCGCGCCTACCAAATTACTGAAGTTTGTATTTGAAGTTTGATTGAAGAAAAATCTCTCCATAAGACTTTTTTGATCTTCTTTTGGTAGCTGCGTGATTAGCTCGTAAATACTTATCTCTCTGCACGCCAATTGGTCCAAAGCTAAACTGCGCAGCAATGCTTCTTTGCTTTGTGCTTCTTTAGTCTTTTTGGCTGCCTCAATGATTTCTGATGCTTCTACAGATCAGTTCTTGAGTCGTAATTGAAGTGTACGGTTGAGCTCTGTGGTGTATTGACCAGTCGCGTGGTTGATAGTGTTTAGTATGGCAGCGATATCCCGACTTCCGATAGCTTGTTTGTTGGAAAATAATAATCCTACTGCAAGATCTAGAGCGAGATATTGTTTGGTTGCTGCCAATAGGATGTAGCGCTTCTGCAATGGCGCATCTCTCAATGCATCGCATAAATATGCTTTGCACTCATCTAACCAGTCTTGCTGATCATGTTTTTGCCCAAACGCTTCAATAAAAGAAGTGACCAGTAGTTTATTGATTTTTTGATCCTCACGTTCCACGATGCACTCTCCAAATACCTCTAGCGATTTTCTGATGGCTGTCGCCCCAAACTGTTTGTTTGTGTCTTGCGGTCCAGTTATTACGCTTTGATCTTGCGGTTTGACATCACTTTTCTTGTTTCATCCGAAAAGATTCATTAGTTTATATGATAATGAAATAAAACAATATCAGTATAGGCAATATATTTATAAAGTATAAAGTCAATATATTTATAGCATACGGAAGAGCTGGGGCAGCGTGCTGCCCCAGCTCTTGTGTTTTAGGATGTCGTGGAGTTTACACAAACATCATTTTCATTTTTTTGATAATAGGGAGTTCCTCGTTTATCTGGCATGTAAATCCGCCAGACTGATAGAACATTATCTCTTTGCCGTCTTCGTCCCATAGCCCCACATCCAGTTTCTTGGCTGTGATCTGCCATCCATCTGGGTAGCTATCACTCTGCCTGCCGTGTCCACTACCACCTCCAGTGTGGAACAGCAGCCGACGACGATATACTATTTGTAACACTTTGTCGATATTCTTTCCCCAAAAGAAATAAAAAAATCCAACATGATATGTTGGATCTTATGCAAGTACTTGGATATGATGATTATTTTTTGGGTTGGCAGCAGTCGCAGTCCCCACAAGCACAATTAGCTTTGTCTTTACAGCAATCGTTTGAGCATTCACTACTACTTTTGTGAAATAGAGCTCCAAGCGCAAAGCGTCCAGCACCAGTGAAGTACATACTAGTTAAGATAGCGGCAAACAATATATCCAGTTCTGCCTTCTTGATATCTCGTCATTTGATGTGAGAAGCAGTAAGCATGATGATCAATAATACTGCGCTTGCAAGTCTTGGGAATAAGCCAAGAATAAGTAATCATCCACCAATCACTTCACTATATTTTACAATCTCAAACCATGTTTCGATAGATAAGAAGCTGAGCCCAATTTGATGAGCAGCACCACCGATAAATTGTACCATTTCTGGTGTAGCACCAAATTTCATCAAGCCATGCATAATGAATAAGGCTCACACTGCGACTCTCATGAGTAACAGACCAGTATTGAGATGACCAGGATGTGATTTGCAAGCACTACAACATTGATTAGAAGACATCATGTGTGAACAAAAGAAGTATAAATAGTATACTCTTCTGATAGGATAAACGTGTACAATTACAAGAGAAAGCCACAAGTCAAGATTAAAACATATTGCCTTAGTTAGTATTACATCCAAGAAGTAGTTGAGTATTTTATGAAACTATATGTCTTGATGCATATGATTTTGAAACAAACTTGAATATCTATGCAAAGAAGATAGACGTTGTTGTTTACTGTTTTTTGGTATTAGTATGACACGTATTGCTAAAACAATCATCTTGGCATGTATTTTCCTGTCTGCATTCTTTCCAGTGCATTTTGGCTTTAGTGCTCAAAATCAGCTTATCGGCATGCTACTTACGATGGCATTCTGATTATCTTGTTTTATTCCTTTTGTGAATGACCTGGGTAAGAGGGGATTGCTAGTGATAGTGATAGTGTGATTGTTCGGTTATGGTATCGAATCTCTTGGTGTGTTGACTTGTTTTCCTTATGGTTGCTTTGCTTATAGTGATCAACTTGGCCCAAAGATAGCTGGTATTGTACCATGGATGTTGCTATTTACATGGCCGCCCTTGGTTATTGGTGTGTGGTCACGGTTACAATCTCGTATAAGCTGATATATGCTGTGGCTATATGGTGGATTATTACTTGTGGCTGTCGATTTGATTTTAGACCCGCTTGCGGTGCTTATGGGTTTGCGAGTGTATCCTGAGTGATGAATGCGATTTGGAGTACCATGGACCAATTTTGCTTGATGGCTACTTTCTTGAACCATAGGTGTGATGATGATTGATAAGCTGATGGGGAAAGTTACTTCAAAATATATATATGATCGGAGTATCTTATTATTCTTGAGTTTTTTTGTGGGATATGCGTTTTTTTATCGAGTGCTTCCATAATTGCTTTTGTTTTATTTTTTTAATGTCGCATACATGCAGTATATCATCGTGTATTTTATTTCTTTGTTTACTCTTTGTGTTTTGGATTATGTATGGCTTGGTGTCATAATGAAGTCCGCTATAGCTCAGTGGTTTGGACCTCTTATGAGAGAGCAAATTTTGCGATGACCAGCGTTGGCGTTTTATGTTTTGTATACCATTGCTGTTGTGGTTTTCGCTATCTATCCTGCATACCGTGAGCAGTCTTGGTATATGGCAGCCTGATATGGTGCCTTATTGGGATTTACCGCATATATGACCTATGACCTGACCAATTGGGCTACACTAAAATCTCGACCTGTGGCTATGGTCGCTCCTGATATAGTATGGGGTACGATAGTAACTGCTTTGGTTGCTTTGGTTGGATATATGGTATGGACCAGATACCTAGCCTAATTGGATAATCTTTTGTTTATAGAGACGAATGTTTGAATTTCTGTATAGCCTGATTCTGAGGCAACTCTTTTATTGTAATCGTCCATTAGTTTTTTTGTGTTGTTTCGGATGTGATTGACGTTTCTTAATGTTGTTGCACTAAATGCATCAAGCCCGTAATGAGCCAATTGCGCTCCTACGAGACTGTTTCGGTTATGAGCATTTTTGATCATATGCGTGCAGTAGTCTACGATTTTTTGGTACTCATCTACAATATCTTGAAGTTTACGAATAATTACATCGAGCTGTTCCTTGTCTTTTTGCTGGTAATGTTCCAAAAGAGATTGAATGTCGGGGCAATTACTTTGCAGTTGATATATTTGTTCGTCATTACAGTTTCGTAGTTCTCCAAAAGCACGATAATCTGGTTTGAATGTATGTCATGGAAGTGCTACCTCTCTCAGACTTGCTTGTATCATATTCTCAAGCATTGGTATTCTTGTCGTTTCAAATGCTACTCGTTTTCAAATTTTTTGTTTTGTTTGTTGTATGATATGTTCACAATTTGTGATTGTTTGCTGATAGTTGCCTAAAACCTCTGATATAAGGCTTTCTTGCGATTGTAATGAGTTTGTGTGGTGACTGTTGTGCGATAGTTTATTCATATCTATAAGACTTTGTATTAAATAGTGGTTAATTAAGCCCGCCTTTATCTTTAAGGTCTTTATTGAGCCAAGATTCAGTGGTAGGGATGCCTCTTTGCTTTCCTATACCTCCAATGACACAGAGCAATAAAATGATACCTATGCTAGCATAGAGCGCGGTTCATGGTTCTACGTGTTCTCCAGGATTGAGAGATTTACTTTGTTCAGCAGTGAGAGCCTTGTATATTCATTCTTTGTTTTTTTCAAAACGTATTGGGGTGCCGTTCATGGTGATGATAGTGTCGAGGTCTTTTCTTTCGGGCATTTGCTATAATTGGATAATAAATTATGATAGGAGTGCCAACAATATATATTTAATATCTTATTGCAATACTGTCAATATACAAAATTGCTTTTATTAATAACATCCCCAAATGCATAGAACAAAGCGCATTTTGATTGTTTTGTGTGCCTTACTACTTGCTTGTGTCTGATTATTTTATATCTCCAAATCAAGAAATTTCCAATTTTTTGGTGGTTTGGTGAATAATATACAAACACAAAAACGTATCGTTGCACTCACGTTTGACGATGGGCCAAGCCCTGGCAATACGCAAAAAACCTTAGAAATACTAAGAAATCATGGTATCAAGGCCACGTTCTTTCTTATTGGTAGGGAGATCGAGGCTTATCCTTCGTGATTGCAGCTCATCATGCAAGCTGGTCACCAAGTGGGTAATCATTCTTATTCTCACACGAGGATGGTTCTCAAGTCTCCATCATTTGTAGTCAATGAAATAACGAAGACGGACGAGATCATTAGAGAGGCTGGATATACTGGAGAGATATTGTTTAGAACACCATATGGCAAAAGACTTGTGATTACGCCGTATTATCTACGACAGTTTCACAAGCCTAATATTTTTTTTGACGTGGAACCAGAAACGTACGTACAGGGGAGTGGTGCTTTGTTGGAGTATGCTTTGCAGCATGTGCATCCAGGATCAATCATTTTGTTGCACCCTATGTATTCTGGCACTGGGAATCAAACGCTTGGAATGCTAGATAATCTTATCGTGGAACTCAAAAAACGTGATTTTGATTTTGTTACAGTAGACGAGTTACTAGGACAAACAAATACAGTACCGCATTTTTGGTAGTATTTAGATTTGAGTGGTCGTTGCTGTATCTGCGGCAGTGAGCCTTACTAATGCGTCCATTATCTTTTGTAAGTCTGCTCAGACAACGGTTTCTGCGTTTGATCCATTTTGGAAGATTTTAAAGGTGGGCATTGCACGGATTCCTTGAGATTGGCTCAAGAAAGGTTGTTGATCTACGTCGACTTTATAAAATGATACTTTGCCTTCATACTGCGTAGCGAGTTGGTCAAGATAAGGGGCTATCATTTTGCATGGTCCGCATCGTTCTGCAAAAAAATCAACTAGTACTATTCATGATTTGGTTGCGTCAGCAAATGTTTCGTTCGTAAGGAGTTGCATGATGTAAGTTGAATAAGAGAGTAAAGTAATTGGTTTATTGTTCGGGGCATACGATGGTGAGGGTGGCATTATCATGGAGCATGCGTGCGAGTTTGTTGCGTGCGGATTTGTAAAGTCCAGCGTATACCGTTTTGGATATCCCCATCTTTGCACAAGCAGTGTCCATGGTCAGATTATCAATATCTTGATAGATGATAGCCTGATACTCATCTGCACGTAGTTCTACTGTTTGTGTGGATGATGTTTGCAATGGTCCGAAGCATTTACACGGTAGTTTATCTACCTGTATTTCCAGGGTTCTGCATTTCCTTTTCCTTCCCGCTCACATGATTTTTTGTGATAATATAAATACCGAACATGTTCTATAATAAAAACATGATTGGTATTTGCAAGAGATTTTTTAACTCATATATATTATATATAACGCGTACTTAACTTTTTAGCCCAGTTATTGTTTTTTGTATGGCCTGATGGCTTAATCTTTTGTAAAATAATGCTTTTACTTCTTTGCAATGATGTTGTTTTTTTCTTACTAGCTCTTGGCTCAATCTCATAAAGTCATTGAGTCGTGATTTTTTCTCATGATCTGAAGTCTTGTGATTGAGTATGAGCTTACAATATTGGGTGATGTCTATGTATTTTGCTTGTATAGCTTGGAGTGAGGCGACGACCTCATGAAGCAGATGATTTCTTGCTTGCGCATATACGCGCACCATATCGACAATTCATGTTCATTCTTCTCGTAGCTCAGCAATTTGTTCCTGTCCCAATCCCAATGCATTGCCTATGCGTTGGTGGTTTGAAGGTGTATTAACTTTGCATTGTGTTGCAAATCTCAGTAATTCTGTTGTGTGTATGTTTTCTTGCAACATGATGGACATCCGTTCTTGGATTTCCTGTTCTATGACGGTATTTTTTGTGTTGTATTCTTCTTGGATAGTTGCACAGGTATCTGCTATGCTTTGTAATGAATGAGCGATATGAATTTTTGTACTGCTGGATTGTTTATGCGGATCTGATGGCTTGTTCATACTTGGTCGTTTTGTGCTTCCAAACATAGCTAGTAAGGTATACAAAGTAAATGACTCAGTAGATATACAAATAAAAAATAATCAGAATGCAAGTCATCTCCTATGTGCTACCCTCTGTATGTTATTTTGGGTGTGAATCCCCATCGCTCTTCCCCTGTGGTTATGCTTACTCATCGTTGAGAGAATAACCAAGAGTCGTGTTGCTAAATCGTGGATAGCATTCTTGTTCTGTTTCATTGCTTTCCACAGGCTCTTGCGCCTTTAAGCTTTTCAGCCTTTTAGCTTTTCAGCTTGGTTTGCGAATCGACTTTTTGGTTGATGGCGGCAGTGTTTGCTTGATATGGACCAGTTGTGTGGTCATACGCGTTGTGTACTTATCCAAAATATCATACAGATCTCACTCTCTATTTTTGGGAGTCGCTTTTTTTAGTTTGTTACATATGCTGACAATCTCGACAATATCACTTTGGAGACGATATAGTTTGGTTCCTAGTTGGAATTTTGCGAAATATGACTGAGGTGCATCTTTTACTTCTCCTTCTCCTCTAAGTTTATCTGCAATAGTTTTCGCTGTATCACCCAAAACCTGGAATATATCTGCACATCTGCCATAATCATCCGACTCCATTGTGCACGTTTGGAGTTTATCTCTCAATGCATTGATTTCTTGTTCGTGATCGAAGATATCGTGCGTATGGAGTAGCATAGAGTATTTTAAACATGGTGAATAAATGATGTGTTTAGAGTGTACTTGTACTTGTTCGCATGGAGTAAGATGGTGTTTGCAAGGGGTTTGGCTTTATTGCTTCTGCAGATGGCGCAGCTTTCGTAGGCAATTTCGTTTGCAATTGTCTGAGATCATCCCAAAGTGCCTTAAATCACCTATAGATAGATTCGTACTCTTTGGCGTGCTTAGTGCCGTTCTCGGGACAATATGTTCTGAATTTATGTAAAAGTCTTCTTATTTCTAGTGCCTTTTTACTCAACTTCTCTACTTTTGATTCATAACCTAAAAACTCGTATCAATCATTCATAAAATCCTCCTCAACATCCTGCCTATTTAATGCATCAACAAGGTCTTGTGCTGTTTTTTCAAATCTTTTGAGTACGTTGATGGATGTATCACACTGGTCTGGGTAGATAGCATTGTACTCTTCAAAATCATTCTTCCATCTCTCTATCTCTGGTGTATGTTCAAATATACTGTATACGCTAATTGCCATCTGCTATGTGTAGTTATAAAATACATTTCTAGTAAATATTATATAATATATGTCAATAGTAGAAAACGTGATTGCGTGATTACGGTATTTGCTATGTCGTGCGGTTATAGTAAACAGTTTATAGTAAACAGTTTATAGTAAACTGTTTACTATAGATATTTTTTATACTCATACATGCTGTGATTTTTCCTACTTTCTTCCTTTGTTTTCGTAACATAGAAGATTATACTGGGCAATATTATTTTTTTTGTTATACTGATGGTGCTTGCTCAGTTATCCTCATTCGATTGAAAACAAATTCGTAAGGTTCGAGATACAGCTCGTGAACAACGGCTTTTTTTCTGTCGTGGACGTAGTAGAAGTGCTAGCTGATACCAAAAGAGGAAGAAAATATCGATCAGATCTCAAATGAAAGCTTGCTCAAGAATGATCTGAAGTGTCCGAAAAAATCGGACAGTTGAAATTGTTAGCCTCAGACGGAAAGATGAGAGAGACTGATGTGACTGATGTAGAAACATTTGTGTCTATTTCTAAACAAAACTTTTCAACAAATTATTGACATTGTTTTGTAATTTACTAAAAGCATGATACTATTTGTGAAAAATATCATCATATGATACTGCCAAAAAATTCATCCACAAAATCAGCAAAGATAACTAGCAAAGTGCGCAAAATTTGTGCGTGAGCTCTGGCAGCAGTCCTATTGTGGACGATAATGACCAAGCCATCAGCGGGGGACTTTTCTCGTTTGGGCCCAAGTTGCCCACATTTTGAACTACCGCAGTTGTATGTGCCACGTATTGATAAAGAATGAAATAATCAGATAGAGAGTGTTTTTTGGCATCAGGTGACAGATAGGACCTACGAGATATCGTTACTGTTTAAGGATGAAGATGATCCGTATATGGATCGATGGTACGATATGTATCGCAAACTCAACTACGGTAGGATCAAAGATATCGAGACTTTTCATGTAGAATTGGATGCAAACAATAGGATAGCAAAGTATCTATTTTCTGGTACAGCATCAGGCAACAAATGATGGTCTGCGTGGGGGAGTAAACTGCATCATGATCTGATTATCAATAATCCTCTATCTGGTTTGCACATCAATACACGAAACCATATGTTTGGAGCGCACAATGCCAACCCTGACTTGCCTTTGGATACTATTGCTTTGGGTAACGATCCTCATATACCCGTGTTTCAGCTGGATAGAGATGGTTTGGATGATTTGTTTTAGACCGTTAATACGACATATGAAGACGTTCATCATTAAGAATACGCCAGTGGAGTTTGATCAACAGCAATTGTATTTGGACTTTTTGGTATTGGGTGGACAAAAGCAGTTGTTTCAAATCAATATGGCTGAGATACTTGAGCACATAGAGTCTTGAGTACTGCATCCAGATGAAAAATTGTGGCGTTATTTCGCGGATTTGGAAAGATGGGTAACGGATGCTCCCAGAAAAAGATTGAATAGGAACCTGCGTAAATCTGGTTTTACAGTGCTAACTACTGATGAGCTATTTGATGATGATAAGGGTGAGGAGATCATTGATGCGCTTGAGCATACGGGTAAAATGGCTGCGCAGTTGCTAAAAATACTCTATGGTGACCCGAAGCAAAACTAATTTCTTGAGATAAAATGCCTTGCTTTTTTGGTTTGTAAGCCTATAGTGACCGCATTATAGGTCAGATTATTTATATCTTTTTCTATCTCCATGAAAAAACTTATATTGGGCTTTTTTGCCGTAGTATCTTTGGTGGGTGTTGCTGCGCATGGATTTGAGTTTGCCGCAGGCGATATGGTGAGTGTGTCAGGTGGCAAGGCAGATTACTATGTAGCGTGATCTTCTGTATCTCTTGCTAACCCGATCGAAGGTGACTTGTGGGCTGCTAGTAATATGATGACTTTGGACAAAACAATTAGCAACGATGCTGTGATAGTTGGTAATATCGTGGCTATCAATGCTCCTATTGGTGATGATCTCAAAGTGGCTGCAAGTCAAGTCACACTCAATGCAAATGTTGCTGGTGATGTGTTTATTTTCGGTAGTAATGTAGTAATTGGTAAGGATGTAGTAATAGGATGAGATGTGATAATCTGAGGAGCAAACGTCATCATCAACGGTACCATCAAGGGCAACGCAAGAGTATATGGAGCAAACGTGACGGTGGCTGGGACCATCGGAAAAGACGCGCGACGATATGCAGAGAAAACAGAAATTGTGAGCGGCGCTAAGATAGTTGGTAATTTGACCTACACGAGCAAAGAGCAAAATCCTGCACTGGAAGCGATTGCTGGTAGTGCTACGTACAAGGTAGACGAAATGGGAAAACAACGAGATGAGAAAAAACAATTCTTGACCAACAATAAAGAAGGTATCTTGGCTACTATTATTGCTGCCGTGCTCGCTTTCAAATTCATCTCATTGAGTTTGGTATCATTGCTGTTGTGGTTTGCATTTAGACCTTGGTATGGTCGTGCAGCGCAGATTGTAAAATCTCAACCATGGGCTAGTTTTGGAGTGGGAGCTGCGACATTGCTGTTCTTGCCATTAGTGGCATTAGTGCTCTTGTTTACTGGCGTATTATCTGCTCTGGGAGGCTTGTTGCTCGCTGGATGGATATTTATGCTCTTGTTTATAGAAGTAGCGTTGGTACTTGTCGTGACTGGTTGGTTACGCAATAGATACAACAAAAGGAATCTTGTTTGGAAAGAAGTATTGTGGATTATCGTGCTTGCATTCGCGTGCTCATTGATCAGTGGTGTGGATACACTCTTTGGTATCTTTGCTATCGGTGCGCTCACTATCCTCAAATGGGAAATGTGGAATAAGCTGAAAACATATATCTGATCATAGTCTGCTTATCAATTGATATATAAAAGATAGTCTGAAAGGACTGTCTTTTTTGTAATAACGTTGACTATTGACATATATTTGTTATATGTTATAGTATTTTACAATCTCTGTAGCAATCTCGTTGCAATGAATAAACAAAATAAACCATCATATCTTACCGCGCCAAATATTGTATTATCTTTGATGCTACTGTTTATTCTATATAGAGTGGGACTGGGCTGTCTTGTTGCCACAATTGCTTCCCGTGAATGTGCGGCTCAAAAAAAGCTTACTTATTCCAAGGAGATAGCGACTATTATTGATCACTCTTTTGATCAGTCTATTTCGTACGTAGGCGCAACGATTGATATAGATGAATATGTGAAACCGTCATTGCATTATATCTATGATGCTTATATGATTTTTAATAAAGATGAAGATCTAACGCCTTCGCAAGATAGTGCCGTATTATTTTATCACCACTTCCAGGGTGGATTCTTTTTCGGACACGGGAATTTGAATTATGACACTACGTGTGGACCTCTTCCAAGAAATCCCATACTATCAAGGACACTGAGAAAAGGGGATTGTGATGATATGGCCTTACTGAGCTACACCTACGCTTGTCTCAAGGGCATACCATGTTGTATGTTTGTGATAGAAGGAGGCTTGTGATGAAAACCCTGACATGTTCGATTCGCTATGGAGAAACATGTTTTTCAACAAACTGATGCATATAGAGATTATCTGCGCGTCAAGAAAAGATATGCTCATGATAAGGGTTTACAGGCTCATTATGATACATTTCTTAATCCTCTGGAAGTCGTCGTCGACGGGAAGACATATTGTTTTTTTGACGAAGCGCTTAATTTTACTCATGACCTCTCTCAATATACTAGTATTTTGTCTGAAAGATGACTCGATTGATTTGAAGATATTCAGATTATAGATAATGGAGACGTGTTACAATACCTGCGTGACAACAACATGACAGAGTTTTTTCAAGAAGAGTTTAGTCAGTAGTTTGAGCTTCACATTGTCAAAAACCCTTCGTAATGAAGGGTTTTTGTATATGAAAAACGTTTACCACACATATGAGGAGGATTAAGACTCCAGCAAGTTGCTGGAGGAATATCACGAGGACTTGATTTACGAGTTATTTTCTGCTATATGAGCATGATTTGAAAGATATGATAATCTGATCATTTAGTTTGTTTAGCATCAATGGCCTGAGAAGTCCGTGTTAAAGCTCACACGCGTAGGAAGCCGCAAAGACGGGTTGCTTTCAAACATTTGAGAAATTTGATATTAGTCTTATTGGTTTTCGCAATACCCTATGGATTGTATGAACATACACGAGAAACATTAGGCATTGTGGTTTTTATTGCTGTAGCTGTTGTTGTGTATAAGATGGTGAGAAAAGAGATGTAGTTGTTTGTATTAAGGGTGGGGGTTGGTCAGGTGGGCCATGTGGATCGCATAGGGTGCTTGATCACGTTATTGTAAAAACACCCTTTGCGGATGTTTTTTTAGTGGTTAACTTAAATTATCTTCATATGTATTGAGTGAGTTTGTGTTCTAAAACGCTCAGTGGTGATGCTATGGCGTTTACGTATTGGCAATTACCGTCTTTGTTTCAGTTTATTGATAGCTGAATTGGACATGCCTCGCTTTGTACTGCATTTACTTTGAACGACCCGTTGCTGGTATCGTGTATTATATAAGGAGCTCAGGAAGATCAGAACCTAAAATATCCTTTAATGAGATACCTGAGTCCTTCGAGGTTGTAGTTTCATTCAAACCTGTCTAGGAATGGACTTCGGTTATCTATCACGCCTTCTATTTCTGCTTTGTTTAGTAACCTGCCTAACTCACTTGTTGGCGCACTTTGTAGACAAAGATAATTATTATTGTTATTATCATAAAATCAATAATCAATCTCAATGCTTGGCAGTCTATCAATCATGGCTTGATCGGTATTAATAATTTTATATAGCGCTATGTCTTCATTGTAGAAAGCTTCGACTAATTCTAGTTCTAGCATAAATGTATGTCTGCCTAACTCTGATTCCGTAAAATGATGGTTAGGCTCAAATAAATTTGTGAGTCACTGATTGTTATAAAACTGATCATTCCTGAATTGGGCTATTAGAAAAGGTTTGCATATATTGTTGTTATATAGGTTAATATACCTTTTATCAAATCTAGCTTCTGTTATGAGTTTGCTTGATATGATAAGTTTCTCATGAGTGTCAATTGACAGGTGTCTTTTATTGCCTTCGTTATTTAGAACGTATAATTCCGTAAGTATCTGTTTTTGTTCGGCATTTAGGTTATTAAGTATCCTCTCTTGGAAGATTGATTCGTCAATTGAGTGCAAGACCGTTGCCTCGACCTTTAAATTGTGAGCGACGCTCAGTATATAGCCTCATCACACATGAAATGCGCATATATTATTATCAAACTTTCTAACTACAGGTGCATTATTATTGTATACTGACATAATTCTGAAGAGTGGCGATGTTTGTTCGTTTACTAGTCATAATTTTGTTTGATCCATTTGTTTTTTTGAATATAAATTAAATGTTATTTGTGATCGATAAAATCCTTCAAATTGATGAGCATCAATTTTTTGTTTTAAGCTTTAATTGAACCAATGTAATCTTTTGTTATGGCGGTACTTTATAGTGTCATTTTCTTATCATCTGGGTGACGCGATAAAAAATCATAAAATAGACGGTTTTATCTCTTGTAGTGGTTTACTGAGTTACATTTAATAACAGTATCTTTTGTTTTAAGAGAAAAAAGCTCTCAAAATATAATAATATGTTCTTTATTTTCAAGAGAAAAAATTATTTCTGGCGAATAATTCGCGAAAGATTATTACAAAAAAACGATATAGTCGATTTATAAGACTTATATTCGAGATTTTTTCGTAATTATTGTATATATATTTGCATCTTTAGAAGAAATAATTATCGTAGAAGTACGATTTTATATCATTTCGCGCAATGTTAGTAAAATTTACGGTATCTAATTATAAATCTTTCCGCAACGTAGCTAGCTTAAACATGACAACAGGTAAGCGACTTAAGGATTTGCAGAAAAACATAGTGCAACTCTGAAATTGACAGGAAGTAGTGAAAAGCGTCGCTATTTTTGGTGCAAATGCTAGTGGCAAAAGTAACCTCCTAGAGGCGCTTTGAAGTGCTACGGAATTTATTCTCAAGTGAGATAGACTGCTTGATGCTGATGAAGATATTTGGTTTTATCAACCCTTTTTATTTGATACATTTTCTGAGAACAACCCTACGTCTTGTGAGTTTGAATTTGTAATAGATAAAATACTATATCATTATGTTTTTTCTGTTATAAAAAAAAATGTTGTTAGCGAGACATTATCCTACTACCCTAAAAATAAAGAAATAGTGATGTTTAAGAGAGACGGTCAGCATATATTATGCAATAAAAAGCATTTTCAGGACAATGATGTAATTGGGCGTGTGAGACCAAATGTTTTGGCACTTGATAAATTTGCTAGAGAAAACTCGCCTCAAGCAGCAAACATAATAAAGGAGTTTTTTTCAAAGATAAATGTTTTAGAGAGAGATGAACGCTCTTCCCCGTCGGAATTTGTAAAATTAATGAAAGAAGAAAAATTTGAAAAATTTGTCACAAAATTAATTTGCTCAGCGGATTTATGAATAAAAAAATTGTCTGCCTTGAAAGAAGAAGTTCCAATCGAAGAAATTCCTGATTTCATTAAAGAAAGACTGAATATTAAGGAAGATCAGAAGACTATAGGCAAGTCAAGTATTCTTGCATACCACTCTGTGTTTAATGAGCTGAATGAAGATACTGGGCGCCTGGTTTGAATAACATTTTTAAAAGAATCATACTGAACTCAAGCTATAATAAGTTTAGCACCATTATTTTATGAGGTGTTTACGGCCTGAGGTTTATTGCTAATTGATGAGCTAGATGATAGTTTACATCCTTTGCTTTTCAAACAACTTGTTGAAAGTATGCATGTGCCAAATGTAGAGGATCCTAGGCCTTACCAAATTATATATACATGCCATACCCCTAATGTGCTTTCTACTTCAATACTGAGAAGAGATCAAATATATTTGACGAACAAGAGTGATTCTTGAGAATCAAATATTTACAGTATTTCCTCTTATAAAGCAAGAAAAGATAAAGATCTTGAAAAATGATATTTAGATGAGAAATTATTTGGAGGGGTCCCGAATTTAAATTCAACACTATTTTAGGCTTTTTGCGTTTTTTAAATGTGAGACTCATTTCCTAGTTTCTATGCCTAATTTTTTTCGGATTTTTATATCAAACTCATGCCTTATTGCATCTGTAAGTGCATCTATATCGATATCTTTCAGTTTTTTGAACTCAATATAATATCAACTCGTGCCGAGTTTTTCTCCACGGGTTTTTGAGCGCATATAAACCCTTTTGATTTCCCGCACAAGTTTACTATAGGTAGACTCATTATTTTTCTTGCTCTGTCTTATGTCTGCTACGCAACAACAATCGTTGGTAAATCTTATTGCCCTTCAAACAGGTATGGCAAAACCTACTGTGGAGGTCATTATTGGTTTGCTAGATGAGTGAAATACAGTACCGTTTATAGCTCGTTACCGTAAAGAGTTAACGCAGGGGGCTACTGATGAACAGTTGCGTGATTTTGCAGATATCTATAGTTATACCAAAAACCTCGAAGCACGTAAATTGGATATTATCCGTTTGATCAATGAAAAGGGCTTATTGACGGATGAGCTTCGTAAGGAGATCATGGATGCGACGACCTTGGCGAGAGTAGAAGATCTGTATAGGCCATACAAAGAAAAGAAACTTTCTAAGGCGAGTATCGCCAAAGCAAAGTGATTGAGTCCGCTGGCTGAAGAACTCAAGAAAGCTGTATTGACAAAATCTGCTTGGGAAGAGCTAGCTGATCAGTTTATCATAGATACTGGTGATGTAAAAACATCAGTGAAAACAAGACAAGAAGCTATACAAGGTGCTTTGGATATCATTGCTGAAGAAGTATCAGATCATCCAGAACTCAGAGACGAGATCAGATCCAAAATAACCAGTACGATTGAGCTTACTACCAAGCCCACCAAAACGTTTGACGAAAAAGGGACTTATAAGATATATGGCACTTACACCAAGAAACTTGCAGAGATGCCTTCGTACGCATATCTGGCAGTGTGTAGAGCAGAGGATGAGAAACAGATTACGATATCACTTGGGTGGAATATGGTCCAATTATTGGATCTTGCTGCGCGTTGGTTCATTCCCAAAAATGCTACGGACATTGTAGAGTATCTGCATCAGTGTATAGAAGATGGTTTCAAGAGACTCTTGTTGCCTTCTTTGGAAAGAGAGCTGAGATCTGACAAAAAACGTTGGTCTGACGAATCCGCTATCAAGTTGTTTGGTGAAAACCTCAGGCAATTGTTGCTTACTCCTCCTGTAAGAGGTAAGGTAGCCTTGTGATTTGATCCTGGGTATCGTACTGGTTGTAAGCTTGCGGTGGTAGATCCTACGGGTAAGTTTTTGGCCAAAGACGTGATCTATATGACCTTGCCTATGGATGATATGGTCAAGGCGGAAAAGATATTTGTATGATTGATTGAAAAATACGGTGTAGAGCTGATTATGGTAGGAAACGGTACGGGGAGTCGTGAATCCGCTACCTTTATAGCATGATGTATCAAAAAATATAATCTGACTTGTCAGTATATGGTAGTAAGTGAGGCTGGTGCTTCAGTATATTCCGCTTCGGCATTGGCCCAAAAAGAGTATCCCGATCTAGATGTGACAGTGAGAGGAGCGATCAGTATTGCGCACCGTGTGCAAGATCCTCTTGCTGAGTTAACCAAGATAGATCCCAAAGCAATTGGAGTAGGGCAGTATCAACATGATGTAGATCAAAAACTTCTTGCACAAAAGCTTGATGAAAGAGTGGAAGATGTAGTAAATGGAGTCGGTGTAGATCTCAATAGTGCTAGTGCTACGCTCTTACAATACATTGCTGGACTTACTCCCGCTATTGCTAGCAATGTAGTAGCATACAGAGACGAGAATGGTCCCTTCAAATCCAAAGCAGAACTCAAGAAAGTGAAAGGATTATGACCCAAAGCATATGAACAGTGTGTGTGATTTCTCAGGATACATGATGGTAAAGAGCCACTTGATGCGACTGGTATCCATCCAGAAATCTACAGCAATGTATACGAGATGCTTGAGAAAGAACTCGGTATCAAGAAAGCAAAGCTCAAACTTCCGCTAGAATGAGGCGCATTTATTGGCAAAGGTGATCAAAAGTTAAGTGAACTATATGGTATCTGAGTGCAGACTTTGCAGGATGTATTGACTGAACTTGCTCGCCCTGGACGAGACCCAAGAAACGATCTGACCCCTCCCGTATTTGCATCAAACGTACTTGAAGTCAAGGATCTGGAAGTGGGTATGAAGCTCCAATGAGTAGTAAGAAATATTACTGATTTTGGCGCATTTGTGGATATCGGTCTACACAACGATGGTTTGGTACACAAATCTCAGATGGCTGATTACTATGTAGCAAGTCCTATGGATGTGGTTTCCTTGGGTCAACAAGTCACTGTCCGCGTGGTGGAAATTGATCACGAAAGAGAAAAAGTAAGCTTGAGTATGAAAGGCGAAGGTAACACTGAGTCTACTCATATATCTAGACCCGCCAAGACAGAATCAAGACCCAAGATAGTAGTGGATGATGAATCTACAGAAACAGGATACTCCAACTTTGGTAATAATATTATGTTTATACAGAAAAAATAATCTGAAACACAGCGCGGTCATGGTAATATGACTGCGTTTTTTGTAGTTACGATATATTATATTCTTGCTATTGTCCATCAATCATCTTGCAAAATACTATCCAAACACTATAGAATAGGCTTTCAGATTATTTCTTATCTATCATGAAACTTACTAAAATTATAGCAACCGTTGGTCCTGCTACCTGGACTGAAGAAAAAATTATCGCTTTGTACAAAAGTGGTGTGAATGTGATCAGGATGAATTTTTCTCACAAAGATTATGACGAGAAGAAGATGGTGATAGACCTGGTACGCAAACTCAATGCTGAAGACAAAACGAAACTGAGTTTGTTATTGGATAACAAAGGTCCAGAGATTAGGACAGGTAAAAAAGAGGAGAAAACGCACTACGAAAAAGATGAGATGGTTAGGATATCCATCAATGCAGATAAAGTAGATGCGAGAGATATTTTTTGTGACTATCCATATTTGTTGGAGGACCTGAAAGTCGGCGACATCATCAAAGTAGATAGTGGTTTGTTTGATGTGGAGGTTGTAGAGATTGGATCAGATTATTGTACCTGTAAAGCCTTGTCGTCTGCTTTGATTGGTTCCTATAGGCACATCAATCTGCCTGGCAAGAAGATAAAATTACCAGGTTTGACGGATCAAGATAAAGAAGATATGTTGTTTGGTATAGCGAACAAGATCAATATCGTGGCCATGAGCTTCGTGAGAAGCGCTGCGCATATACAAGAACTGAGACAGTTCCGAAGAGATAATGGGGGAGGAGAGATCAATATTATCGCAAAAATAGAAAATGAGGAATGACTCAATAATCTGAATGAGATCGTGAGAGAATCTGATGGGGTGATGGTTGCTAGGTGAGATCTAGGTATTGAGGTGCCGATCACCATGTTGCCGGTATACCAAGAACACATTATGAATGTGTGCCATGCGCAAGGCAAGCCCGTGATCGTTGCTACGCAAATGATCGAATCCATGATGAAAGAACCTTTCCCGACGAGAGCAGAGATACACGATATCTACCAAGCTGTGGAAATGGGCACTGATTGCACGATGTTGTCAGGAGAAACCGCTATTGGTAGTTACCCTATAGAGGCAGTGCAGTTCATGAAACAAACAATTCAAACTGCTGAGCAGTATAAGCATAAACGTATCTATAATTTTAGCGATGCGGATCGAGATCATACTAAGCTACGCTACAAGTATCTTGTAAAATCTGCAATGTTCTTGGCAAAAAATATTGATGCAGCGGGTATTGTGATCTTTACCAAAACAGGCAATGGAGCTAGATTGCTATCTGCTTACAAATCTAATTTACCAATCTTGACTTGTACATGGGATCCTGATGTATTGGAGAAATTAGGCTATTACTACGGAGTTATTGCCCACAAGATTGACGGCAAACCACAAGTGGATTTTGAGCGGATTAGTAAACAATTTCCTATTGTAGACAATCCTGATGATAAGCCATTTGTGCTTATATCAGATACGGACAAAGTAGCGGGTAATTATCCCACTATTCAGGTTATCAATAAATAACAGTGTTGACATAACGATATAAATACTTATACAATATTTGTATTATTTATCGCGTTATCTCACCTTTCATGTCTCTCAATACGTCTGGTTCTGCTACTGACCTAGATCTTCAGACTTTATCGCCTGAATTGTATAGCTCTTTTTCTAAATACCGTCTCAACTTGTTTCTCAATACCGATCCAGCGTTATCGTTTGATCAATTCAAAATTATTTTTAGGAAAAATCGAGAGTGAGCGGATGGACGTATTGTCATTATCGATCAGGCTTTGGATCAGGAATATGATTTATTGAAGGCAATTAAGAATAAATTACGTGCGGAGTTTAGTGGGTACACCGAGAGAAGGGAAATAGCAAACATTCTGTCAAATCTTGATGGTATCAATTCTCTAGCTGATATAACATCTACCATCTATAAGAATCTATGGAGACCCCTTGTTGTCATCCTTAAGAACCCTCCCTCTATGTCACAATCTTTTGTAGAGGAGATATTGGAATGCAATTTGCCGTTGAAGGTTCTTGCATATTTTGATAAAGATCATATCCTTGATTACGTCAAGTTTGGGAAATTATCCAGAGATTTATGAGCAGTTGGAGAAGTGATTTATGAGCTCAAGTAGTATTTAAAACCATGACGTGATATGTTCAATATTGTCTCTGTATTTGAAGCAAATCAACGTATCTTCGATAAAACAAAACACAATCCGCTTGCCACAAGCATAGCGGATATCTTGTCGATTGAGTTTAATGCTGAAGAGTGGAGAGGTATTGCCGATTTTCTTACGGGCTTGTATGGTCAAGATTTCCTAAAAGCAACATTGCATAATCAGAAAGATATCAATATGCATCGCGAAAAGTGTCTGATTATCATCAATGATTTGTTCGCAAAGTGATTGATTGATCACCAAATGTATCTCATCTGTTTGTGTTATTTGCGAAAACTGGGTAGAACTGTTTGTGCTGTAGCGGATATAGAGCATATTTTTACCAAAGATGTGCTTACCGTAAGAATGGAAAAATCGAATACATGGTTGCAACAACTCATACAAGAATCAACAAAATGAGTATATAATATCTTGCCTGGTACTTGCGTTGCTTCAGTGCATATAGCAGAGAACATTGCCAATATGCCACTGGTGAAAAACAAAACACAATATCTGCAATGGATATATAATACATTGAGTCAACAAGAATCTAAGCCTGAGTATTTGTATAATTTTTCTCATTTGGCGTATATCGGTAAACAATTGCTTGGCTACACCTTGTTCCGTTTGCCAGAAGAGA
This sequence comes from Candidatus Absconditabacterales bacterium, assembly GCA_041674565.1. GTDB lineage: Bacteria > Patescibacteriota > Gracilibacteria > Absconditabacterales > Absconditicoccaceae > CALMFT01. The sequence goes on from JBAYVQ010000002.1 coordinate 27,477, forward strand.
TCAAACATTATACGTGAGCCTACTATGCTTTACTAGTAGAGCTTGATGGTTGCCCCAGTGGCGTTACTGCAGAGTATCGAGAAGTGTATCAGAAGACCAAACCACATAGAGAGAATATTAGAAAAAGATACCTTGAAAGGTATCTCAAGAGAGGTGATCAAGATTACAATGTCAATCTAGGCATTGTCTCACGACATGACTTTGAGCGCGTGATCCAGAGTCATTTGTAAGATCTATGGTAATTTTCTAGACTTATAGAGTTCTACTGCTTGCTTGATGAACTCATGCACATTGGCAGTGTATTGTTCCTTAGTCCTTACGTTTCTGATGGATACAGCTTTGTCGTTGACTTCTTTTTCTCCTACAATAGCCACGTAATATGCTTTTTCTACTTCAGCATTTCTGACTTTCTTGGAGAAGCTATCATCACTATCATCTACTTTTGCTCTCAGTCCAGCTGCCTGCATTTGTTTTTGGACAATATGTGCATAATCTGAAAAAGCATCTGCTACTGGCACGATTCTGATTTGTTCTGGAGCTAATCGTAATGGGAAATCTCCCGCAAATTGCTCCACCATCACTCCGATAAATCTCTCCAATGATCAAGAGACAGCTCTGTGGATAACTACTGGTCTTTCTTTTTCTCATTGCTCATTCGTATATTCGAGTTGGAATCTGTCGGGGAGATTGAAATCACACTGGCAAGTACCCAATTGATGATATCTGCCTATGGCATCGCGGAACATGAAATCAAGTTTTGGTCCATAAAATGCAGCCTCTCATGGCATTTCTTTATAGTTCAACTTTAGATCAATACATACGTCTTTCAGGATCTTCTCAGCGAGCTCTCGTTGTTCATCTGTACCCAAGTACTGCGATCTGTCTTCTCATCTCACACTGAGTGATACTCGATATCCATCAAACATACCCAATGTCTCGTAAAATTGTTTGATGGTTCATACCACTGTTTTTGCTTCCTCGGCAATTTGTGACATCCTACAAAATAGATGTCCATCGTCTTGTGTGATAGATCTCACTCTTGTCAAACCTGCTAACTGACCAGGTTTTTCATCTCTATATACTGTCGTAGGCTCAAAATATCTGATAGGCATATCACGATAACTAAACTGATTATCCTTAAATATCTCCATATGGTGAGGGCAGTTCATGGGCTTGAGATAGAAATCTTCATTGGAAGTGCCACCGTGAACCTTAAACATATCATCTAAGTAATGTTTTGCATGACCCGATGTGTTGTAGAGGTCTTCTTTTGCTATATGTGGTGTGCAAACCCATAAGTATCCCTTATCTTTGTGCAGTTCCCATAGATATTCAGTTACCTCTCTTCTCAAGAGCATGCCATTGGGCTGGAACAAAGGAAGTCCTGAGCCTACTTTTTCGCTAATAGTAAACAGTTTCATTTTTTGCCCGATCACTCTGTGGTCCCTTTTTTTGGCTTCCTCAAGCATAGTAAGATGACTTTTCAGATTATCTTTTGTTTCAAAAGATCGCCCATAGATTCTTGTCATCATAGGATTGCCTTCTTTGCCTTGTCGATATGCTCACGCTATTTTGTTCATGGCAAAAGATCCATCTGGTATTTCTTTGGTATTTTGTACGTGCCCTCCTTCGCACAAATCTATAAACACTATGTATTGTCCTGAAGATGGCAGGGTAGTATCGTATTGAGCTAGTCACTTGTTGATCTCATCATAATATGAAAGATAATCTGGACGTACGCCTGCTAGCAACTTATCTTTTGCTGCGGTTGATATAGTATTGTAGTAAAAGGTATAGCTTGTTTCTCCTGCATCGTGAAATTTTTTGAGTAGGTCTTTTTTGAAATCTTGTTTCATGATACTAGCAATAGCTACCGCCTCTTCGTAATCTTTACATTGATAATGTCCAAATGACTGTCCTTCTTTGACGCATTTTTCCACTGCTTTGCCAAGCTCCTTGAGTTCTTCTTCTTTAAAAACAACGCCCTCAGAAAACTTCATATCATAGTAAAACCCATCATCGATAGCTGGTCCGGTTCACAACTGCACGTGAGGGTCCAAGGTCCTTTGCACTGCTTGAGCGAGCATATGCGCAAGGGAGTGTCTAATGCAGTAGAGTTGATCAGCCATAGTAAGGGTATGTAATGCTAAATGAGCTAGAATGATAAATAAGAGTCACGTTTTTTCAGCTCTATTTTTTGATATCACACAAAATATATAGCGTACTCTTGTAATAGTATATATACTGTTGACATATGTAGTAATATATTTATAAGAGAACATCTTTTACATTATCATTATCAGTAACAATGAATGCGCAGCAACATAACCCGATGAAGGCCGTTTCCAGAGTAGCGTGAGCTACAGGATTGGCTATTGTCCTTGATCTACTTATTGGTATGCATTTGTACGGGACCGACTCTAATGAACTGTTTGCCGAAAAAAGAGATTACTTGATTGCGACCATGCCAGTTTTCATGGTTCTCTTAAATGCCATATTCCACTTGATGTGAAGAAATGGTGATTTACAAATGGAACTGCAGAGTGCTCAATCTAAGAAGGACGTTGCTGTAGTTCTAAATCCTGCTCTCGATGAATATTTGGCTGTCATGAGAGGGTATCAGACCAAGATAATGAATGGTGAAAATTCAGATAAAAATATTGTTGCTTTAGCAAAATACATTGTGACGTATCTAATGAATTCGCCCGCTGATGTTCGTGTTGTTGTGCCTTTCCTTGCGTTTATCGAATCCAAAAAAATTATAACTTTATTTAATACGAAGTTGTATTCCTTGACTAGTTACTTGAAGAGCGACGCTATGGGCTTAGAGCATCAGTCCTGATTTGCTTACGAGATAAGAAAGCGAGCTCTTGAGTTTATGGAAATGGTAGAAGAGACAGAATTCCGTAGATCCATAAAAGACTAAATATCAAAAAAACAATCTGAGAATTCAGATTGTTTTTTGTATTTATAAAAAACCTATTACATTCTTCGGAAGCGCATATTGGAATTACTTAGTGTATCATAATATGATATCTATTGATTGCGTTACCGTCCTGAGTATGCTGTAGTCGTTATTTATATCATTTTCTTATCACCATGAACGAACTGCATATTCCTAGTCCAGAGGAGTTATTAAACAAACCAGGTATCACTGCTATGCAAGAAGCTATGGCGCAGTCATTGGTAGAAATTTTATCAAACAAATTCGCATGACCTGATGTATGTATTACATTGACAGAAATTTTGACTGGTGTGGACACCGCCAAAGTTGGTCATCCCAAAAGCACTGATCGGGATAAGCTAGAGCTTATCATGTCAAAACATGGGCGACGTATGTCTTATGATGGCCCCGCATACAATGAATCGTATGACTCTAATTACACTATTGGGAAGAAGAAGACTGTCTAATGATGCCCGCCTACTTTTAGTTATCATAAAATGCCATTTTACTGTTGACACAGCTTACATAATACCTATATAGATAATCCTATTGTGTAATGCTATAGGATTATTTATTGCCTCTATCAACACAAATTACAATGCAACACCCAAATCAAATCAATGAAGGTAGATATCCTACCTACAAAAAAGATGCAACGACCACTATGAAAAGCTTGATGGAAGCGCTAGAGCAAGACCCTTTGAATGTAAGATTCTA
>JBAYVQ010000003.1:0-29576 GCA_041674565.1 Candidatus Absconditabacterales bacterium
CTGCGGATGACACAACTGGCGCGGCTTTCAATACCGATGCCGCAACGACTACCGCGGTCCCCGAGGCTGTTGTCAAGGAGACCGCTCAAGAGCAAGTGACGAAAAAAACGAATGTAAAACCACCTGCGGGTAAAAAAAAATCTGCTGAGAAAACACGCCCTGCTCCTGCTCAATACTCGAACCCTAAAACTTGGACAGCCACTCAAAAAAAGTGGGCTGATGTAATTGGGCAAAGAGGGTCTCTTCAAGTAGGACAGGCAACGACTCTGATGACAACTGATGCAACGAAGGCAAAAGGCATATATGCTCTTTATGCCACAGAACGTTATCTTGCACTGGGCAACGAAACAGCTGCTGAAGAGCAGTGGATCAAGTTTCAAATAGAGCGCAATGGTCTGCATTCGGCCCTGCTAAACTCTCTTTTCGAGGTTAGCAAACTGTGTGATCATGGATTTGCTACTTTTGTGGCAAACAAGGCTGCCCAGCAAAAAGCTCCATCTAAAAAAAAGAAGAAAAAGAGTTAGAGCACTACGACAAAATGAAATACAAAAAGAAACGGGCACGAGAGTTTCTCTCGCGCGGTCTATCCGCGATGCTCGTTTTTTTGTAAGATAAAATGATGATTGTTTCTTATCAAATAATATTATGTACATACAATACAATATGTCAAATATTACTCTATGCCCTATCTCAAAACAACGACAATTGTGGGTTGCGGCTATGCAGGCAACGAGTTATTATCAGCTTATTACATATATTTCTATATATTCTATTTTAATACAAAAATGCTATTGACATAATTATTATCTTTGTTACTTGAAGCTTACTAAATTTAGATTATTATGTCTATTTATGCCTATTATCCAAGGGGTCAATTTTGAACAAAGAGAGCTGGAATTTTTGGCTACACAAAATCATACTGATGTTGACGCCGTGCAAGTTTATTTGTCTCGTCAACCAGCGCCATCAGTCGCTAATTTTAAGAGAACGATTCAACAACTACTAGCAAATCAATCGCCTGAACAAGTTACCCAAGGTCATGCAGTTGATGATAATCAAGACTATAATCCACCTGTAGAAACATATGCGAATCCCTCTCCTAGTCGTGTCAGAGAGCTTATACAAGGATCACAAGATGCATTGTTTACAGCGCTGGCAAAGGCAAAATTGACAATGAATAACCTTGGTGACCGACGACTTGGTGGTAAAAACAGAACGCCAGTCCATACGCAACCTTTCTCCTTCAATCCATTTAAAGAATCGTTCATAAATCCTGCAAGAAATATAGCTGTTTTGAGTACTTGATATGTATGGTTGCAAGGTGTGGTAAATAGCTCTTCTAGTGGCATCGCAAGCGTCCTCGAAGATACCAATGCGTTTTCTGCGTGGGCATCTTTGAGTGCTATACAAGTAGCGGCAATGTTATTATTTTTGGAACTTATCAGTGATATCGGTGCTATAGCCCAAAAGGTGAAACAGCAACAACGAGCATTAGCTGGACAAAAGGCGATATGGGATATGGTGCAAAATACCCTCTATTTCTTTGCTATTTATGAGTTCAATAAGCCTCGACAAATACTCATGATAACATTGGGAAATATCTTTGTGATAGAGAAATTTTTGGAAGAAAAGTTTTTTGAAGATAGCTTCGCTACCCATGCTAGAAAGTGGAGAGTAAGAGTTGAGTTTCCTTTGTTGGTCCTGATGTCTCTTGCTCTCAGTACCAATAAAACCTTGAGCGATATGTCACTTGCCAATGCAAGTAGATTTACAGCAAAAGACCTTATGGAAGTACCTACTTCCAAAGTGGAGCAGCATGACTTTGATTTGGACCCCGAGCAGATAACCGCTATACATGAGCATCCCATGAAGCTTGCTACAGGAGAGTATTTGTATATAGTGGAGACTGCAGAAAAGCAGACTTGGCTCAATGATACTGGCGAGAAGACATTTAGGGTCGTCACCAAATATCCTATAAGCAGTCCAGATGATTTTGCATTGATGTCATTGAGGTATTATAAACTACAAGATTATACGGCACCCGCCAATGCATCCAAGATACTTGAAACAGTTGGAGACATAGATGCTTACAATAGTACTCTGATTGTAAAGGCCGATTGGAATCTTGGTACAAAAAATAGAAGATAATACAGCGATTTACCTGTGCGATATTACTTGGAAATGGAAAATAACAATCAGCCTACCCAATATACGTCACCGCAAGAGAACACACGACAAACTACTTTTGATTCCGTGCTCAACTCTCTGGGTCCAAAAGACGATAAATACGTCAATTTTTTGAAAGCTAACAAAAATGCAATTGGAAGTGAAATTGGATTAGTGTTTTCTGGTAAATTTGGGTGAGTAGCAGCTGGCGCAGCGATTACTGCGGGGCTTGCTTTGCGATATGTTTTGCAAGCATCATCACAATACAAAATAGATCTTCCAGTAATTGATTATGCAACAGAAAAGTCACGATTGTTTTTCAAAAATTTTGGCAATTCCATTATGTCACTTTTCAATTGTGCTGAAGCTATCTGTGACTTCATCAACTTTGCTGCACGCAAAAAAGTAGCTGCCATCATGAAGCAAAAAGCCACACAACTTCAAGGAACAGATGCTTTTGTACTGGGTATGACCGCAAATGAGATAAGTAGAAAGGCTAGTAATAAATTGCTGTTCTGGGACCTGCCTCAGACTATTTTGCTGTTGTGAGCGAGCGGTATCTGGAACAGTCCCGATCAAAGACTTATGATCAATGGGATCAATACTGCACTAGAGGCATATGAACGACACAAATATTGAAGCTCTGTGTTTTATTATCTTAGTCAACTTGCCAAAGCTGCGCATGGCAGGCTCATTCTTGGGAGCATGACATTGCTCACCTTGATGTCCACTTTCAATAACCTCATGAATGATATGAGCAAATTATCAAGAAATAGTACCAATTTGACTCACTTACAGCCTCATTTTGAATATACCCCTGCGAGTGACACATATCGTACTATTGGTACGGCAGTTGAAAAAACTGATCAGTTAGCCTTCAAGAAAGTAGTCAGACTTAACTTTACCGAAGCGAAGATACTTGCAAAGAGCGCCAAATACTTTAACAACAAATTGGTATACATATATGATATTCAAATACCTTGATGATATGATAATAGCCTGAGGATGGATATGGGATCCAAATACCATAGAGTACTAAGTGGTCGTGAGTTGTGAGAATGATGATTGGAAATACTTGGTGACGTGGTGGCATACAATGTTGCTCAAGATGAACGCATCTTTCCAGAACCTCAGCGAGCTTTTGATTGGTTGTTTGACCTATTTGATGCTACAGAGCCAGATTATTCTCCCTATATTCTTGTATCCAAATCTGAACACAATAATCTCTTCAAAAATTAACCCGATTCATTAGTCTTTTGATATCCATTATATTCTTCCTGTCATGAGTGAGAAAAACTTTAACTTTGATAACATTCTCAAAAATTGAATAGAGAATCCGCCAAGCTGAGCAAATAACCCTGCTCAATTTCCTGCTAACCAACAAAATCCTCAACAGCAATTTGACTTTGGTAACTTGACTGGGAACAATCGCAACAAGCCAGTGGTAGAGGTAAGTATTGGCTCTGTACCTGAGTTGATAGAACTTTTGAAGCAAGGCAAAAACCTTACCAGCGGTTCATCTAGCTTCGCAAGTGTACTAAAATGAATAGGTGTCGTTTTACTTCTAGCAGCCACACCAGTAATTGTACTTGAGACGCAGAGTTCTCCCAAAGTTCGTGCAAAATTACAAAATCTTGCAGGCATTGACATTGGAGATCCTTGGTTTTCTCCATCAGATGCTTATGCTAAATGGTTTGGAACATGATGATCAGCGGATCGGCTTAATTCTGAAAATATATTGGACTTTGAAAAGAATACCACATGAGTATGAGTGGCCGCATCGGGTGCTAATATACTTCCAGAAAGTGGTCATGACGCTTATTTTACGAAATGGCAATCAATTGCTATCAGCGAATCTAGGTTTGGTATTATGCCTAGTGTGACATTGGTGCAATGAAGAATAGAAAGCGGTGCTGGCTCAAGTCGCTTGGCGACCAGTGGTAACAATCATTTTGGTATGAAGATAGGTACCTATAATACTATCATGAATGCAGGGACCAATCTTGCTAGGTATATCCCGCAAGCCCCTGCTAAACATAAACCCATTTTAGTCGAACTGTTCCAACATATTGAATACGTAAAACAAAACTTTAATGGTAGCTCCGACCATTCTGATGACCATAAAAATGAGGCGTTTGTTAATTTTAAGACTCCAGAGTCGTCTTTTGCTGCTCATACTTTGTTGTTACTCTTCGGCGTGAAGAAGGTTGCTAGTGGCAATGCAAATGTAGTACGTATCCAAGGTAGATATTTGCCGTTTTTGTCAGCGAGCGACTTTAGGGGTCAATTAGCGGCCATCAAAATAGCGTGATACGCTACAGAGGAGTCATACCATTTATATGGTATCAAGTGAATAGAGAAATCATGAATCAATAAATTAGACAAAGTTAACTTACAGCGCAATAGACAGATAGAAGAGGCGATTATGTGATATTTTGAATGGCTTTCTAAGCGTGTTAGATAGATCTGACGTTTGTGCGATTATCGTGAGCTGTCCGGCTCGCTTTTTTGTTGCACTAGAATATAAGGTTAATTTGACAAAATTGTTGGTTCTGATTATAGTTGATGAGAGTATAGATACTACCATAGTGCGTGTAATCTCATCTCTATAATTTGCTTTGTACGATGCTAGAAACCTGTAAACAAGGGCTGAAAGACTACTTGGTCAAACAACCTAGTCAGCAGTACCTGCCCATTTCCAAAGTTACTACCAATGCTTGGTGAGACAGTAAGACAGACTGTGTTGCTGATTTCGGTGGTATGGCAAATGTGAAACAGTATGTCGAGGCCCTCAATATTGACGCATTGGATAAAGAAACTCACGCAGCTCCGCCCGTAGAAGATCAGCAATTGCAGGCGGTACAGCCTCAAAAACCTCAATGATTTTTTGAATACCTAAGAGAGCAGATTGATGGTAAACAGGAAGATACAACTGAAGCTACAGCCAAAACTAATACAATTACCACGACTACCACGCCAAAGACAACAACTAAAACAACTGCATGAGTGGTTAAATCTACCACTCAATCTCAATCACGATATAGTACAGATAGTCTGACTGGATATGCGATCACGGGCTTGGAGATTGTAGTCTGATTATTGATTATATATTTCTTATTAAGGTCTCTGAGATACCTACTGCAATTTTTGTATGATATTTTCAATGCTCGTAGGATAGTCTACTTGAAGGTGCTCTTGCCTAGAGGCGACTCTAAAGAAGATAGAGATAAACAAAGAGATATATCTAAGGATATGAAGGAAAAGATCGGTAGGATGAGTCAGGTGTTTAGATCCATGCATAGACTTGGAGAGCTGGGTGTCGTAGATTCTATTGCAACCTTTATATTCAACAAAGCAAAATTTACTGTCAATCTTCATTACGAGAAGAGTCTCGTACATTTTGTAATATCGACCTATCCAGAATATCAAGAAATCATTGAATCAGCTATATCGGCGCAGTATTCGGACTCTAGTATTGAGACTATTGCGCCGCCAGCAATGTTTAGTCGCAAATATTGGGATATTGTGCCGTTGGAACCCAAAAAAGATCCCGTGTTTCCCATCAAGACATTCAAACAGATCGAAGATGATCCAATAAACAACGTGGTAGATAGTATGGGTGCTCTTGGAGACAGTGATACGTTTGACATTGTATTGACCTGTAGACCCATTGGTTCAGCTTTCAATCGTAGGGCGCAGAGACGAGCAGAGTGACTCTATCGTAATGACAAAAATTATGTCCAACAAGGCAGCGTTGCCAAAAAAATATTGCTCTTCCCGTTGGGTATTTTCGATTTCCTGATCTTTGGTAAAAAAAAAGAGAATGCGCCAGGCGATACTTCCAAATACCAAGAATGAGGTAAGGACTTTGTGCGTATGACAAAGGCAAAAGAAGATGCACTCAATATCATGGGTGAAGAAGCAGGAAGACATGCTTTCCTGTGCTCACTATATCTGATATCGAGCTCTAATGAACCCGACAAACCAAAATCAAATATACGTAATATGGTCGGTATATTTAACATATTCAAGGATGAGTTCAATAACGAACTAGATGTAAACGAATGGAAGGTGGATATATTGTGATTTATTTTGAAGCCTATATGGAGATTTTTGCAGTCGGTTAGTTCCGTCTCTTTCTTCCATAGACTCAACGTATTTACCGAGAATCAACTTACGACACTATTCCACTTTCCTGACGGCACCTTCAATCGTAGTCCTTCTATCAAGTGGATGGATTACAAAGTCCTTGCGGCTCCAGATAATTTGTATAGACCTAAAGAACCTACTGATTTTGTTATATCGGGAGTAGTAGCTGAGTGATATCTTTGAGGTAAGATACCGTTATTGTTCGAGAGATCTCATTGGGCGTATGCTGAGACTGTTGATACGATAGAAAATCTTACGCCTTTTGATGCCAAAATCCATGCAAATGTTGACGCGTCTCAGATAGTGACCAATGAAAATGGTAAATTTGTCAGACAAACAACTACCAAAAAAAGACATGGACTCAGGACATTTAAAGATGCTTCGTTGGTTGGTGTTAATGTCTACAGGAATGTGTTTTCTCCAGTATACATGAAGAGGAAGGATAGATCTAGACACCATTATATTATCGGTAAATCATGATGAGGTAAGTCGGTATTGCTCTGATTCTTGGCAAGACAAGATGCACGAAATGGAGATGGTTTTTGTGTCATTGACCCACATGGAGATTTGGTAGAAGACATATTGAACTATATACCCGCATCTCGTGCTAAAGATGTTATTTACTTTGATGCATGAGATGAGGAAAGACCTATTGGTCTCAATCTCTACAACATCAATGATTACTCAGAAGCTGATAGAGTGGTAAATGATGCTACGGAGATGTTCTTGAAAATGTTTGGTCCTGAGATATTTGGTCCTAGGTTGCAAGAATATTTCAAATTTGGATCATTGACTCTGCTCGAAGATCTTGAGGAGGGAGCTACGCTCATTGATATACCTAGGCTGTTTACAGATGAAGCATTTCGTGAGTACAAAGTAGCGAAAGTAAAAAATCCTTCTGTAAGAAACTTTCGAGAAAGAACTTATGCGAGCATTGGTGATCGTGAAAAAGAAGAGATCATACCTTACCTTACTGCCAAGTTTGTATCGTTTACAACAAACTCATTGATAAGAAATATAATCTGACAAACAAAATCCGTCTTCAATTTCCGTAAGATTATGGATGAAGGAAAGATATTGTTGGTAAATCTGAGTAAGGGTAAGATTGGTGACCTCAATACGCAACTGCTTGGTATGATCATCGTATCCCAGATTAGTAATGGAGCTATGTCACGTGCTGATGTGCCAGAAGATCAAAGAAAAGATTTTTATCTCTACGTGGATGAGTTCCAAAATTTTGTAACCAATACATTTGCTGATATCTTGTCAGAGGCGCGTAAATACCACTTGAGTCTGATTATGGCTCATCAGTATATTGCTCAGCTTGATGGTGGTGGTAGTAATAATATAGGAGAAAGTCAGTGATGAAAAAAATCCGTAAAAGATGCAGTATTTGGTAACGTTGGTACTATACAATCATTCAAGATCGGTGCTCCTGATGCTGAATTTTTGGAAAAAGAATATGCGCCAGTATTGGGTCAACAGGATATTATTGGTATATCAAATTATAAGACTTACGTCAAACTCAATATTGATAATGCAACCAGTAGAGTATTTAGTCTTGATACTGTCTGGTCAGAAGATTATAAAAATGAAAAAGTGAGAGAGGTATTGAAGCAATATAGTGCACTCAAGTACGGTAGAGATCGTAAATATGTAGAAGCAGAGATCGGTGCGAGAATAGGTCTGGATCTTGAAGAAAAAACCGATGCTGAAATCCCAACTCCAGATGGAGATATTGCTGATGCTCCAGCTGCTGAGCCGCTGGCCGCTAGCACTGAGGAAACTTCGCCCCCTACTACGACAGCTCAAGATCAGCAAACATCCTGAACTGCTACGGTGTAATCTACTTTACCAAGATATATACAGTACCAATATTGTACCTATAGTATACAAACCATGAACTATCTCATTACGACCAGTTATCAAGATCAGACCTACTCACATATTGTGGAGGGCCTGACGAGTACTGAGATCCAAAATATCTTTGATCCACTGAGTATTGTACCACTGACTGAGGAAGATACCACCTGATGAGATTTTGATCTGCTAGCTAAGGCACAGTATGACACCAAACAGTTTCAGGTTATTTCTCATGTCAAAAAAGTAATTGAGTTTTATGCACGGTGGAAGCACATGAGTGCAGATGCTAAACAAACTCGCAATGTAACTGTTAGCCTGCTCTCTATCGATAGTAAGAAAAAACCTCTTACAACTGAGCAATCACAGCAGCTTCTTGCTCAACTGGAAAGTCAGTTTCAACAAAAACAACAAACCATCACACCTGCAGTAAAAAAGCTTATTGAGGATACCAAGAAAGATATATCTGATTTTTTGGTGAGGTTTAAGTGATATACGGACGAAAAGGAGCTTGATATCCTGCAGACTCGATCTCATGATTTGGATATGTTTGTGAGCCAAGGAAAACTGCCAGAGATCAAAGATCGTATGGAGCATATCATCACGAAGATGGAATTGTTGGAGAGTAACTACGTGAAACAAATAAACTTGGATGAAGATAAGCCACTGGGCTCGTTCAGTAAAGAGCTACATACTATTATGAATCAAAACAGACTCTTTAGATATCACGGTCTCAACCAACTAAGTGGTGGTTCCAAAGTAGATTTCGTACTTTATAAACTTATATCCTCTTGGAGACTTCGATGGGATGCTGTGAGTGCAGAGCTGCACAATGCTCAGGACGCTTTTAGTGTCGCTGTCGCGCAGATGCTTCGCATTTTTACACGAGGTATGATATTTGGACTTGTGCTGTTGTATATATATAAGTTGTTTGTGGATACTAAATTTACTTATTCGTTCTTGGCACTGGGTATTACGGGTTTGGTTAGTATGATGTGCTACGCTGTTGCCAAAAAACAGATAGCTGTATCACTTACTGCGATGTTGATATTTGTCGTGATGGGGTATATGTGATATGAGTTTCTCAGGATCAATTTTGGTCTATAGGATGACGATTTGATAATTGATAGAGAGTGATGTCAGATAATCTGATAATCATTTTTTGGTCAAGACAAGTGTGGCGGTGTTATCGTTGGGATGCCGTCCGATATGCTCGCTTTGCCAGACATCCTGATCAATGTATAGTTTGATACTCGGATTGTTGATAAGACCAAAAATACCAACGCTTCCAGGCGTCAACTTGAGCTGTTCTCGCAGCTGTTCTGGCGTAGCAAATGAAAAGTCTTTGATATTGGACTGAAGCTTAAACATCTTGGCATCCAACTTTTTTTGTGCAAGCAGCGTGATAAGGTAGTAGTTGCCTTTTTTATCTCTAATGAAGATATTTTTCGTGTGAGTTCAGGCTATCTTATCTTCCCATTCTTTAGCCTGTTCTACGGTGAAAAGTGCTGGATGGATAAACTCTTGGAATGATATATGATAATCTGAAAGATGTGTATGGACCTGTTCTTTGGGTGTCATATGCTATATTTTGATTACAATATTAAAATCCACTTTGGAGTTCAAGCATTTTGGCATAGATTCATCAAGATGCTACGAGTATTTCGTGATTCCCGTCTTCTTTGATCTGACCGTCTTCTATAACCACGATCCTATCTGCTTTTTTGACCGTTTGCAACCTATGCGCGATAATCACGACAGTCTTTCACTGGAAAAGATTGTTCAACGCTTTGGTAACTTCTTCTTCCGCAAAACTGTCTAGGGCGCTGGTAGGTTCATCTAATATAATTATTTGTGGGTTTTTTAACATGAGTTTTGCGATAGCCAATCTTTGCTTTTGCCCACCAGAGAGCTTTACTCCTTTTTCTCCAATTTGAGTATCAAGTTGGTCAGGAAATGTAGAGATAAACTGACACTGAGCGAGTTCGATAACTGTGTTTATTTGTTCTTCTATCTTCTGCTTGGGTTGATTATCAGGCATCCCATACAGCAGATTTTCCATTATGCTTCCATCAAACACGGATGGCTCTTGCGTGAGATAGCCAATATGTTGGTAGTATGACTTGAGATTGATATGATTATTTGATCAGTCTTTGTTGGGTAGTTCTTGTCCGTCTACGCTTACGATTCATCATGTGGGATGTAGATAACCTGTGATAAGTTTTACCAGCGTTGTTTTACCAGATCCGCTACTACCTACCAGTGCTGTCTTTGTTCCTCCTTGTATAGTGAGGTTGAAGTCAGTGAATACGCTATTTCCTTTGTCATACTGAAATGCTATATGTTGGAGACTGATATTCCCTTGGCGGAACATAAAATCTTTGCCCGTATCATATCATACAATGGGAGGTGTTTTGTCTATGGTATCTCGTAGTTTATGCAGGTCAACAAACTTGCTCGGTAGCCTCTCAAATCATTCCGTGATGTTGCTAATCGCTTGTGATACGTATCCTGTTGCCGTCCACAATCATACGAATTCAGGTAGCGTACTTGTGTTATTTCGTATAGTGTAACCTGCGATAAGGAGTAAGACCGTTTTGAAGGTTTCAGTAGTGAGGGATGGGATATTGAACGCAAGAAACTCCCATATTCTAACTTTTTGTGCTACTTTTATGGTTTGTCCTACTAGTTGTTGATAGTGTTCTCGCTCAGAATTGATTTTATTGTTCTGCAGTATTTCAAATTTGTTCATAAAAAATTTCGTTTTTAGCTTTTGTTTGCCTATTTCGAGCTCTTTTATTTCTGTTCTGTATTTTTTAGTTTGACGTGAAAATCGTATTAATACTGGTACTAGCACTATGATTACTATCAAAGCTACCAATGAATACGTTCTATTGATTTGATAGATAAACAAAAATGCTCAGTATACCGATATAGCTTGTCTAAATATAGTTGATGCGAAAAAATCTAATAATTCCGCCCACGCCCACGCCCCACTATTTACGATTTGTGTTAGTTTGCCTGTTCACATATGCTCGGCTGTCGCATGGTTCATGGTAAAAAACTTTTTCAAGTACTGTCCATAAATATTGCTTGTGGTGAGATGCCGTCATGTTATGCTATAGTTCCTAAACAGGAACCTAATAACAAACCAGGTGATAACGCAGCTAAAGAAGATTATTGTGTAGTATAATGCTTGTGGGTTATAAGTTTTTGTTTGTTGAGCTATTTCAAACTGTTTAATAAATGCTGAAAATAACCGTGGCGTAAAGTATCCCCAAGCACCACCTAGTACACTCAGTAAAAACATAACTGAGTAATACTTTGACAATCACCTCATAGGGGAGAAAAATTTCCTTAAGCTTTGTAGTCTGCTCATGAAATGCGCGAGGTAACGATAAAAATTACCATACTAATGATATGGTTGTCCGAGAAGAAAGTCAAGAAATGCACGCTATGCTTGTAGTCTTTTTAAGACTTTATCTTTGCCCAATGTGATGATCATCTTATAGATATCTGGTGTATTGGCAGACCCGTAAAGCGCTATTCTAAAGATCATGGCGAGATCACCTACTTTGGCGATATATCATCACTCTTTAAACTCTGCATTGTTGGCTGCGACGCCAAATGGCTTACCAAATTGTTTGAGATCTTCGAACCATTCTTCTTGAGTTTTGTTGGTATTGCCATCGGCATCTCGAAATACTGTTTCCAGATAGGTCGTATAAGCTGAAAGGATTGCTTGTCTCTGCTGTGTACTGAAAACAACTGGAAACAAACTTGTATCCACAGCAATGTCATCAAGAAATGGTCTAATGTCATCAAGAAATGGTCTAATGTAGTCCAAGATATCTTGGTATGTGATATGTAATTTTTTGTCACGATCAAAGTTCAGTATATCAACAATGTAATTTTTTGTCTTGCGAAATTCGGTCTCGTCATCTCTTGTCTCATCCAGTATTTTGATACGTGGGCCTTGAAATGTGTCCCAGTAGAAAGACAACGTCCCACTAAGTACAGATGTATTTTCGTTGTTATCTAGTGGTGCTATCGCTAGGTATTCAGCGCAGATATGGCGAAGTTTATCCATATCGAAAATAGCACCAGCGGTGTTGCATTTATCCAATGATACTTGAAATTCTTTGTAAGAGACATACAGTTGTGTCTGATTTTTTTCTTTCCATCGATCCTCAAAGTTACTATTGAGTAAGCACATGAGATATGTTTTTATCCCTTCTGCTGGATAACCTGCATCAATCAGTGTTTGCACATCAGCTTCAGGATCTTTTCTTTTGCTGAGTTTGCGTCTATTGCCGTTGTCGAGCTTTTGGATAGGAGAGTTGTGATTGTAGGATCGTTGGGGTTTAGTGAAAACTCATGCAAAACCACTGAAAAGTTGGATATGTAAGGGCACGCTAGCAAGCCACTCATCAGCTCTGATGACATGAGTAGTGCCCATAAGGTAATCATCTACAACATGCGCGAGATGATAAGAAGGAAATCCATCTGACTTGAGTAGTATGTGGTCAATATAATTTGCTTGCATCTCTACGGTTCATTTGATGCCATCTTCAAATGTTATTTTCTCATCCAGATTAGCAGTTGCTTTTCGTCTGATGACATAGGGGTCGCCGTTGTTGATTCTGCTTATTATTTCTTCTTCTGAAAGATTGCGAGAGAGTGCGTATTGAGCATATACACCAGTAGCTTGTTTGCTCAACTGCTGACTAGTCCTGAGATTCTCCAGTTCTTGCGGGGTCATGAAGCACACATATGCTTGATCAGTTTCCAAAAGGTATTTAACGAATGATTTATATATATCTAATCTTTGTGATTGAACGTATGGTCCATACTTGCCAACAGATTCTAGTCTTCGTTTGCCATCTTCTTTTGGGAGAGCGAGCTTCTCGCCTTCATCATATTCTATATCAAAAAATGTTAGCCCATTGATAATGGAGAAAATTCCTCACGTTTGTGTATCATGATCGGTAGTGTTTCTTGCTTGATCAGTATCTTCTATCCTTACCATGAATATTCATCATGATTGGTGTGCCAATTTTTCATTCAATAATCCAGTATATACACTACCAATGTGTAAAAACCCTGTAGGACTTGGAGCTATACGAGTTACGATTTGCTTATCAGGTCTGCGTGGATAGCGATCCAAGATACTTTGTATAGTTTCTAGTTGTTTTGATTCTTTGGAAAAGACAAACTCTGCAATGGTAGACGACATTAATGACTAAGTAGATCGTAAATATCTTCAATCGCAGTGTTTTCGAACGTGTACTGCGAGAGTGGTATTGATAGTTTTTTCTTGACGATAATCAAATCAGCAAGCGCGTCAAGACCCTGTCATTGCTCATTGTTTTCTCGTTCTTTAGCCCTCATTATGATGCTTCGTTGTAGCTGCATATCTTTTTCTTCTGGGTCCAAGGCTCTATAGATATCTACTGCTATGTTGATAGTAGCACGCTGCTGTTCTTGTTTTTTTCGCAGTCCGATGGTGATAACTCTTTTTGGTACTTCGCGCGCAAGGTCAGTAATTCTTGCGATGAAGTTATCTAGTTTGATTTTCCTGTCAGGTAAAGAGCCATGAAATATGTCGAAGACATTGAGCTGAGTATTTCTATTATGGAATTCACTCCTTAGTAATCAGACAGAGAGAGTGCTATTGGGATCTTGGTGAAATTGTAATGTTGGGGTGAGAGCTTGTAAGAAATAGTTGTGTAATATTGCGACTTGATTTGCTGTTGTCTCTTGCGCGAATAGTTCTGGATTTTCATACTTGAGACCAAAATAGTTCGCTATCTCGTAAATGGCATAGATTTTTTTGCTCTCATTTATTGTTTCCTGCAAATCTTCCAAAGCTCTATTAATGCCGTTTGTTCGGTGTGTCCGATCGTAGTTTTCTGGTATCTGATTCACCTTCCCTATGTGTTTTCTCTTGGCCATCGTGTATTGACGAATATAAATATGTAGTTATAGTACATATTCTATTTGTCTTTTCCACTGATTTATAATGATATAATCTGAAATGATCTACAGCCATTGTATAGGCTTTTTACTCTTGCTTTGTAGATACTCGTTACATAGTTTGAAGTGATTGCACCCAAATCGACCTTTGTAGGCAGACAGTGGAGACGGATGTGCCGCTGTGAGTATCAAGTGTTTGTGATTATCTATAAGTTTAGATTTAGATATAGCGAAATTTCACCATAACATGAACACCAGTCACTCTTTTTGTGCTGATAAGGTTGCGATGATATGATCGGTAAACTGTTCTCGGCCTATCTTAGCGTGAGAAAGTGGTCTACCTGCTTCTACACTCAGGAAGCTATTGAGCAATAATATTCACTGATTAGCCCAGGGACTGAGATTGCCGCTGCTAAAATTTGCTTTGTGATCCGGGTATTCTTGTTCTAGTTCCTTGTAGATATTGAGTAAGGAGGGTGGTGGCGTGACGCCATCTGGCACTGAAAAACACAATCCATGTGCTTGTCCTACTCCGTGGTAAGGATCTTGGCCCAGGATGACTACCTTGGTAGCGTCTCGTGGAGACAACTCAAATGCCTTGAACATATTTGCTCACGCTGGATAGATTACTCTGCCAGTTTGTTTCTCTTGTTTGAGAAATGATATGATATGCTGAAAATAGCTTGTTTGAAACTGATCTTCAAGATGCGGATATCGTGAATCGTGTATCTGGACTAGTTTACTCATGGTTTTATTGTGGTGTAAAAGTATGTATGATATATCATGCTTTGGGGAGCTTGGATGGTGGTTTATCCATGAGTATGTGACATAACTCTAAGAGCTCAGGATTGTGACCCACAATCATGACACAGCGAAATGATTGATAGTAGGCTAAGGTTTCGAGCCATTTCTGGACGCCGCAGCGGTAGAGATTGGAATCTACGACAATGCTGTTGGGTGGCACCTCTAGTTCACGTCCTATAATAACTGCTGTATGATACGCTCTGGGAGCTGCGCTGGTGATGATAATCGTTGGTTTGATATGTTTGTCATGCAATTCTTGAGCAGTCTTACGTGCTTGTTTTACGCCTGTACTTGTAAGATCCCTATATCGATCATGTCCCTTGTGTTTCAACTTGTCTACTGCTTGGGCATGGCGTACGACAACGAGTTGCTGAGTCATGTGCTGTGTGTACTAATAAATAGCTACGCATTTCTCACTACACTGAGCGCAAACTTATCGGCCATCTTCGTTCTCTTTTCGAACTCTTCGGCTGGCATAAATACCAAGTATGCGGGATCTATCATATAGAGCTTGAGTAGATTGGTTATGGCTGCTTTGAGTTGTTCTAGTGGTTCTTCGGCAGATTGATGATGTAGGATGACGAGATCTACTTCTATATTTCTATCAAATACCTTGCCCAGGTAATATTTGGTTATGAATTCAAACTGAGCGAGAGTCTTTTTAGTATCGTGTTTGAGGCTTCAGATGATGAGTTTACGGATCTCTTCATAAATACCATCTGCTATCCTAATGGATCGTTTTTCTGGTGTTTTATCAATTACGAGTACTTCAGCTTCTTCTAGCGAATCAATTTGCTTTTTGATACCAGGAAATGTCCATCCTAATTCGGATTCGAGGGCTCTGATGCTTACTCCTTGCCTCCTGAAGACAAGATATTTCAAGATATCAGATTTTGTTTTACTGCCAAATAGCTTCTCGAGATTCATGATATGACCGCTAAATGACTATCACTATACTATTATTTGCGTTGTTTACAAGAAAAAATCCCCAGGCTCTGTATATGAATTATATGAAGATAACCTGAGGATATGTGATTGTTGTTTGTTACTTGACTTCAAATACGATAATTTGAGACCCTCCCCCTAGTGATTGAGATATGATACTGTTAGCAACTGAAGCGAATTGCTGTGGCTGCTGATTGTATGTAGTAAGTACATTGAGATAGTTTAGCAGTACGAACTTCTCATCTTGAGAGAGTTTTTTGACCTCTTCTACGATTGTAGGGAAGCCGTTTATTTTTGCTCTATTGAGGAGGATTTTGAGATTTTCTTCATCTACTACTTTACCATATACATCAGCGATATCCATCATTGCTTCACCATTTACGACTCTTTCAGTAAAGATTTGTTCTAGTACTTGTATCATTTGTTGCTGATTCCCCCAAAATCTAACGGTGGCTAGCCTTGCCCTCAGCATAGCTAGGTCATCGTTACTTGATACGCCAAATTTATTTTTGAGATAATCTCATGATAAGCCGAAACCATACTTTGCTCACAGGTTGTTGCTGCTGTATAGGCTCAAATATCACGCGTTTGTCATTTTACCAAGAGTACTAAATGTACCATCGGTTACTATTTTACCACTAGGATCAAACTTAGCGAAGAATCTTTCCATGAGCGAATTGTTTCATCATCCCATGACTATGGTAGCGATATTTGGATCAATAATCATATATTTCAACTTCTTATCTTTGAGTCTTAAGTATGATTTGCACAGATTCCCATCTGAGAAGTTTGTCCACAATTCTACAAGAAGTCCATCTCCCATCAACTTAGATTGTTTGTTTACTCGATATTGGAAATACGTTCCAGCGATTAGATTGATTTCATCTCCTGTCTGGGCATTGATAGCATTGAGAGTTTTCTTGTAAAATGGGAATTGTAAATCGAGTATGTCTGTCCGCTTGTAAGGGAATTTTACTGTTACTGTTTGTTGTAGATTGTCATCTATTTCTACGATTTGTCCGTTGCTATAAGAGTATTGTAAGAACGGTCATGTTCATCATTGAGAGGCTATTCTTACGAAGTTGAGTGACAGTTGGATGAGTCAGAATACGATAAACAATCCACAGAACAAATAAAACAATATGTGATTGTCTGCATGCTTGGATTTTGGATCATCTGGCTCATAAAGACTGTGCACAAACAATACGAAACCAATAATTGTTCGAGTTATCAAACCAATACCGTACCAAATAATACCTCATCAGATTACTATCCAAAACAACCAACCTATTACTGCTACCAGATTGGTAGTTCGCAATAATCTGTTGCGAGACCATAGCCCATATATAAGAGCAACTACCAAGAAGAATTGCATCATAAGCCACATGATGCCTATGTCGGTATAGTAAGAAGAAAGATTTTGCAGAGATCGATTGAAAGTTACATTGAGAGGCACGACTACTTTGTATGGTACCTCCACTGTAGATCCATTTTTGTAAATGGTTTTATCGTGCCAGAAGTCGGTAAGGAGTTTTTGACTATCTGCTGTATGAGTAGATAGTGCTCCGTTTGCATATAGTTTGATGATGCTATCTACTAGTTCATATCCATCTGAACCAAAAGGTAACTTACCTAATAGTAACTTTGCATTTGCCTCGTTGAGGTTGGTAATAAGATCTTGATTTTCGCATATAATTTTTGCTGCTTTATTGATAGTAATGCAAGACTTATTGGGTACCAATACGCTTCGTCGAGGATTTGCAAAAGATTTTTGCCCGAAACCTACGTATCTTCAGACATCTTCATTGTAACCGTCTCATGGAGCAGCAAGAAGAGAAGAATATAGATCTTTGGGATCTGATAATCATACATTCTTGAGGGAGCATTGCTCAAAATTGAGCTGAGCGACTGGAGCCGCAGGAGCCGCAACTTTTTCTTCTACTTTGGTGTCTGTGTTAATGATATCTGTCGCTCATGGTATATTTGCTTTGCCTCACAATGCTTGAAGCACTCCATTGCTTGCTAACAGTATGGGTTTGTTATGCTTACCAAAGATAATCTCTTTGGGTAGGGTCTGTAAATCTGTTTGATTATGGTACAGTCTGAATGTTGCAATAGGTAATTTGAATAAAGCAATACCGATCACTAGAATCAGTACCCATCATGCAAGATGTTTTGCAACCTCTATCAGTCTTGGCCAATAACTGTAAGAGTGCTTGTGTTGTCACTTTCCTAGTCACAATAAAGTAACCAATGTTCATCATCCCAGTCCCAGGATGTTGGCAAGTGGTTTACTGATAAATTTGTCTACACCATTGAGACCCAGGTTAGCAAAAATTGCCAATATAGCCAAAGATACTCACAACAGTACGATTCATCCCAAGATGAAACCTATAATAAGCAGTGCAAAATTCATCGCATCAAATAAGGCGGTTACCTTGCTTGCTATAGCAACAGCGAAAAATACTCAGCTTATATACAAATCATTGAGACCTTCTTTCTGACTAATGTTGTCAGTACTGTCCGTATTATATTTTTTGATAATGTAATCTATGTATCATAGTCCTGCATAAAGTCATAGACTACTGAGGTACATAATAGCAAAGTCTGTTTTGTTATCTACAAATACCAAGAATGCTCCCATACCGCTGGTAAGCCGAAGAATCTTAGCAAACCATCATAGTGTTTGTGTCAACTTTTTGTGATCCGCGTCTTTATTTTCTACTAGATGCAACACTTTATCAATAATACCGAGGGTGATAATGAAGGTGAAAATTGCTGTAAGATAATTCATCTCTACTCCAAATGTATCAGGAGCTATCCAAAATCATGCCCCAAGACCTTTTACTAACGAAAAGAAGAATGTTACGAAGCTGAGATAAACAGGTATATATCAGGTAGGTTGAGCTATATTCCATGTATGCCCATAAGCGCTTGATATGGCATTGGGTATAAGCATATAGGCATGGTTTGCATCCCAGGCTGTTGGGTAAGGGATGTATGCAAGCTTGAAACCTACAAAATAGTAAGCAAATGATACCAATAATAAGAAAATAACCACTCGATTGTAACCTCCTGATTTGTGTGCCATATAGACAGACCTAACGCTTTGATTGATAGTGCTTGCTATAGATTTGAGTAGCGGGAGAGTTTTTCGTGTAAGATAGACCAATAATCAGACCTGTAACCAGTTGACCCATCCATAGTATACATGCATCAATATAAGAAAATAATTGACACTCACAAAGGTAACAAATCATATTCCGAATGACATCAATATTTGTCTTCGTCCTCGCTCGCTGTTTGTGTATAATTTTTGGTGTATCCATGCTCCAATTCCCGTGAGAGCTGTAATAATTCCCAATCAGCATCAAAATACGATAGCACTATTTATAACTCGCATGATCGCTCCTGTCCCCAAGATGGTTTCTTTAACGCTTGCGTATAGTATCCCATATACCAATAATCCGATCCGCAATGACCAAGTGAGTCACTTGATGGTCGCGTTTTTTCGATATAGTAAGTAGATTACTGGTATTGCTGCACACACCAAGAGCGCGACTATCGTGTAGATGTTGGTAGTGTTGTTTAGCATATCGTAGTAGTACGTATGATTCGCCATATACTCTCTGAGGATCAGAGTACCAAACACAATAAGAAATACGTTACAGGCTCAAAGTATTCGCGTTTTCAAATTTGATTTCATGCGTTATGCTATAAGAATTAAAGTCAACAAAATACAGACTTCATAACCATTTGTTGTGGCTTTTCAACCTGGCTATATTTCATCTTGTAAATAAACTTGACAGTATGACTATATGATGCGCAAAACTATGGTGTAAATTTGTTTTTGAGTGTTTTGCTCAGTATAATAAGCTTGCTTACTTATATCAGCTTTTTTGATAGTCACTGTGACCCTTTGTTATGCCTACTTCAAGAGATCAACTGATAGCGATATTACGCACTTTGGAACCATATCGGCCGCTGGCGCATGGTCTGGGTGTTTTTGTGCAAAGTAAATATGCTGATGAGATTATGATACATAAGTTGGGTGGATTTGTTCAAGAAGCTATCGCTGCTATCAGATTATCTTCTGTTTCTGAGAAACAACGCAATACCACTCATCTCCACAAACAAGCTGAGCTCAAGAAACAACAAGATCTTGATGAAGCCGAAGATCTCTTGGCTTGATTGGCTGGATTGGGAGAAGAAAAGCTGGAGCAAAATCAGATTGACAGCAATACTGATAAGATTGTAGATCCCAACGAATTACGCAATCTTGTCCCGGATTTGACAAGCAAAGAACGGAAAAAACTTGCTCAAGACCTGTCTTCATCTCCAGAAGTGCAAACTACTATGCTGGAGAGTTGCAATAAGATATACGCTGATGTTTCGCTCAAGATAATGAACTGAGAGGTATTGACCAAAGAGGATATCGAGCTTTTCCAGCTTTCTGTTTATATGTTGGGTAAAAATACGAACATCGTCATTGATGGTATTATTACTCCTGGTAAACTCACTGAACAGTTGATCAAGGAGATCAACCCAGAGTACTTTAGAGTCGGGTCGTTGATACAATGGTTTGGTCCCGATTGCAAGATTGATATCAATGCCTTGTGGTTGGCCAGATCGGTAGAAGAGAGGACTCTTATTTTTGAAAAAGTGCAAGAGTATCGTGAGATACTTATCCGTCTCCATGCTGAACCAGAGGATATGGGCAAGACTTTGTACAATGTTTTTGTACAAGGTATCAATTCGCGTGGAAAATTTGATGATAAGGAGCGATTTGATGATCTGGATGCCCGTATCCGCAAAGCTCAGTCGCAGCTAGAAAAACAACAAGAAGCGAAAGCAAAACAAAAGGCTTTCCAGGAAAAACAGCAGCTTATTCTTTCCATCGAGAAAAGCATTCCTACTTTAAATGAACAATTACTGCAACTAGGCAAGGACCTGGAAAATAAACAAAACCAGTATGCAACAATATATCAAGAGTTTGCTACGGTACTCAAAGAAAATAATACCTTTTGGGAAAAGGCAAAAGCGGTATCGCCTTATTTGTTAGCTGCCGCTACGTGACCGATTGGGCCATTGATACTGACTCTGCGCAGTAAGACATCTCTTAGCCCCAATGAGATGCAGCAGTTGGTGCTCTATGAGAAGCTTGCACAAAAATATAATTAGATAGTCCAACTCCAAAACACGATAAAGAAAGCACGTAGTACCATAGAACAAAAGGCAAAACAACAACAATGTTTGTATTATGAAATATTGAGAGATAGTGGTAAAAGAGCAGTGGCAGAGCAAGCCCTCATCAATCTTATAAACCAATATGGAGACCCTATCAGGAAACAGTATGCTGCAGATGTGCAATTGTATATGCAAGATGCTAGTGAAATAAACCAGGCACTGTTTATGGCAAATAAAGCTAAGCTCAATGCTATTGTTCAACAAAAAAATAGAGCTATTGATATTACTCAGCAATTGATGACGGGAGAGAAGCCACAATGGTGAATGATGGACGTCGCTGGCCTGCAATATCTACCTCAAGATGACATATGATGAATAATCTGAAATGAATGACTGCAGCAAGCAAACATGATGGGCGAGATGGTTGCCGTCAGGGATAATACTGCCAATGTGAGAATCATACAAACTCAAGAGCTAGTGACAGAGCAGGGCAATCGTATGCATAGCATGGGTCTCAAGAAATGATATGAGACTGTATGATGAACAACGTCAACGCAGGGCAATATATTGTATGCGCAGTATCAGGTAGCTACAAACCAATTCAAAACTCTCACATTGCCTGGTATGGGTTCTATCAATGTGAAAATAGATCCAGGCTTATATAATCAGATTATTTCTTTTTCTGAAAAAGGTAAGCAACTTACTTTTGATCCTATATACAATCCAGCCTTGCAGTGTTTTGAAATCAACTCTTCAAACGTATTTATTACGCGAGTAGATAAGCAGTGAACGGTTGCTTACCAAGCTCGACCTGGCATATGAGAGCCTATCAATTATATCACCAAAAAAGAGTATCAGTCATTGCTTCAAGTCAAGAAGTGATTGACCGGCTTGGTGACAGAGCAAGCTCCTATCATGGAGGTATTGTCTTATCAAGAACAACTACAACAGGTTGCCGCACCGATTCAGCAACTCGCACAACTGTATAGCCAAACACCTGGTGATGCTTTGCTCAGTGATACCGTTATACGCGATCTTACCAAACCTGGCGGGCTCAAGGACCAGCTCGCTAGTCTGAAAATGTTGCTAGCAAAACACGGTTCTTATCAGACTATCATCGCTGAACTCAAACAAAATAGATCTGGTGTATATGATCAGTACGAACAACAACTGTATGCTGTCGAGCGTATGCTCCAATGATTACCATGATTTGTGACACAGATTGATTGATTATTGAATTATAGTATCTGGGAGCACGCTGATGCAAGGACACTAAAAGAGTTTGCTATCACTATGGTTGCGATAATTGGCTGAGTGCTACTGGCTGTCGCTACTGGTGGTATGGCATCTGGCGTATCCGCTATGGTTGTCTCTGCCGCTGCTGGTAGTTTGGGATGAATGGTCTCTTCAAGATTAGCTCAGGATACTTTTGCCTCGATGACTGATACTTGAGGTCTCACCAATGACCTTCATACCGATATCGGTAAGTGTATGTCGGGACAAGCGAAATGGGAAGATGTGCTGCCAAATGTTGCCATGGAATTTGCGCAGGGCACAGCCACTACCTTGATGTTTATGTGAGCATGAAGAATAATCTGACAACAATTGGAGAAATTTGTTACAGCAAATGCAGGTGTGGTCAGTCGAGAAGTAAAAGTTGCGTATCGTACGCGAAAAGCTATATCAAAACTCAATGATAACGAGATCCAACTTTTGGAGAAAAAATGATTTGGTAAGTTTGTTATCAAGCTCCAGGGTGAGATGAAGGAAGAATTTGCTCAGGAATGAGCTCAACAAACCTGAGAAAAATGATGAAATGCTGTATGATCTGCTTTGGATAAAGTTTTTGGTGTTGGTTCGTGATTGTGATCAGGCATAGGAGCTTTGATAAGTATCATTACTTCTATTGGAGGTAAGACACAGTACCGCGCTGGCAAGGTAGACGTGTTTATGGAATGACATGATACACAAACCAATGCTACTACGGTCAGCTACAAATGAGATGCAGATCAGCTGAGATCTATGCTGCAAGCAAATTTTGATGAGAATGGGTATGTATTTGATGGAGTGGATCCTAGTGGCAATTTGGTATATTCAAAACTTGATGGCGGCAAGGCACATAGGATTATTTTTACTGCTACGCAAGAATCTAGCACGATCAAAGAGATTGATTTGCCTACCCATGGGCAGATATACGGCATCACTTTTGATGGAGAGCGTACAAGCAGTGATGAACCAAATACTTACCATTATACATATGAAAATTTAGCAGTATGAAATAATAATCTGACCACCTATCTTGCAAGGAATGGGATAGTGATTGTAGATGGTATCGCAGAAGATGGATCGTTTATTGCCTTGGCAAGAAATGGAGAGAAAATTGTCTTCAATCAAAAACCAGTTGAACAAATTGTATCAAATCCAGATTCTCCACTGCTGACCGAGGCCACAACTGATGTGACAGAAACGGTGCCGTGAGCTCCAGTTGATGTAGATCAAAAAACAGCCAGCGATCTTGGTACTGATGTAGGAGTGGATACGGAGCAAATTATCGCTGCGGATCAAAAACAAATAGATGAAGGATTGACAGAACTAGAACAAGAACTTGATGCACTTATCCAAGATGAAAAGAGTATCCAGAGTTCTTTGGGGCGTATTGTCCAATCTCTGCGTAACCAGTTGCAGCGTGCGAAGTGATTTGCTGAGTCCGTGCAGCAAAACCCCTTATTGGCTCTACATACCAATATAGTCAGATTATATCAACTTATTTCCAAGAGATCTCCTGAAATGTGGGCTAGATCAATCAGCTCGGATCATCTGAGAGAGTTGTCTACTATGTGTAGCGGATTTATTGTAGAGTATGGATTGGTGCTGGGTCCTCTTGTATGAATCGTTGCTATTGTTACTTCGTTGAGTTCCAAACTGCAAGTGATTACGCAGATGAAGTTGCAGCAACATATGCAAAATAAATTAGATAAACTAGAAAATATTCAGTTGCCTACAGATAAATATGGTAAGCCTGTATATCAGACGGATGCTGGCGTGGAATTGACGTCTACGCAGGCTGTTGATGTGTATAAGAAGAATCTGTTATTGGCCAATCGTATTCTATCTGCCATCCCAGGGGCTGTTTTTCTTATCAAGACGTCATTTCATCTCAATTCTACGATGCTGCTTCCTTCCGATGTGGACGTAGCGTTGAATTATGAAACAGGAAAGCAGTTAGTGGAATACTTGATATCTGGAGATGTGATACCAGAGACGGATGGTCTTGTATTTGAAGATGTCTCCAAGCATCCTGCGCAAGAGATACCACTTACAGACCATAAGAAACTGTTGGCTGCGTGTGAAGCAGGAACTTTGAGGATAGCATACAATACTCATATTGATGGAGTGACTATTGAACACGAACTATTTGTAGAAAATACTGGTAAATCGCCCCAGATAGATGATAAAAATAAATGATTGGCAGTTTTTGATACACAAGGCAAGCCTTTGGATACTGTGATGGTAGATGTAGATGGAGTGATGGTACCACATCTGGGCGAGAAGACTGCCATTAAGTATCTGTCTGAACTTGTAAATAGATGATTTGATCAGCTGATGGACGGATCCGATACCAAGGGTAAGTTCTTCAAAAGATTGAGGGATTTGTGAGATACCAAAAATACACTTGGTTATCTCAATGCAGTCAATGTATTCATCAACAATATTAGATCTTGGGTGGAAAATAAGATAGGATTCAAGAGGTGAGATGAATACCAAAAACAAATATCAGAGCTCAAGAAGTCTGGTAAATTTAAGATGTTGTTTGATTATATTCCTGCGAATCATCCTGCATTGAACTCTCCAGTACAGCTAAATAGAGACTTGGATAAAGATATTTATAATCTGAATGAGCAGTGTATGTCTATGCTGCGCAGTGGCGATGCAAAATTACTTGGTTCTACGTTGTTGCGAGTAGAGCAATTGCTCAGAGATGAGACAGCGAGCCTTGATCAGCTTGTACATTTGGCTGCGCTGAAGTTGTTTATAGTGACCAATGCTCCTGACCTGCAAAGCAATGGGAATGCAGATGCAATGAAAATAGCTACTGAGCATGATCCACTAGTATTACACAACGCTGCTATTACCGATGATAATATCAGGTTATCAAACATAAGACAACAGTTGTGAATGAGTGAGGATCAAGAATTGACTCAAGAGCAAGAACAGGCTTTACTTGCTGCACACTATTATAACCCCAAATGACAATGAGTATATGGATACGACAAAAGGATACTCATTGAGAAGGCTTGGATAGCTACGGGTAGATATGAAATCGAAGTCGTTGATGGCGCCCCAAGAGTGAGGCTGGACGAAGCAGGTAATCTTGTCTTGAGGCAGACTGCTGACGGTGTTGCTACAACGGATTTGATATTTATGCAACAAGCGAAAGACCTTATTAGATCTGGTTTGTTGGGTATGCCAAATCCTGCCAAAGAATTATCACCTACTGTTGTACAAGAGGCGAGAGATGTCCTAGCTGGTCAAGAATACACGGAATTGTCACAGGAGTTGCTTTTGTCCCTAGTGCCACCTAGAGTATATGAAGTCGCAAGTAATCCCGACAATGTTCGTGTGATGCAATATCGCAATACAAATGGAGAAATATCGCTTATTGTATATGAGCAAGACTCGCCAAAGGCTTTGACTGACGAAGCTGCATACGCTCAGCGACAAGCTGATATTGCGGCTGCTAGAGCTCAAGGAAAAAAAACTTTACCAAAAGCGCCGCCAGGAGTTGATAGATTGCATGCAAAATTTGAGACAGTATTCAATAAAGGGAAGTTAACTTTTCAGGATAGAATCCTCATGTCTTGCAAGCTTTCCCTCTTGTCAAATACTCCTCAGACTTTGTCTGTTGTAGAGTTTGACGGCGAATCACATCAGTGAATAGGGCAGGATTTTTATACCGCAACTTTACCAGATATTGCAAAACAACTTGATTTGAGATTTGTCGTTGGTCAAAATAGCGATTCTAATATTTCATTCTTCAAAGATATTCTGTGAAGATATTCTCGTGATCAGATAAAGCCTGAATATAGAGATATGTTTGCTGGCTCTGGTTCAGATAGTTTATTTACTATCCAATTTTTGTACCAAGAAGATGTAGCAAAGTATGTTGATGAGAAATACATTAGAAAGGTAGATCAGGATTCTGATAGTCAAAAAGAAATTATTGTTAGCGAGTTTGCGACGGCATTGATGGGTAATGTTATATTTTCACAACAGGTTGAATCCTTAGGGGATGAACTATTGATTCAAGGTATCGTAGCAAAGTATTTTACTGCTTGACCAACGAAATTATCTGATACTTATGCCACTATATCGGCACAGGCTCTGCGCAACATCGTGCAATTGAAACAAGACGGTTTAATAAATGATGATAATGAGGTCCTAGTGATTGCGATTGCTCATATTGATCCTACTTTATTTGGAGATGTTGGTATATGAGACATGAGAGATATTATTATGAATGCGGATTCTCAGAAACTGAAAGAGTTTATTGCTGCTCAACAACAACTATTGGAGCAATGAAAAAAACTCAGAAGACGAGTATTACAAAATATTGACAGAGATAAGTTAAATCTTGATGACGAAGCTCTTGAGAAATTGAATATATGTGACCAGCTTTGATATGACGTAGATCATCAAAAACTTCAGAACATACCTGTTACGCATTTGCAATTTTTCTTGCGACATAGAGATATTTTTACAAGTCAGTCCATTATCTTTGAGTATTCGAGATCTCACTATCTCAAGGATGTAGCATCTATTGTGCAGGGACTTATTGATAGCTGAAAATTTGCTGCAATAAGAAGTGTATATTTCACTGCCAACCCGAACGCTACTGGTCGAGAAGGTGCGTATGAGCTGCTGAAGAGTTATGCTAATACAACAAAATTTGTTGAGGACGTAGACTGAGTTCGCAACGAGTGTTCTCCGTTATACTACATAATGCAATCTTATATCGTAAGTACGAACACAAATGAATGAGGTTTCTCTCAGATAAAACAACTAAATAATTTGTACGACGCTGTATTACGCGGAGATATCGACAGCTACCTTTCCTCCATTACAGATCCTGATTACCTAATGCAGATAGAGTCGCATTTTGATGCTCTGGCTGTTTTGTTCCCGACTATCTCACAATCTGCTTATTACAAGGCTTGTAAAACATTACGCCCTATATTTTGAACCAACCAAAATATAGACATTCATTTTATGCATCAAGCATATGTGGCCTTGCAGAACTGAACCATTGATGTATTCATACAATCTTTGCGTGATATTCAAAAACAAATAGCTTTTGCTAACGCTTTTGGTCAGATTATTTTTTTATTTGACATACAAAAATCTCGACACTATGCAGTATACCAACGTATGCAGGCTATATACCCTCCAGACTCCATTGCAAGTAGATTTGTCCGTACTTTCGATAAAGGACCGACTTCTAATGTGCTATTGGAGTTAGCAATAGAGGAAGGAAAACATAAAGATCGGTCAAACAATAGTTATGATGGTGTCCAAATTGAGAGAGAAATAGAGTACGACTCCATAAATCAACTTGCTGTTGATCAAACCGATGATGTTGGTGTTATCAAGTTGCGATTTACTTATACTGAGCAGTTTGAGAGCAATCCATTGAGTGATATGGGGGCACTGGAAGATCAGGTTGTGCACGATGTAAAGATGATCATGGTGCAATATGGAGTGCGTTTTGATACTGCCTTTTTCTTGTATAGGATGGAGTTCTTGAAGCGCAATAAGAGCTTGTATTTTACTCCTAGTGATAATGCAAATTTAGAAAAATTTATGCAAGAACAGAGTTACGATCCCTCCCGTCTTTCTGCGGATGAGTTGATAGCACTAAGGCAATATCAGACTGGATATATTGGCAACATCAATAATTTGCTAAGGTTTAATCGCTGAAATCCTAATCAACAAAATATTGCCAGGATATTGATACCAAAACTGAAATCGGCTTTGCAGAAAAACACCATCCAAAAAGAAACCACTCTGTATAGATTGTTATATGGTGATTGATTGGGTGTTGTGTCTTCTTTGCAGGAGGGGGATACTTTTGTTGATGATGGGTTCGTATCCACATCTTTTACAGACTCGTTTCAAAAAAAGCAATCAAAAGTATATAAGGAGTCCGTTATACTCAAGATATCCGCTCCTGTTGGTACGCCGTATGCTCTTCTAGATCAACATTTTTCTGGATGATCTACTATAGCGTGATTCTTTGAGGATCGCTATGATTACACTGGTCAGGAAGAGGTTGTGCTGTGACCTTGACATACGTTTACTGTGAAGCGTATTTCGAAGAACGAAGAATGAGTAACTGTGTACGAAGTAGAGCTATGATCAAATCAGACATGAACAAACAGTATTCCATCGCCTTCTGATTGATGAAATGATAATCCTACTCAAGATCGCACTCCAGATAGCCCCACTGGATGATCAGACATTGCACCACCGCAAACAGAGCAAACCTCATTAAGTCCAAATCAACCATTATTTGATAATCTGAAATGATATACTGATGCGGGATATATATTTGTCAAAGAGTATGCCAACATGGGTCCTGCTTGATGCAAGAGGATCGAGATAACAAAAGATGGCAAGAGTACATATCTTGTCCAGATGAATGGAAATATTATTTTTGAATCATCAAACAAACTGCTTATACAAAATGGAGATGGAGATGCTACTATGGTAGTGCTAGAGCCAGTTGGGACTTGAGGAACTAATCATATAACTATCATTGGTCGTGATGGTACTATTGTGCTGCAGCAAACAGGAGCATTTATGGATCAAGGTATAGGATTGTATGGTATCGGGGAGGTGATAAATGAAGAGTGAGATATGCAGTGAACTGCTTATGATGCGAGATGAAATAAACTGAATCCAGAAGGATATCAACTGTGGTCCATAGATTCATCTTCAAAGCTAGAGTTGGGCGGCAATGTGTATACGACTATACGATTTGAGCGCAGGAACCAGGAAGATATCTCAGAATATCTCAAATGAATACGAAATAAAAATGAACAAAAGCGAGAGTTTCCACCCATCTATCCAGATATTGATTTACGTAAGAATGGATCAGTCGAATTAACAGATACTGAATGAAAGATTCGTCTCACTGCTATAGGTAAAGCGCAGGACGGCGCTGAGGAGACCATAGTCGCCGCTCCTACTTACTTCAACTGAGACAAGAAAAACATATTTAAATTTACTACAGAACAAGCTACCGCTCATTCAGATCTCGTGACTCAGGTAGAGAAAGACCCTGCCAATACTGACTTAAGGATAAAGGCGAAACAAGAGATATTGGATACTCTGAAGGCGAAGTGAGTTGATCTTCCAGAATGATTTGTGATAGAGGACGCTTTCTTGGATGCAATTATCAAAGCTCATGAGATCGCATGATGAGAAGGTGA
>JBAYVQ010000004.1:0-29247 GCA_041674565.1 Candidatus Absconditabacterales bacterium
ACTGAGTAGCTACCTACCTGAGACAGGTGAGCTGTGGTATCAAAATTACAACGATGTAGCTACCGATCTTGGTATTATCACTATGGGGGCAGGCGATACACCTGTGTCAAGACATGATGGAGCCTTGATGCTATATAGAGCCTACAAGAACCAACCATTTTCTTTACGAGGAGATAACCCTCAGTCATTCACTATCAATGGTCGTGATGATGTCATCAGTGCCGTATCAAACTAAATACTGTATTTATGAACTATATAATCAGAGCCCGCAATGGCTCTTTTTTTGTACAAAAAAATCTCTGCCTACGCAGAGATTTTGTAAGAACTAATTTTTACACTGTGGTAAGCCTGAAAGGGCTTCACGCAGAAATCCATCAACAAATCTTTCATATAGATTGTTGAAAGAAAGTCAGACTTCTTTTATATTTGATCCGAAGTCCAAGAGATCTGTATGTAAGATCCTATCCTTGAGTCGTTCTACTGTGGTATCGTACTTTCCTTCCTTGATATATCCAATCATTTGTAGAAACCAATTTTGATATCCTTCTATATTAACATCGACATCAATTTTTGAGTATTGCAATGCAAATGCTTTGTAGTGCTCTATAAACGTGATAAATGGTTTGCCAAACGCTTCCATTTGATCTAGATTTTGTATCACTTGAACTGCTTGTTGAAGTGATTGGAGCTCTGCTTGTAATGTTTCTCTATCTTTTTCGATAGAATTGTTAGCATCTGACTTGTTGATGGAGTTGCTCATAAGAGGACTGTAAAATAAAAAAATAACCACTTATCTATAAACATACATAACTATTTGTCAATACCTCATTATCATTTTATTGATAAAAAAATCTCTGCGTATGCGGAGTTTTTTAAGTATGGTGGAAAAGAGTCCAACTAATTCGAACCATCTTTTTGAATGTGTCCGCAACTATATAATCACCTGCAGAGAAGAAGATATGGTAAGGATCATACATTTCTCCTACGAAGTTTTGGATGGTAAAAATAAGCGGTCTGACAAGGATGTGGAATACGTCAAGAAGCGTTATTGATTGTAGGATTTCTGATTATATCATATGACTGTAAATGATATTGTAGGTATAGCGGAAGGGTATTTGTACTGTATATAGTAGAGTAGTACAGGCGTACCACAACTTGAAAATCAATTTTGTTTGAATATGTATTGGATTGTATTTATTACCTACTCATTTTTTTTTTGATGTTAAAAATAACCGCAAATGATATAAGGTTTTGGACAGAGAAGAATAACAGGGAGGCGCAAGGGATAGTGCCAGAGCTACTTAGGAGATTGATCTTATGTACGACTATTCCAACAAACATAGATATACCTATAGGAGATGGTATATCAGTTTGATGATTTGACGGGGAGATTGAATTGGAGGAAGATATTATGTTTTTTAAGGCTTGAAAAACGATTATAGAAATATGAGTTGCTGAAGATATACATCAAAAAGCGGAAGATGATTACAACAAGAGAGCATTAGATTCTAGATGAATAGTGAAAGCTGATACAAACTTTGTATTTGTTACTTCTAGACTATTTTCTAAGTCTTCCGCTCGAGAAATATCAAGGAATGCAGATAATGAATGGAAGAGCGTAGTGGCTATAAATGCTAATAAGCTTGAACTTCGACTCGAGCAGAGCCCAAGTGTAGCGTTGCGATTTTGAAAAATAATATGAAAATCTACTGAAGGTCTAAAAGATTTGATGACGGCTCGAGCTAATGTCTCGCAGTCTACTTGAGTCAACGTTATTCCTAACTTACTTATAAACTGAAGAGACGAAAAAGTAGACGAGTTGTGTAGGGCTGCGAAGATAAGTGGAAATAAGATCAGCATTCAGTCAGAATCTCAAATAGAGTCTTATGCTTTTGCATTAGCTTCCTTGATAGGGTGTGAGTCTTTATGAGCTAAAGTAGTGACTGTGCAAAATCAGGAGCATCTTAACTTTTTAGCAACTAAAAAAAGTAGGCTTATAATAATACCAGAAAAGTCTTTTATGCCGAACATTTGACCAGCTTTAGGTGTATGACATACTATAATAATACCTACCTGACAAAGTCGTAATACTACAATAAAATTCAATAACTCTATTGAATTAAAGCCAATGGCTAGGACTGATAGAATAAGGTGATTAAAGGCAATGTTATGAACAGATGAGTTGGCATCATCAGTATATGGTCAAACAAGGGGTTATTTTTTACCAATTCTTAGAAATAAATATCTGGATCCAAATAATGACTTTGTGCCTTCTCGGCTCGGCAAAGTTGATGTAAAGATTCTTTTGACTGTATTATTTTTAACAGAATGGGAGATAGGAGTAGATAATGAACTCATAGAAGGTTTGTTGAGAATCCCGTATGAGACTTTTGAGGCAGAGCTAGTTAGGCTTTCGTCTTATGATGATACTCCTGTACGCAGATGAAAACTTTTTAATGTATGGCAGGTAATATCTAAAAATGATTTGTGGTTTTTCCTTAAAGATAGCCTTGATTATTCTTTGTTAGAAAGTTTTATTTTTATCGCACAAGTCGCTTTGACTGAGAGAAATCCCGCATTAGATTTAAAAAAGCAAGACAGATGGCTTGCTGGCATATACTGAAAAAAGAATAAGTATTCCTCCAGGGTAACAAATGGTATTGTAGATACCATGGCTTTACTTTGAACATTATGAGATCCTAAAGTAGATCGTATGCTGTGTGAGATTTCTGTTGAAGTTTTCAAAGACCATAGAAAAGTCAGTGATATAATTTACTCGCTGGGACATAACTTATGCGCTCTTGCTGAGGCTACTCCAGAGGTATTTATGGATTTTGTTGAGAGGAACATTGATGGCTTTGGTGAGTCATTTCAAAGTTGAGACGCCCTTCGAGACGCCCAATCTTATACAAATATGCTTTGGGCTCTAGAAAGACTGTCTTGGAGTCCTGAATATTTATGAAGAGCATCTGAAATCTTGGTAAACCTTGCTGAAAGATATGAGAAAGATATAAGAGATAATTACTCAAATAGACCAATATCGTCTTTAATGCAGATCTATTTACATCGAAAGCCCAATACTCCAGGAACAGGTCAGGATAAGTTAGAAATACTGAATATGCTTGCTAAAAATCACTGAAATGTAATATGCGGGCTACTTGTTAGACTATGCGGTTCTAGCTCATTATCTGAGATAGCATATCCAATTTATCAAAATTGGAGTAAGGACGCAAATCTAATGCCTGCTGGCAAGGAAGTCAAAGAATATATAGCTTGAGTGAGAAAGCTGGTTTTACATTTAGTTAAAAGTGATGTGGAAAATAGGATCATAAAAATCTTTGAGGTATTAAGGATTTTTTCGAAAGAAGAGTTGGGCGAACTTTTGGATACTTTATCTGAAACAGATTTCTCTAGTTTTCAGGATCAAGGTACTTTGCTTGAATTGCAAAACGAAATAGAAGAGTTATTTTTTATGCCGATTGTTCATAAGAATGAATCAGTTATTACTACTTATCCTGAGTTTGTAGATATTCTAAAACAAATTCATCAGAAGGCTACTCCACAAGATATGCTAATTGCCAATAAAGAGTTATTTATGGATGCCAAAAAAACTGTTTTTAGTTTAATAGATTCTTATGGATGATCTGATTGGAATAAGCAAACTGAAATAGCCAACCAGGAAAGAATTAGGCGTATTGAGGAGATATATACTATTGGTTGATCTGAATCTATCAAAAAGCTAGCTCTAATTCTTGATGATACCTCCCTACTGTCTCAAAGTCTCATATGATCTACGTTTAAAGAATCCTTTCAAGAAAGCATTTTTTCTTTACTAGAAGAGAAGGAGTTAAATTTGCGTACTTTGGGAATGAACTTTATTTGAGGTTTAGACATGAACTGAGACGTCTTTGTTCAGTCCAAAATTATGGCCTTAGGAGATATTGATAACGATTTTTTAAAAGGTGGCCTGTTATTTTCGTTGAGATTTGATAACAGAGTTATTGAAATTCTAAAAGAACAGCCTGAGAGAGTGCAGAAAGTTTTTCGAGAACTACACAAGACAATAAGAAATTATAAATTGCATAATGCAGAAGCCTACTCCGACTTTCAATATGTAATAAGCGAGCTGCAAAAGTATTGTTGACCTGGATACGCGTTTCAGGTAATTGAAATGCTTATGCATGAAAACAAATTGAATAAGGTGGATGTTAGTATGTTATTTGATGTTTTGCGCTCTATGGCCGACTCATCGGATGCTCGAAGACTTATAGGCGATCCAGAATACTATTTAGAAAAGCTATTCAAATATTTCTACGATTTGATAGAGGAAGGAAAGATAAATAGAGAGGAGATTCTGCAATTGGAAACCATGTATATCCATATCATTAAGCACCCCAAAATAATCAATGATGAGCTTTCTAAGAATCCTCAGTTGTATGTAGAGCTAATAAAGTTTTCTTATAAGGCAGAAGATGAGGAGAAGAAAGCTCCGTCGTCACAGGAGCAGAATAGAGCTAAAAATGCTCATGAGGCATTGAGTAAGTTTACAAAAATTCCTTGATTAGACAATGAGTGAAAGATTGATATTGATGTCTTGAAATCTTGGACAGAACACGTTATGGAATTACTCAAAAAAAATAAAAGATTAAAAATAGGCAGTCAAAAGATTGGAGAACTATTTTCATACTCTCCACAATGAGAGGATGGTTTTTGGCCAAGCGAATCCGTAAGATTGGTTGTAGAAAACCTTAAGAGTGATGACATCGAAACATGACTTTGGGTGTGAAAGACCAATCAAAGATGACTTACTTCTAGATGAATTTATGATTGATGAAAACAAGAAAGAGATATTTCACAAGGGTATTCTGAAGCCTATGAAAAGATGATATATAAATTTCCAAGAACTGCCAAGTTGCTCAAAAGTATTTCTCAAGAATATAAACACTTTGCTGATAGGACCGATGAAGAAGTAGAGTTTGACCGTTAGATACTTTACTAGACACAATACCTATTCTGTCTAACAAAGTATAAGAGAGCTATATTAGTAGCTCTTTTTTGTTACTGCTATTGTTCAAGATTTTGTTATTATTAGACACAACTAATATATATTATGTCATATAATCTGATGGAATTTGTAGAACCAATTAGAGACAAGAAAAAGATAGAACAGATAAAAAATAGCCTAAAAGGAGGCGGTAAAGTAAGAGATCTTTTGTTATTCCATCTAGGGATAGTTTTAGCCCTCAGAATATCTGATCTATTATCATTAAAAGTGTCAGATGTTATGGATGATAAGGGAAACATAAGAGAGTATTTTGAAGTATCAGAACATAAGACAGATAAGAAGCATAGAGTAACGATAAACCCTAAGCTGATTGATGTCATAGAGCTATATAAAGCTACTTATCCCAATATAGTAAGTAAATTTGATAATTACTTGTTTTTTGCACAAAAAAGATTCCCTCTTGGAAGCAAGGCAATAGATAGAAAAATGTGACGATTATTGATAGATCAACGGTGTAGTGATGTTGGATTAGTCTGAAACTATTGATGACACACATTACGCAAAACACGATGATACCAAGCCAGATCTGCGAGTGTTCCGACGGAGATAATTCAGCATAAATTAAATCATAGTAGCATGGCTATAACAAAGAGATATTTAGGTATTACGGATGATGAGTTTGCTGGGGTATGTAATAAGTTGGATTTGTAGGTTTGTTTGATATAGTATATTTATATTTTGCTCAAATTGATATGTTAAATTTCTTCAGAAAGGATCTTAATCTAAATAAGAGATGGTGGCATAGACTTTTGGTTGTAGTATTTTTTGCAGGTTTTGCATTCTGTCTTTGATGGGCGCTTGTAAATATCTATAGCGAGAGTGATAACTCTTCATTTACATATTATAAAATTGTTGAACCACTGTCTGGAAGATTGACTTCGGAAGTTAAATCAATTGACCAACTTATAAGATCATGAGAAAGATTTCAACAGTATAGGGCACTTGATCTTCCATTTAATAATTTATGAAATAAGTATGGTCACCTACCAACACAAAAACATTCATATGAAGATGATGATTTAAAGAATATCTACTGCTCAACAATGTTATATAAAAATGTAAATGAAGTTATAGAAAGAACTAAAATAACTTCCTTATATATTTCAGAACTGGATAGCAGTAGAAGTATATCGCTACCAACAGAAGAATTTTCAGA
Source organism: Candidatus Absconditabacterales bacterium (assembly GCA_041674565.1). Taxonomy (GTDB): domain Bacteria; phylum Patescibacteriota; class Gracilibacteria; order Absconditabacterales; family Absconditicoccaceae; genus CALMFT01. Next base: position 6,222 of record JBAYVQ010000004.1, read on the forward strand.
TTATATAAAACAAAAAGATATTTACTGTTTATGGACAGATAGTTTCGGTGAAACCAATAAATTCCTAGAACCTCAAAAGATGTTTCAAGATGATTATTATTTCTATAAAAAGACACTTTCTTCTAGAATGATAAATATTGCAGAAAGTTTAATGCTGATCTCTATCCTCGCTGTGGTTTTACTATTCATATTCAGCTTAATTGCAGTCTTTTATTATAAAGTAGTACTCTATGTAATTTACTGAAATAATAGTAATAAAAATAACCTACAAAAATAACTTTATGCTGTGAAGAAACCATATGTGTTTATGCTATCTAATATCATTTTTTAGTAAATTGTTTCTTTTTGTACATATGAATATTCAAGAATTTGCTGGTTATGCAACAATACTATGATTGTGACTAGTGTATATAGTGTTACGCAAAGGGATAGACTTAAGGATGAAAAGAAGAGATATGTGGCTGATGCATTGCAGAATAGGATGGATGAAGAAGAGCTAGGTATATATAACGAAAGAAAAGCTCGCTTTGAAGAAGATATAAAAAAAGTTCAACAATTTCTTGATGAACTTATATCGGAAGAGCAGTCTAGATCGATTGAATTTGAATCTTTCTTTCAGGTGCTCTCAAATGCAGCTAAGTACTACGAACTTTGAGATATAGTTTGAAGACGTAAAATAGTTTCAATCCTGACTTCGAACCTAATAATAAATGACGATAAGTCGCTTACTATAAGGGTTAAATCATGATTGGAGATGTTGTTTAAAAGAATGGTGGGCGATGAAGGATTCGAACCTACGACCCCCTCGGTGTAAACGAGATGCTCTCGGCCAGCTGAGCTAATCGCCCATTCGATATTTCAGATTATTTGTACATTGTCATGAAGATGACAAGTGAGATTACCTATAATAATCTGCGGCAGTATTTCAAGAAATAATCCAAAATAATCCAGTATATATGAAAGTATGATCTTTTTTGCACAAAAAACCTGACTTGCGTCAGATTTTCTTATGTTAGATGCTTATTTCTGATGGTACCCGTACGGGGAATCGAACCCCGATTGCAGGATTGAAAGTCCCGTGTCCTAACCGTTAGACGATACGGGCATATTGTACATATGCCTTGCAATGCTGTATCCAAAACTATAACGATTTGGATATGGTTTGTCTAGTAACTTTCTTGGTCTGATTATCAAGAAATTTTTGACAAATCTACACTCCATGCGTATAATGATCGAGCTTATACTATTTTAGTCATACTTCTGGCTTGTCCAATTGGTTTAACTTATTGGGTTAGGGAAACAAGGCGCCATTTAGAATTATTACCGTAGTTCTTCTGTAAAAAACAAAAACAAAAAGTCCGTATTCGACGGACCTGTCTTGTGACATGAAAAATGGTGAGCATTTGCGACGAACTTGCTTACGAGACTTTGTAGCGGGATTGTTGTGAAGGTAGCGAGTGAAGTTGCAGTATCGCAAGATATTGTATCGTTATCCAAGGAATCTCTATCCTCTCTGGATGGGGTTTTTTGTTCTCGAGATCTTAGATCTCAATCTTTACATGCAAACTTTCCTGTCTGAGTCTGTCCCCGTGACACAAATCGCATGGCTTTGTACCAAATAATGACTGAAACTCGGTACCAAGAATGCCTTTGTTGTACTGGTTGGTCAGCATATCTACGATACCATTGTAGTAAAAGGTGTGTCGTTTGCCCATAGCACCCACTTTCATGAGCTCTTTATCTCCTTTGATAATGGTATCAGTAAACCATTCTGGTAAGGTATGCCGCACTTTGTTGTGATCTATCTCGTACTTGGATGCAAACTTAGTGAGGATTTGTTGTCATAGCGTGTTGTTTTGTCGTGGTATGACGGCTTTGAGGAAAGGTTGACTAGGATCGATAATCTGATTCAATTGCACATCGAGCATTTCACCAAGTCCATGACACATAGAGCAAGCTCACTCTGACCTATTGCTGGAGAAGTACTGCGTAGTAAACTCGGGATAGGTGATATTGCACTTGGGGCAGAAAATCTTGTCGGTAAACCATTGGATGGTTTGCTTGCTATCCTGTACATCTTTACCAATGTCTAGGCTCAGACTATCGTCTATCGTATCGCTATTGGAAGTGTAGTACAATCAGAATTTGTTATGCTCATTGAGCATCTTTACGATATCTTCTTTTAGCCTATCCATATTTTCAGCATTGAGTGTGATCCTATCGTAGATACCATAGACGTAGAAAGGTAGATGCTTTTCGGGAATGTTTGGAGACTCCAGATAAAAGTACTCTACTAGCTGTGTCTTGTCATCATTGTCAAACAATACCAGATATCTAGTAAAACCATCTCACTTATCCATTTTGGTTCTGTTTTTTTTCACGAACTTGAGGAAACTTGGACCGTCAGCATATTTACCCAATTCTGATATGATATATACTTTGTTGTCGTTAAATTGTTTGACGATAGCGCCCATAATGCTTTCTACAGACTGGGCTTTGATGGGATCGCCGCAAGAGTAGCAGTATGGTTGACCAAGTTTTGCAAACATGAGTCTGAGGTAGTCATCTATTTCCGTCAATGTCCCCACGGTTGATCTGATATTGGCTACTCTCTTGTTTTGTTCAATCGCTATAGCAGGGCTAAGACCGCTAGAGTACTCGATATCTGGTCTTTCTCCCAAATTGAAAAACTGTCTGAGATAGCTACTCAGTGATTCGATATAACGAAATTGACCTTCTTTGTAGATGGTATCAAATGCCAATGATGATTTACCTGATCCAGAAACACCAGTAATAGTTACGATTTTGTTTTTTGGGAAGGTCACATCGATATCTTTCAGATTATTTGTATTTACTCATTTGAGCACTATTTGCTCGGCAAAACTAAACTGATTTGCTATGAGTGTCTCGGCTTTCTTATTTTGTTTGGTTTTGGGCATAATAGGCGTACCAATATAAAGTATGAGGATATACAATAAGCTGATATAATCAACTTGAACCACTAATCAACTTGATACTATCAAGTACAAAATTACTATGATGCCTCACGGTACTTTGGCAGAGTGGTCCAATGCAAGAGCCTGCAAAGCTCTCAAGCCACGGGTTCGAATCCCGTAGGTACCTAATATCGTTACTGATGTTTGTATTATATCTTTTGAAGTCCTATTGCAAACAATAGGATTTTTTGTTTCACTATAGCTCATGAACTATTTCATCTACTATCTTATTGTCATTAACGTTGTGACGTTTGTGTTGCGAGGGGTTGATAAGCGGAAAGCTACCCGTGGTGATTTTCGTATACCAGAAAATATACTGCTTTTGTGCGTATGATTGGGCGGTGCGGCTGGAGCGGTTTTTGGTATGAATTATTTCAGGCATAAAAGGGCTAAGGGCGAATTCCTGTGGAAATTGTGGCTTATCGTGCTTGTGCGACTGGCCTTAGCGATAGCTGCTTTGTTGTATGGATAGCAGATTATGATAGTGTATGTTTGGGTTTGAGGGGTTTGTTTATAGACTGGCGATAATTGAGATATGTTTCAAAATATTCTTTGGTGCACACTGGTACGGATGCTCATGCGGAACTTTTGCATATATCCTGAAAATATCATTGATGATTTTGAGCCGTGGACCATAACTTAAAATCTCTGACCTTTTGTTCGCCATCTCCATGATATTGCCCAAGAATTCATCTATCACTGAGACGGTAACATGTTGTCCTTTTTCATTGTACTATCAGTATTATTTCATTGACTCAATTTGGCATAATTGTCCTAGCATCTTCTTCTTTCTTCCTGATATTATTTTGAAAGATAAATTCACTAAATAGCTCTTCGGTACATGCTATAAATCACTTTCCGTGTGGCGGTTTGTAAGTATTGGGAAAATATCACTGCTTTCATTGTGCTCGTGACACAAATGAACTTCGCAGTTGATGTTCCGATCATATATAGTCTCAAAATATTCAAGCCGCTGAAGAGATACGAATCATTTTTTGTTTTGTGATTGGATCTGTGAAATAGATATCTTTTCATGACAGTGTGATCCTCGTATCTTCAGATTTTTTAATCAATTGGTGCTGTTTGACAAAGCGTTCAAAGAGCTGTTGTGATGCAAGAGGTATAGCTTGACCGTTTGAGCGAAAGCACAGTGATGGATAGTAACCATCTTTTTCGCTGATAGCGTTGTTCTCTACTCGCTCAAGAAATTTTTGACGAGCATTGTCACTGTCAATGACATACTCTGCTCGTATTCCGCTAGTGGCAATACGTACTACGTTGGTGGGTTTGTATTCATTTGGTAATGTAATGGCAAATGAGGCATCGTTGTGATCTACAATAATGTGCTGTCATAGGAAGAGAGTTTTGGGTATTACTTTTGTTTTTGTGATTTCTTTATTGATATTGTTAGTCCGTAGGGATATTTTGTTTGCTCGGAAATCAATTACTGACGATCTGTGTGATGTCATGAGATCTATTTTTGTTTTTTGTGTGATGTGTGCAAGGTCAATGATCTCGTGCACAATGTAGGTTGCCTCCTGTTGTTGGTTACATACAAATATTGTTTTTTTGTGACTGGGAATAGGAATAATCAGGTAAGAAGATTTTCTTCGTTGGGTGTTGTGCAGATATCATCAGTAACAGATAAGGGAATTTGTCTGTATTCATGCTTCTTGTAAGCTGGCGAACATAAGTGATATTTTATTGTATTGCTGTTTGATTTCATGGCTTTCTGAAGTGGTTATTTGACCGCGCGATATGGTAATTGGTTCTAGGATACTTGCTTGCAGTTGTACGAAACCTGCTCATCGTAACTCGCAGATATATTGCTCATTAGTTTTGTTTTCGGTCATTAGTATCTCTTTGAGATTAGTGTATGTTTGTGGTGATACATTGGCACCACGAAGTATAGATTCGATGTCTTGACTAGTGCGTTGTGAGATCTGTTCGAGTAATATGGTTATCTCAAAAAAAAGCATATGTATCTCTTTGTTTGTTGCTTTTGTTGCGTGCTGTATGAGTGCGTGTAGTTTTTGGATGCGATCACGTAGCGAAGCCGTGGGGTCTGAAGATGATTGAAACAAAAGAGATGGCATGTGTTTTGGATATACTGAATGAAATCAGTATTTTATACATTTTCTACTGTATTTGTCAATACATGCCTTTTATGCAATCTGCCCAAATAACTTAAATGCTTCAGATCATGTTATAGCTACGCTAGCAAATTCTCCCGTACCCAGAGTGTTTCACTGTGGGTCTATCACGATGTTTTTCATGTTATCGGTATAACCAAAATACTGTCCGTTCTTGAGTTTTCTGGTTATCATGATATCCTTACTACTACCTATCTCTTGGATATTGTTTTCTTGAGATATGCGTCTGAGTTGCTCGTTGAGTGCATTTCGTCTTTGTTTTTTGACTATTTTGCTGATGTTGTCTTTGTATTTTTTGGCACCAATCGTCCCAGGGCGGGGAGAATATATCCCTATGTATATCATATCAAACCTGGCATATTGGGCTAACTCTAGACTCTGATTGAAATCTTCTTCAGTTTCATCTGGAAATCACACAATGATGTCTGACGTAATGCTGATGGGTCTTTTGAGTTTCCTGATATTGTCTACAAAGCTGCGATAATCTGATGCTGTATATCATCTAAACATGTTCCTCAGTACAGTATCGCTTCCCGATTGTAGCGGCATGTGGATGTGTGGACACATTTTGGGTTCGTTTTCATGAAGTTCTAGTAACTCTTGAGAAAAGAAAGTAGGGTAGGGTGATGTATATCTGAGCCATTTGAGTCATGGCAGAGCTAGGATTTTTTTACAAATTGTTACAAATTCTGGATGTTTGTTTACGATCTGACCCAGTAACACTATCTCTTGTATTCATAGCGCCAGATGGTGCTTTGCTTCGTTGACAATATCATCCACAGCGCGATTATTTTCCAGTCCCCTCGCATAGGGCACAATGCAATATGCACAAAATTGTGAACATCAGGTAGATATAGGCACGTAGGCTGTCTTGGTGTTGACGCTCAGGAGTTGATTGGAGTCGTGAGGTATGATCGAGGAGTACTCGTTGGTCAGATTGTTGTCTACGTGTACGTCGTAACCCAACCTAGATGCCAATAGTGGTAGGAAACCAGTATCATCTATGCGGAAAAATAATTCGATATTGTTGAATTGTTGATGGAGTGTTGATCGCAATGGGCTAAATGCGTGATTGATATACAGCACATTATCATAATCTTGTACCATTCTCAGTTCATCTTCAAAATCACCCAGTCCTACGATGGCAGGGTCGGTATTTTGGATGCCTCATACAAAGTTCCCTGTCCTAATCTTGGCCGCTGCGCCTGTCTTTGCTTTGCGTACTTTGCTGTTCTTGAGGTAGTGTTGGACCATACAGCCAGTCATCCATACTTTCTGATTATTTTTGATTTCCAACATTTTACCTGTTACTTTATCCTCAGATTTTTGTCTTACAGAACAAGTATCGAAAATAACCAGATCAGCATCGGCAATATCACTTACGTAAACCATACCAGCATGAGTAAGTACGGCTTTTATCCTTGCACTATCTGCGTAATTCATCTGACAACCATAGATGAGTATGTGAAATTTGGTTCCTGACACAGCTTGCTGATTATGAGCTAAATGATTGATAATCAGAACAATATCGATCTGTCATTTGCATTCAATATGATTTTGTATGTTATGTAATATAGTGATAAGATTATTTGTTTTATGCACGACACATACAAAAACCTCCAAGTAGTTGGAGGTTTTTGTATTGTTCGTTACAGGAAATTAGTTTGATGAATGAAATATGCTTGCTTGCACTAAGAGCTGTTGTATATCATCTGTTGTCTTTGCTATGGTACGCTGTAGATGATTTACCATAGATTGATGCGGTTGATACTGATGCGTGCGCAATAGTTTTTTCCGATCGCTCTTGAGTTGCAGTCGATCTGATTCAAGACAGGATCAAATGTATATGGATTGTTTGTTGAATTTAGCTGGCATCTCCTGAAGGATCTCAGCGATTGACTTGTTTCCGTTGATGGCAACTGCCTCTATGGATCGCTCTTTCTGCTTGTTGGGTTGATTGATTTCGTGGCAGAAAAAGACTCCTACCAATGGTGATCAGCTTATTTTCTTATTTGTGCTATAGTTGGTGAGTTGAATCATCTTAGTATATTATACATCCAATTCTCTAACGTTTTTGGCATGGCTGAGGATGAAATGTTTCCTACTATCAGTATCTTCTCCCATGAGAATTCTGAATAACTTGTCCGCCTCTTCTGCATCTTCGATGTTTACTTTTTTGATGCTGCGACTCTCTGGATTCATGGTAGTATCTGCCAATTGATCGTAGTTCATCTCTCCAAGTCCCTTATACCTCTGGAATTCATACTTTCCTTCAAAGCCATTTTCGGTAGCGAGTTCTTCTAGTGTTTTCTCTCCTGGGTCATAGATATAGACTTCCTTTTTGCCAGCACTTATTTTGTACAATGGTGGCATAGCGATATACACGTGCCCTTCATCGAGCAATGGTCTCATATAACGATAAAAGAAAGTAAGGAGTAGTGTGCGGATATGGGCTCCATCAACATCGGCATCGGTCATGATAATGATCTTACCATATCTCAACTTACTCATATCGATTCCATCTTTGATTCCTATACCAATACTGGTGATCAGAGCCTTGACTTCATTGTTTGCCAAGATGGACTGAATTGTTGCTCTCTCGGTATTGAGAATTTTACCTCTGAGTGGCAGGATGGCTTGAAAATGTGCATCACGTCCTTGTTTTGCTGAGCCTCACGCTGAGTCACCCTCTACGATAAACAGCTCTGCATTCATCCTATTCTTGCTGTTGCAGTCTGTCAATTTGCCTGGTAATACGCCAGCAGTAAGCGGAGACTTTCTCAATACTGTTTCTCTAGCTAGTTTTGCTGCCATCCTGGCTTTGGCACTCAATTGGATCTTTTCCATAAGTCTCATAAACTCAGGCTCATTCTCGTTGAAGTATTTGCTAAGACCTTCATAAGTCAGTGCTTCCACCTCCTTACGTATGTAGCTATTTCATAATCTTCCTTTAGTTTGTCCTTCAAATTCTGGATTTGGTACTTTTACTGTGACGATAGCATACAATCCATCAGAAATATCTGAAGCAACAAACTCGCCCACTTTGCCGTCAATCTGTCCTTTTGCTTTCGCTATCTCGTTGATGACTCTCAATAAACCATCCTTGAAACCATTGAGATGAGTACCTCAGTCTGGTGTGTTGATATTGTTTACAAATGATAATATATTGCTGCTAGTACTGTCGATGTAGTTGAACGCTATGTCTGTAGCGAGTTGATCTGATTCATTTCCCAATCTTACAGGCGTGATGACGGTTTTTTGATCTTCGGTCATGGCTTTGATCCAAGTACCGATCCCTCATTCAAAATAGTATCTTTCTTTTTTATTGTTTGCCTCATCTATTACCGTAAAAGTAGTTCCTGGTGTCAAATAAGCAGTCTGGCGATATTTGGTAAATACTTGATGTGCATTGTATTTTGTGGTTTCAAAAATCAATGGGTCTGCCAAGAATCTTACCGTAGTCCCACTAAGATTGCTATCTCAGACTATTCTCAATTCTCCTAGTGCTTTACCGCGACTAAACTCCATGAAGTGAAGTTTACCATCTTTGTGGACATATACCTCGAGTTTTTCTGAAAGGGCGTTTACCACGCTCGCTCCCACACCGTGTAATCATCAAGATATTTTATAAGCTGACTTTTCAAACTTACCACCAGCGTGAAGTACTGTAAATACAGTCTCTACCGTTGATCTTCCTGTCTTGGGGTGGATATCTACTGGTATACCACGTCCATCATCGTAGCACTCTACTCGACCATCAGCGCAAAGCTTGATAGTGATATGGTGACAGTGATCAGCCAGTGCTTCATCAATAGCATTGTCTACTACTTCTGTAATGAGATGATGTAAACCTCTTACATCTGTGCTACCGATATACATTCATGGTCTTTGTCTTACTGGCTCCAATCCTTCTAGAACTATAATCGAGCTACTATCATACACTTGTGACATCGTTTTTTGATAAAATAAAAATAGGCTGAATGAACAGCCTACCATATAATTATCTTACCCGCAAAAGCAATTTATAGATTACTGTTCGCACTTGTTTGATCTCACTCGTCAAAGATTTCATTAAGGGTTTTTTCTGCAAATTTGTAAGCAGCGACACCTCCTAGTCAAAGCGTAGCTACCAATTCTAAACCGTATCTAGGATGACCCATGGATTGAGAATTGAGCACAATATCTATAGCTCAGGCGAGAAATCATAATGTAGTAAGGATCATGACAGCATTTTTTTTATTATTTTTGTCATGCAAAATATTGCTTACTTTAGGATTGTTTCGGAAACGGAATTGCATGGTATGAGAGGATGATAGCTAAATTATCTACCCTTGAAGAGTACTTTTACAGTAGCAATAATAATGTAAAAGTCAAATGCAAGAGTCCAGTTTTGGATATAATAGAGGTCAAATTTGGCTTCGTCAGAGAAAGGGAGCTTATCGCGACCGTAGATTTGTGAATAGCATGTCATCCCTGGCTTTACCACCAACAATCTCTTCATCCGTGATGCATATCTCGCTACTTCAAAATCCAGATGCGGTCTTGGTCATACGATACTCATATCGCCCTTGAGGATGCATCGCAAAGAGGGGAGTTCGTCTATACTATACTTGCGTATAAATCTTCCAATTGGTGTTATCCTTGGATCGTTGGCTATCTTTTGTAGTTCTCCTTTTCTGACGTTGAGTTCACTATCCTGTAGTTTTTTCCAATACTCTTCCGACTGCGTAGTCCCAAAATACTCGCCAGTACAGTACTCTAGTCTCATTGATCTAAACTTGATATAATCAAAAGATACTCCGTTTCTGCCTATCCTCTTATGTCTGTAAAATATAGGTCATTTATCAAATAACCAGATGATTATAACGGTCATAAGCATGATGGGACTGAGGATAATGAGCCCCAATGACGATCAGATTATATCACATATTCTTTTGATAACACCATCTCGCTCAGTGATAGTATTGGTACGATACTGCAATCACAGTATAGGTCCGAGCCTTGTGATCTGATAGTTGAGATCATCCAGGAGCATTCATTCCGCCAGGTGCAAAAAAGCAGATCAGGCTATATTGGTCTTGTCCGCAATATACTGTAGATGGTCTCTGGGTATATCTCATACAAGTATGACGTAGTGCGGTTTGTGTTGTTGTATCTGTTGTTTGATATCTAAGTTTTCTTGATAGGGGACCTGATGGATGTGATATTGCTCAAAGTGATTGAGATCTTTGCTGATATCCGTACTATGGCTATTGTTGATAATAAGAATAATCTGATGAAACGGCGGTACTATAGCGTCGATAAAGATATCAATAATAAACATAAGAACGCTGCTAATGAGTACTCCGAACACGATGACAAGCCTAGATATACCATAGAGGAAGACGACGCCACTGCCAAAATACGCCAAAAATGTTATCGTAATGAGCCGTATGACTATACTATCAAAAAATGATCTCACGTAATTGGTATTGGGTTGTTTGATGGGGTAAAGATTCCTGAGGATCCCTATAGATACAAACATACCAGCACTGAGCACACCATAGAGCATTGTTTCGTCCAGATTGAGAACGGGTATATGGAGCTGTGTAAATGGTATAAGATCCGTGTAACTACGCGTAAGATATGCTAGATAGAAACTAGCACATATGATGATAAAATGAAAGACTGACCTGATGATAGATTGCATTGTATGATAGGTGCTACGGTGTGTTTGCTAAAAAAAGCGACTAAGTCGCTCCATAATAATACCTTTGGGATTGATTACAATAGGTCTTTTACTCGATTGCTCATATTTCTTTCCATAGATCGTATGCCCCAATAACTTTGTCTACTAAGCCATATTCTACGGCTTGCTCTGCTGTGAGATAATTGTCTCTGTCGGTATCTTTTTCTACTTTGCTGAGTGGTTGACCAGAGTGATAAGCGAGTATCTGATTCATTCTTTTTTTGGTAGCGATAACATGTCTTGCGCCGATTTCTATATCGCTTGCTTGACCTTGCACACCAGACAATGGCTGATGGATCATTACTTCGCTATGCGGCAATATAAATCTTTTGCCTTTGGTGCCCGCTGCGATGATAACGCTTGCCATGCTCGCTGCCATGCCCAGACCAACAGTGACGATATCATTACTAACAAATTGCATAGTGTCGTAGATAGACATGCCAGAAATCACTGAGCCTCCTGGACTGTTGATGTAGATGATGATATCTTTTTTGGGATCTTTTTTGTTTAGATATAATAACTGAGCGTTAACAAGTGTAGCCATGTTGTCATCCACTTCTCCATGAAGATAAATGATCCTGTCTTCCACAAGTCTTGAGAAAATATCCCACACTCTTTCTCCACTTGCTGTTTTTTCTATAATTGATGGTACGTACATAAAGGTATGAGTTATGAGTTAAAAGTTATGAGTAGGGACGCGTGGCAATGCGTCCAAAAATAAGGACGTATGACATTGCACCCACACTACCAGTAGAGTTTATTGATCGACCTGAAAATTACAAGATAATCAGAAAAAGCATGCTTTGCTCCCTATGCTTGACCTATACAAAATGTTTTTTTGATGTATAGATTGATGTAAACTCTCCCCAACCCTCCCTTCTCAGGGAGGGAGAGCCCGTTGCTGTAGGGACGCATGGTAATCCGGCCGTCATTGCGAGCGCGGTAATCCATGTATTCTTATTTGTTACTTTTGCACGAGTCCAAAAGTAACCAAAAGACCCATCAAACGCAGTGTTATGTTTTGCGACCCCATCATTGCTTACTTCACGAAGTTGGCTCCTCCCCATCCTACGGACGGGACCCAGTCGCCAACCGATGTCTTGTCTTGCTATCGTTGTTTTACTTACGGATTCACACAGTGCGTTTGATACCAAATGTATACGACATTATCCGAGCGAACAAAAAACCCACCCCGAAGAAACCTCCGAGATGGGCAGAAGCGTGACCCTATGAAGTCCCGTTTTTTTTGTTTCCTTACTTAATTTTGCCGATTTTTTCGAATGTTTCCCGTGATCCTGTGGGAAGACCATCAAGTTTGACGGCATAACCGACTTGACCTGATAATTTTTTGATACGAGTGCCTTTGCCCACATCGGGCTTGGGTTTCCCCAGGGCGGTCATTGTTTCGACGGCGATTTTTTTTACTTTCTGATCGGCGGGCAAAATGATTGTGCCATGTTCCACTTCGTTGGACTTTTTCATACTAAGTAAGGTTTTGATTTGTAGTACGGAATTGTAATACAAGCCTACCTATTGTAAAGTACACATTCTTTTCAACATCTTATTTTCTGATTATGTCAAATATGATTGACAGTAGTTATATAGTATGTTTGATATGTTATTATTTAGAGTGATTTTGTCATATAGGTGCCCTCGTGAGTGTAGCCTATCTTCTCGTAATATTTTTTGACTCAAACTCAGCTGATGACAGAGGCTTTGGTGTAGCCACAATGAGCAGCAATCTGTTCTGCTAACTCCATCAATTGGGAGCCTATGCCTTGATGTTGGGTCTTTTCTCCACCAATAGAACCGATACTAGCGAGTTGGCCATAGACATGTAGCTCTCTAATGAGCGCTGTTTTTTGACCAAGACCAGGATAGTCTCTTTCTTGTTCTGGGGCACCCAACTGCAGTCTAGTGAATCCATACAGATATCCTAGTTCATCTTCAAAACTAATGAAGCATTGTAGACCGTTGGTGGTATGATAGCAGCGTACCATGGTGTGGACCGTTTGGCTTTTCAGATTATTTCTTATTTCTCTAGATCTGGTATCAAGACATACGAATGCTCTGGTATTGTGAAGGTCGAGTGTTGTTCATGCGGGGACGAAAGTAGTGATGTTTTGCGCCGATTCGATGGATTGCTTCGCTTCGCTCGCAATGACGGATGAGTGAAGTAGTGTTTTGATTTGGGCAAAAAGATCGTCTTGATTCTTGGTATACATAAGATCTCCGTATAAGCCTTGGTAATGCTTTTCCGCCTTTTCGCTTTTCCGCCCTTTTGCTTCTTCCATAAGCTCATTTTCTACCAGTTGTCTGAGATTGGTCACGTAATTGGAGCCTACTGTTTCCTCTGCTGGGATATCACGAATGAGTCTTTTGATCCTGGTGTAGGGTGGTATATAGTTAGTTAGTACTGTTTTGATGATGTGTTTATTTTCTTCCAGTGTGAGAGGGGTATATTCGCCACGTTTGTAGAGCTCAAACAACTCTGTATTGGGGATGACTGCCGTAGGGTAAAATTTGATTTCATCAGGACAAAATGCTGGATCTTGGAAAGTAAGCCTAAATGTCTCTATATCTTTTTCGATAGTAGACTTGTATAGACCAGGCATGAGATGGATAGATATCTTGAAGCCATAAGATCTGAGCTTGGTCATGGCATCGCGGCACTGTTGGATATTGTGTCATCTTTTGTTTGCGTCTAGGACATCGTCAAACATGGTTTGGACGCCCATCTCTATCCTGGTGACGCCAAGCTCCCTTCGGTATTGGCAGTTTTCATCTGTGACGTACTCCGGTCTTGTTTCCAATGTTAGTCAGATTATCCTACATCATGTTGTTTCATTGGCTGTGATAGATTCTGCGATGGTTTTTGGGAATGATATAGGTAATGTATCCAGATCGATATTGTTAGTGTTTGCTCAGATCTGACCACTGATATATAAGTCAAAAAACTGCTCAAATGCGTTGCAAGCGTCGTATAGACCCTTGATAAACGATGTTTTGTACTCTTGAGGATAGACGTCTCGAGTCCCACCCAAGACGATCATTTCTATTTTGTCTGTCTCGTGTCCTGTGAGAGTGAGGCTCAGTAGTCTATTGAATACTTGCTTGTAAGGGTCAAAATTGTTCATCAGTGCTCTTTGTGCTCCAGGCTCTGTATTGATGTATGATTTGGGCATAGTGACATCATTGGGGCAAAAAATACATTCCCCAGGGCACCAAAATGGCTTGGTGAGCACCTGTACTGGTACAATTCATGATTGAGACCTGATGGCTCTTTTTCTCAACAGAAGTTCTAGCGATTTATTTCTGGTTATCGTTCATTGTTGAATACCTTCAAAATATGTCTTGATAATCTGACTATTGCTGGGCATGGAGCTGAGACCATGAGCTTGTGATACTGATTTCCTGATACTCAACAAATCCTCCAGAGTAGGTGACTCGAGAGCGACAAGTTGTTGCAGAATATCATAAGAAGCGGTGGTCGACATGAGCTTGTGTATAGCTATCTGTGCTTTTATTACAATGATAATTTTATGAGTGTTATACTATTGACATATGTGATATGTAAATTATAGAGTATTTGTACTTTTATAATATAATGATAATCTGATGAATTCGTACAAAGTTCGAGGTACAGAGGTAGCAGTTGTTGCAAAGGCTTTCCGAGAGTCGTATTACAAAGTGTTGGCACCTATGCTTGGGCAGTCCTGAACTAAAGTATTACAAAAGGAATTACAGGCGATTCGTGAGTTTTATCTCAATGATAAAAAACATATTGCTTTCAAGCGTTTTAATGACTTATTTGTATGACAGGAATTGCTTACTAAGGAAGCTCAGCAAAGGTTTTTGGAAAATGTAGTGATGCTGGACAAGCAAGCAATTGATCAAGTTATCAATAAATTAGAACATTTTTCTGAAGAAGGTGGTGATATGAGACGTGAATTGTTTGATGCGCTTGCTGTTAACAGAAAACATTATGTAATTGCTCAGGATTTGGTTTCTATCCTCAATAATATGCCAACACAATGGATTAGCTTTCCACAGGTTGATCCCAGGGCTGATCGCGTTACTATCAATTACGCTATTGATGGTATTGATGTCAGGAAGCAAGTATTGCAGATGTTCGGCAAGGATATGTTTACGATACCGTGTATCGACCAGTGTAAGAGGTTTATGTTGACAGCGATAGACTGGAATGCGACGCTTGAGAATAAGAAATTGACGCTTCATGAAGATGAAGAAAGAAGCGAAGTGGACTCTACCCATATACAAGATGTGCTAAAGAGGGCCTTGGATAAAAAGACAGTCGCAGATCAGCTGGTTTCGTATCTCAATGATAGTGTAGATGACGAGATTACTAATATAGAATATGTGCAGGTTGCTACGCCATTTTTCAAAAAATATATCAAACAAAATCTGTTGTCCTTATTACAAATACTGGATAAAAAAGGGATTAAAGAGAGTTTTAAGAATGATGCTGATATGCTGAAGGCAACATCAGAAGACCTTGCTGCGGTGCTGGCTCGTACTGCAAGGGCAGTTATGACTGACACATCACATAGCAATAACACAGCGCAAGAGTGATTTTCTGCTAATTAATCTGTAACGTAGTGACGTGTCATAATCCTGTAACCAAGCAAGAAAAACGAGACGTGTTACGATTTTGCGCATCCAAAGAAGAACTTGCTGATATTAGCAAAGCAGAAAATCTTGAGAAACTCAAAAAATCTTTATTCTTGGCTGCGAAAAACAGTCCTCCCTCCCTGGGTTAGAATAATCCGACTGCTTGTAATCCAAAATCAATATCGAACTTTGCTTGTGCTTGTTCCAATCCTTCGATAGTCTCAATACCTTCTTTGGAAGCCTTGGATACTTTGCTAGAAGGATTGTTTCAGATTATCAATATATTGGTATTTTTGGTGATATTGGGGCAGTAGGTTGCGCCTTGTTTAACCAAAAACTCGATGATTTTTTCCCTGGGTATCTGAAATGTTCAGGTTATCGCAAATCTGACATACTGCAGTCTTTCGCTATCTCTAGCGATAGGAGCTCCAAAATTACTAAACGACACTCCGTAGGATTCTAACTCCTGTAGGAGTTTTTGGTTACTCGGGTGATGAATCCAATCCAAGGCGCTTGCTATCGTCTCTGGTCCTATAGAGTGTATCCCTGCAAGAAATTCTTGATTACCAAGATACGCCATAAGATCTTGCGTACCAAAGCCTTCCGCCTTCAGCTTTTCGCCTTCAGCTTTTCGCATATGATCGACAATAACTTTTGCTGTTTTTTCTCCTACTTGCGGTATGCCCAATGCGTTGATGACCTTGCTGAGTTCGTTACTTTTGGATTTTTCCAAAAATGCTATAATATTATCTATTTTTTTATCTCCCATACCTGGTAGATTTTTTACTATCATCCTAATGTGAGGAAGTGATAGTTTGTAGAGGTCGGAGTAGCTTGATAGGATCTGATTATCAACCATTTGTTCTATGATAGCGTCTCCAATTCACTCTATATTCATAGCATCACGGTGGACAAAATGTTTGATCTTTTCTTTGGTACTAGCAGGGCAAGCTGAATTGATGCAGTAGTAGCTGGTATTGCCTGATGAGGCGATTTCTTTGTGGACAGATTCTTTACATATGGGGCAAGTATCGGGGAAAACAACAGGTATTTGGGTCCCGTCACGCAGATGTGGTATGGTGCATACGATATAGGGTATGACCTCCCCGGATCTTTGGATGATGACGCGATCGCCTATTCTGATGTCTTTTTCGGCTATAAAGTCTGGATTGTGGAGCGTAACTCTAGCGATAGTAACTCATGATAGCTCTACTGGCTGTATGTGAGCAACTGGAGTCAATATCCCTGTCCTTCCTACCTGGAACTCAATAGTTTCAATCGTAGATGTAGCTTGTTTTGCTGGATATTTGTAAGCAATGGCCCGCCTGGGGTGGTGATTGGTAGTGCCAAGAAGGTCTCTTTGCGTTTGATCTGCTACTTTTATTACCAATCCATCAAATTCTATGTCTTCTTTGTCCAATTGATTTTTGATACTCTGATCCTGGCAAATTGCTATGACTTGCTCTATAGTATCGCAGGTACGAGAAAACGGAGCTGGCAAAAATCCTAGAGATGCTATAATATTGGTACCCTGTGAATGCATGAGTCGAAATGAGAAATACTGACACGCGATACTACTGTCTTGAGGCGTAAATTCAAGCGGTTTTAACGTTTGACTTTTGCTGTATTGCTCGTTATAATATGGTAAGGTATATCTCCTCAACGAGTACCATTTACTTTTGTGTGTATATTATAAGCATAAGCGAAACCAATCATATTCTGCAGTCCACAGATATTGCTTCTATCAAGCCAAATTTTGAGGTATTGAAGCTGATATCCAAAAGTCAAGCATCGGAAGATCAGGTTTTGGTATATGACAAAAAAGACAATCAATTATTATTGCTTACTACCAACAATGTGCCATCGAGGTTGACTCAGATTATTTCTTCTTTTCAAAATAAAAATTACACTGTGGATACGTACTTTACTGATGATATTGGCTTTCAGCTTGCTTTGGGGCGATATGATCAGATGTTGGACTTTCAAAAACAATTAGAAATAAGAGAGGATTATAGATTGAAAATAACCTGAAAAAAAGCCGTGGATCTCATCAAAGAAACATTGCAAAACAGAGCGCAATTTAGTGAGGTAGATCTTATCAATGAACTGGTAAGACTAAGCTTTCAAGCTGGAGCAAGTGATATGCATTTGCAGTCAGAGCAGCAAGGTGTAGTGCTGAGGTTGAGAATCAATGGTGTATTGCAAAATGTGGCTACTTTGACGCACGAAGAGTACATCGTTTATCTCATGAAGATAAAATATATCAGTGGGGTAAAGATCAATATAGCTAAGACTCCACAAGACGGTAGATTTGATTTTTGGGTACGAACTGATGGTGATTTGTGAAAAGGTAAAGATAGCCACAGAAAGATAGATGCCAGAGTATCGTTCATGCCTTGATTGAGAGGTGAGTCCATTGTCATTAGATTTTTGGACAGCTCACAATCCATCATGACCTTTAGTGAAATAGGGTTTTCCGCACATCACATACCTGTAATTACGAGGAATCTCCAAAAAAATAGCGGCTTGATCTTGATGACCGGTCCTACTGGTAGCGGTAAGACAACCACTCTTTACTCTATGCTGCAATATCTCAATAACCCTGATATCAAGATAGTGACGCTAGAAGATCCTGTGGAATACGAGATACCTGGTATTCAACAATCGCAGATCCATGAAGATCAGTGATATACCTTCGCTGAGTGAGTAAGGTCAGTATTGAGACATGACCCAGATGTGATACTGGTATGAGAAATTAGAGATCTGGATACTGCAAATGCCGCTATAAATGCTGCATTGACAGGTCACCTTGTGTTTAGTACGCTGCATACCAATAGCGCATTGGAAGCAATAGGTAGATTACTCAACCTTTGAGTAAAACCCTATCTTCTTGCGCCAGCTATCAATATGATTGTGTGACAAAGACTTATACGTAAACTTGGGCCAGATAAGGTGCCAGTAGTGTGATTTGATATGCACGGCTCCGAACTGGAAGAGTCCTCTGCATATGTCAAGAAATATTTTGCCAACCTACTGCCCTCTGAACCAACGATTTTTGCTGCAAACCCTGATGGAGAGTGATATGTATGAAGAGTAGCGGCAGCAGAGATATTTGAACCAGACGATATGGTACGTAAACTGTTATTGGAATGAAAACTATGATGAGATATATTTGATATAATCAGACAGACAGGTTATATGACTATGTGGGATGATGGCGTTATCAAAGTATGGGACGGCGTAACCACCTTGGAAGAACTTAGAAGGATCATTTAAAGTATGCTATGTGCACACTGTTGTGTGCGATAATACGGTTGAAATGATTTTTTATTTGTTTACTATACAAGCGATAGATTTTTTGCCTATTTATACTATTTGTTAGAATATGAAAAAGCTTTTCATTGGATCGTTTATGTTTGGTCTTGTTGCATTTGGATTAAGTACCGTAAGTTTTGCTACAGGTAACGTAAATACAGGTAGTACTAACACTGGCACCAATAGTACTGGTATCGTTAATACTGGAACTACAAATACAGGCACTGCCACTGGCACAACGTCTACGGGCACAGTAAGCACTGGCGCTACGGGTCTGAACTGTAGAGATCTGACAGTATCTACAAGCGCTACTATTACTAGTAACATAAGAGTCATCAATACTAATTGGACCAATATTCGTAAAAAATATCCCAAACGACGACCTAGTATGATAGTAAAAAACAAAAAACAGGAAACTAAGAAATTAAACAGTCTAAATTTGAAAACTATCGATACTTTACACAAAGAGTTTGCCCAAAAGCATCTTGTTAGCTCAACAGGTGTGACGGTCAATGAATACGTAGAAAAGATGGTCGCACAGAGAGCTAAGTTTTTTAGCGGCATTGTACAGCGAGCTGCCACTGGTAGTCAAAGTGGTTTAAACGTCTTCACTTCAGATTATCTCAAAATGTTTAGAGAAAATAGGACCCTTAGATTGCAAAATGTTGTACTGAGACATCAATTGTGAGATAAGTGCCACGGTAAGAAGCCTGAGACGCTCTTGAAATCATTGCACAAATTATTCGAAAAATATCTGAAACAAGAGCAAAGGACTACCGAAATACACCAAAAGAGACTTGACGATCTTCACAAGAAAATAAACAAATTGAAGACAAGATTTGGTGAAAATTCTGATATGCATAGAGCACTAGAGCACTTTGAACGCGATATCGAAGAGGCAAGAGACGACAATGAGCCAAGAGACTAATAGGTTTGCTTTTGATTTTTGACTTTAAATAATTATTTTCAGCTTATATCTGATTTTCATGAGTCATCGTGAAATGTATTTTATAAGTTGATTTTTTGTTTATGGCCAATCAAGAAGATTTGTTTACACCAGTGGATAGGAACGTTATTGATCAACCTATTGAGTCTGAAATATCTCAGTCATATATTGACTATGCTATGTCCGTGATAGTGTCTCGTGCTTTACCAGACACAAGGGATGGTATGAAACCAGTTATCAGAAGAATATTGTACACCATGCAGGAGATGTGACTGTATCACAACACAAGATACAAAAAGTCGATGTGAGTGGTCTGACAGGTGCTAAGGGATTACCATCCACATGGAGATACTTCTGTATATGAAGCAATGGTGAGATTAACTCAAGACTTTTCTCTCAGGTATCCGCTTGTAGATGGACAGGGTAACTTTGGATCTATCGATGGAGATGGTGCCGCTGCAGCAAGGTATACGGAGGTAAGAATGTCCAAAATAGCTGAATTTATGCTTGAAAATATCAATGAAGACACAGTAGATTGGAGACCAAATTATGATAACTCCAGGGAAGAGCCAAAGGTCCTTCCTACGAGATTTCCTAATCATCTGTGTAATGGTACGATGGGTATTGCTGTAGGTATGGCCACCAATATGGCTCCGCACAACTTAGTAGAGGTCATTGATGCTTGTAATTTATTGATCAATAATCCACAAGCCTCTATCGAAGAGATCATGGAAATTGTTAAATGACCAGATTTTCCAACTGGTGGCATTATTTTTGATACAGAAAACATCAAACAAATATACACAAAAGGGAAAGGTAGTATTTTGATGAGAGCAAAAACTCATATAGAAACCGCTAAAAATGGCTCTTATATTATTATAGACGAGGTGCCTTACCAGGTAACAAAGGCTGGTATTGTTGAGAAAATAGGAGAGTTGGTTGCTGAAAGAAAAATTGAATGAATTACTGATATTGTGGATGAATCAGCAAAAAATAACATTAGAGTAAGTATTGAAATCAAGAAATGATTTGACCCGCAGCAGATACTGGTGCAATTGTATAAGTATACAAACTTACAAACAACATTTTCCATAAATAACGTTACTCTGGTAGAGGATGGTTTACAACCCAAAGTGCTGAACATCAAAGATCTTTTACAGGAGTTTATAGATTTCAGAAGGGTGGTAGTGCTCAGAAGATCTAAGTTTCAATTGGCGAAAGCTGAAGACAGACTTCATATCTTGGAAGGTTTGCATAGGGCTATTGATATTATTGATGAAATTATAGCTCTCATTAGATCTAGTCAAACTACGGATGAAGCAAAACAACAATTGATGACCAAATTTGATTTTACTGAAGTGCAAGCTGAGTATATTTTGAAGCTGACTCTTGGTAGATTGGTCGGATTGGAAATTCAAAAGATATTGGAGGAAATAGGTGATAAGCAGGCACTTATTGCGGAATTGACTCAGATTATCAATGATCCTGCAAAGTTGAATGAAGTAGTGGTGAAAGAAATCAATGAAGTGAAAGACAAATTTGGTGATGCAAGAAAAACAGACGTTAGTAATGACGTAGGAGATATGGCAGGGGACTTTAAGAAGTTATTGAAATTACAGGATCTCAAAAAAGAAGATGTCATTTGTCTTGTGGACAATGAAAGTAAGATCAAGTTGCTCTATCAGTCTAGGATTATGAATATCCCAGAAGAGACTGCGCATATGATCTACACAAATAACCAAGATAAGCTGATTGTTATTACTGATATCGGTGAATTGGTGATTGCAAGATTGAAAGATCTACCTTCACACACCACTAAGTCTGAACCATTGGACCCAGTCAAACATTGGTCACTCAAGGGTAAAATCGTGTTGTGTGAAACGATGGAGGATGATTATCAATGCCTGAGTATGATCACGAATAAGAACAGCCTGAAGAAGATAAAGAAAGATCTATTGTTGTGATTCAAGAAATTTCCTACGGTGATTATGAATCTCGAAGAAGGGGAGCATATCATCAATATTACTCCTACCAATGAAGGGGACGCTATCGGTATCATATCCACTGATGGTAATATGGTGTTGTTTAAGGAAGAGAATTTGAGACCAATGGGCAAAACGTCAGGAGGCGTGAAGGGTATTGAGCTAAAAGATGATGACCAAGTTGCTGGTATGTTTAGGTATCGCAATGAGGAGTTTATATTGGTATACTCCAACAACGCGGCTAAGTTATTGAATATTGATGATTTGAAATTTCACCGTAGATGACATAGAGGTCAGGTTATCGCGACATTGAAACTGACAGAAAAGATGCTTGGCGCATTGCCTATTGATGAGGGAAATATTAGAATAAAATTGGATAATGACGAACTCAAGACATTGCACAATGATACCATGAAACTTGACGAGCCAGATGCTACTCTAGAGCAAATCACAAACAATAAGATTGTCATGGTGTATAGACCACGAGAAGAGAGGGAAAAGAAGCAGGAGAAACAAGAACCACAAGGATAGTATGATGAAGACCTGTATACAGATGGTGTGCAGGTTTTTTTGTTATTTTGCTCATGTCTTAGGTAGTATTTTTGGTAATGCGAATCCAGTACTTCGAGCCCGCGGTGCGCTATGATGATATGCTTTTGATTCCCCAATACTTGCTTTATGCAGAGTCTTGATTTTCTTGATCATCCTCTTGAGTGCTTTGCTCGCGACATTGTGGATCACGGTGCCTGTGTGTATGATTGTCCCAGGAGCAGTAACTGGAGCCGTAGCATGGAATGCTCAACCATATGGTGTCACGATCATAGGACTTGCGGTATCCGCAACATCAAGAATAAAGATAATCAGAGCCTCTTCGTATATTCCTCCAGTACCATCATTTGTTCTCACTCTAATAGTATATCGAGTGCGGTACTCATAATCTGCGCTAATGTGGATCAATAACTGATTGCCTGATATACTGAATATATCATTGTCACTATCTCACGAACCAGCCACCAGCGTATAAGTATGTACATCACCAGTGTCGATGTCCACTGTCGTGAACGTGCCTACCATGCTACCACTTAGGTTGTTCTCAGTGATACTATTAGTGCTTATAGATATGTCACTTGGTACATTGTTGCCAGTATTGCTATCATCATCAGTTATAGTCACTACACCTGTACTATCACTAATACTAGCATTCACACTAGCAGATGACAATACAAACAATACTGTCTCATCACCTTCATAGATACTATCACCAGTTGTATTCA
>JBAYVQ010000005.1:0-26373 GCA_041674565.1 Candidatus Absconditabacterales bacterium
ACATCCGCATATTATTATTGCCTGTTGATTTCAATGAACACTAGACGATTAAAACTATTTTGAACTCGCAACCTTCCCGCAGTCCTGCGGGATGCTCTAGCCAATTGAGCTACATCCGCATATAAGACATCAAAAACGTGAGCTAACACATAATGATATCTTCTCCAAAATCAACGTATTTTATATTTCTATAATCTCTGCTTTTTTACTGTACTGTCATTTTACGACTTCTACTTTGATACTCAATACTCCGAACAAAGCCAAAAATACCGTGAATGTACCATAGAGTTTGCTGATGTCTGAACCAAAAAATGTCGTTGTATCGGTGTATACTGCATGACCAGCGAGCATCATGATGACTCACCCTAGGACTATCATTCGTTTTTTGTATGGTATGCCTGAGTGATATACTGCAAAGAGTATAGCAAAAACAAGTACGATTGGGCTCAATCCGCGCACTCGATCCATCGTATCGTTGTATGTTTCGCCAATATTGCCAGTATATATTGACCATCAAAGATAGCCAAGTAAACCAAAACTAACTAAGGTGTGAAGATATTTAAAGATATGTTTCATCAGATTATCATATATACTAAAACGACTTACCTACTAATAATCTGCAAGACGTATTCAAGCGCAGCAACACACTATGAGTTGGATCTAGCTAAGACCGCTCATCGTATGTGTATATGTGGATAAGCTGATTTGATACATTGTGCTACGTGCTGGATGGTGCTGCCAGTAGTAGCGAGGTCATCTACTATGATCAGCATCTTTACCTTGCTCAGGTCGATATTATCTTGTAGGACATATGATCATGCTACATTGCTGCGTCTTTGATCTCTGTCCAATTGCGTTTGGGACTTAGTATAGCGTGATTTACGTACGATATGCTGGAAAGGAAGATTGAGTTTTGCTGCAAGAGCTTGCGCTAAGAGCTCTGATTGATTATATCCTTTGGTGATGCGCCTTCTTCGCCAGTGAGAAGGTACATAGGTGACGACGACTTCTTGCTGATGTAGCATGGGACCAACGCAGCGGTTGTATTCCAAAGACGTTGCAAGTTTTTGTGCTAGATATCAGGCTATGGTATATTTGTGATAATATTTTAATGCGAGGATAAGTTTTTTGATCAGTCCTGTGTATACAAAGGTGATGACGATGCCATCGTAGGGCAGTTGTTGCGCCTTACAACTGGTACATATACGATAATCTGAAGACTGCTTGTGGCAAGAAGGGCAGATTTCTGGGTGAGATTGTAAGGTCTTGAGACAGGAAAAACACAGCTCTGGTCATGGTGTTTTACATCATATGCAGTAACTGGGAAAGAGAAGCTGAAGGAGTCTATTGAACATGCGTGTATTGTTGTTGATTGTGTTTCAAAAATCAATATGAGTACTCAGATGGGTTATTTGTATTGTTGTATGCTACCATGGCTATGAAATTTCTCAAATGATTTCTGATTATCATATCTTTGTATTTTGTGCTTCATACTATTATCGTATTTGGTCTACTAGATGGACAGTATAAGGAGATTATATCTGGGCTCAAAGAACTTGTGTGGATAGGATTTATCGCTGTCATTGCCGCGTGCCACTGGCAGCGTACCCGAGAATACGTACGTACGACAAAGTATATGGTGCGAGCCTTGCTTGCTTTGGCCTTGATTGGCGTGGCTGTTACACGACGACATTATGGTAATACACTTATAACGCTAAAAGACAGTATTATTGGTCTCAAGTATGGTTGGTACTTTATGGTGATATTTTGGACGGCAGGCTTGGTATGATATGTGGTGCAAGCCGATGATCAGCAAACCAAGTCCTGGGTAGTATTTATCGTAAGACTGTCCCGATTCGTTTTGCTGATAGGTTTGATCGTACAGGGAAGTAAAGTACTATTCCCAGAATTATGGTATCGACTGGGCTTCGGCCCTCTCAATATATACCAAGCTGGCGTCGCACCTCCTTTGTACTATCTCACACAACAGTGATGAGTAATGAGATATTCTGGATTATTTTCATGACCCAATAACTTTGCGTTTTGGTTGATAGGGATGATGCCGTTACTTTGGGCTGAAAGCTGAAAACTTAAGGCGGAAGGCGGAAGGCATGGGAGATGGATGGATATTGTGAAAAAGATTGGGTTGTTGGCCTTTGCTGGTTTGAATTTGGGTAGGGCCTTGTTGGTAGGCCTATTGAGTCAGTTGATGATTGCAGCCGCCAAGCAATCTTGGGTGAAAAAACATTTGTTTGCGGTTGGTTTGGGTATATGATTGATAATCTGATTGTTTGGATATATCACCTATTTGAAATGGGATTCAACTACTGAGCACTTTGCATTAGGGTTGGATGCCTTATATAAATTTTTCGCCAATCCTTGGTGATATGGTTTGGGATCTAGTGGACCTGGTGTGCATCGACACGGATCATTGCTGCCAGAAAACTACTATCTGCAATTAGCATTAGATTATGGATTTTGGTGACCGATTGGATTTGCGTGATTTTGGCTAGCGGTGTTGACCCTGATCAAACAGCAGAGTGTGGATGTGTTACATAGATACAATATGCTGTTTGTAATGGGTTTTGTTGGTATGCTTATTGCTGGTCTATTTCTTCATGTATTTGAGGATAGTATGGTGAATTATCTTTTCTTTGTAGCTCGAGGTATTGTTTTTGGTCGTTCGTTGCAAAAGAAAATATAATCTGATATATGGCAATATAATGTTTGTATTTCTAAATCAGTTAACTATTATCAGAATCAATGATTATGTTGTAGTATTTTTGTTATGACCAATAAACTGATCCATGGACTAGCGAAAAAGAAACTTCTTGCTGATATACAAACTGGTGATGGAATTCCTACATCAGAAGAGTTTCCTCGTATTGCAGATTGCTCGGTCGCACTATTTAACTCCATGTACGCGCGTATGGGGGAAGAGAAATTGGATTGTGGCGGAAGTGAAAAACAGAGACTAATAATTTTGTTGTGCAACAATATTCGTCAGATACTGAGTCTGAGGGCACAAAAAACCCACGATACAATAGATATACTTGTCAACAGCAGATCTTGTAAAGAGGCTTTGATGGATCTACAACAGCTGCGAATCCGTGAATCGTTATTTTTATACCAATATGTGTGTAACAAGCTCCATATATCTTCTTTCAAAGACTTGCTACATATTGCTGATCCGTATCACTCAAAATTGTATTATGTGATACAATGATGAGCTTCCAAAGCGTGTCCTCTTCACGATATTGTGCAAGATTCGATAGTGCGCACTTTGTTGCATTGTAGCAGTAAGTTGGATATACTGCAAATGCCATGAGATGATATGGAGACGGATTTTGACATCGACATGGACGCTTTGCTTGTGGGTTGAGATGATACACAACCAGAACATTTGTCGGCAGAATTGCTTATAGCAGATGATCTGGTGGAGAATGTCCAAGAATTGATGGACCTGGAAAAAATAAATCAACAGGTATTTTTCCATCAACAAGAGTTTGTAGATGGTGATCTACATACCAAGACGAGGTTACTGTACGAGCAGTTGAGGCATGGAAATCCAACTATTTACTATACATTGATAAAGCTTGCTTCCCACTTTCTTTCTTACAAAGAAACTATCACTTTGCCTTCTCGTGTGACTATGAGAAGTATCGCTTACTATAAGATAAGGGCAAAAGATACAGGCGCAGAGCGATATGATTTGAATATTTCTTTACATTCGTGAACAGATCAGATTTTGGACAGTGCTGGTGTGATGCAACGTTTGTACCTAGCATTTTTGATTTATTTTGCAAAAGAGTATTTTCGTGATGGACCTAAATCCACTGCGTCCACTAAGCTTGCTCTTGAAAAACTGGATCAATTTGCCCAATCTAAGGATATCGAACTAGTACTCACATTTTAAGTTTGTACACATTTTTTATCTTTTGGCTTTGTACCATGTCTATTGCGTTGTTTGAAGAGAATAAGCAAATTAACGAGTACGATCAACCGTACTGGACTGCCAGAGATATGTGTAAGATACTGGGTTATTCTGATTATCGTAACTTCCTCAAAGTGGTAGAAAAAGGCAGGCTAGCATGCAAAAATAGTGGGCAAGAGCCCTCTGATCATTTTGTTGAGTTCAACGAGATGATACAAACGGGTAAGGGAGCCAAAAGATTGATGGACAATATCAAGCTGTCCAGATACGCGTGTTACTTGATGGTACAAAACGCCGATCCAAGCAAACAGATCGTTGCTCAAGGGCAGACCTACTTCGCCACGCAGACGAGGAAACAAGAGGCATATGAGGCTCGTAAGCAGCTTGCAGATGACCAAAGAAGGATGGAGGTCAGATCTGAGATGGCTGTCCACAACAAAAAATTGATTGGCGTAGCCAGGCAAGCAGGGGTAGTAAACTATGGACAATTTCAAGATGCGTGATATATAGGTTTGTATTGATGACTCAGGAAAAAACAGTTGGCAGAAAAAAAATGACTCGATCCTGAAGAGACCATTTTGGATTATATGAGTAGTGAGGAGCTTGGTGCAAATCTTTTTCGTGCCACGCAAACGGAGGCAAAACTCAAAAGAGAACTGGAAGAGGGCAGGGTGCTTGGACAAGATGTAGCGAGCACGATCCATCATGATGTAGGCAAAAAGGTCAGACAGACCATCCAAGAGCTGGGCGGCACGATGCCTGAAGAGTTGCCTTTGGCAGAGCATATTAGAGAGGTAGAGAAGAGGCTCAAAGAGATGAAATATGATGATCCCATGCCCCTGACGGGCGATAATGCTGGCATAGGAGAGTCGTCTTATATGTTACCAGCCAACGTGAGCACCTTGCAAGATATTATTCAGATTATCAAATCATATCCAGGAGAGGAAATCATTAGACTTGGAGATGGCGTTTACAAAGTCTCTTCTCAGGGCAAAGAATTACTCATGAAACTATTGGACTAGCTACTTTCATTATTACAATAAATATATTGAAATAACCAGAATTTAGTCTATGGTAAGGGTATTTATACCTTATCTTCACCCATGAAAAAACTCATCATGTGATTGGTCGCATTGGTTGTTGTTTTTGTGCAATTTACGCAAGCAAGGGTGCTATTGGTACCTGGCACTGCTTCTTGGTATGCGGATAGGTACTACAATACTGTTTATGGATACGATAATCGTTATTGTGACACGTATTATGACTGCAATCATGACTATCTGTATCGTGATAAGTATCAGTACAAGTATGATGATTACCAGTACAAGTATGATCATGCTCAGACCTATATGCCTCGTCTCAGTTATCACCAGGATCGTTATCGTGATGACCGCTATGATACCTACAAGTATACTGATGATCGCAAGTACGTCTATGATACTTACCAAAAAAAGGATTGATATCGCTATGACGACGATACATATGACTATCGCTACCGTGATGATAGGACTCCTTTATTGAGCAATATACCGACTTATATACCCTATACTCACGATAATGCTTACTACGAGACTACTCCCGATAAGACTAAGGTAGTACGTTTGGACTACTATTATGATCGTTACGGCAACCCGTATATTATGAAGTATGATTACTAGCCTCACTCCAGGAAAAACTCAACTATGTTTGAGTTTTTTGCTTTTTTGTGGTAAAACTCAGATATACTTGAATTATTTCTAGCTATAAGAAAAATAGATAATTTTGTGTTGCTATAATATGGCCATTTGATATGGATCTGATTATTATTTTATTTTTCTGTAATACTAGTGCGTATGACAAGGTGGATTATTGCTGTATCAATTGCTGCCGTGCTAGTAGTGTGATATAGTGTTTTTAGAGGGCCTGTTTATAAAGAGGACAGTTTGGTAACTGTAACGACTGGTGCGACCCAGGTGCGGTCCTGATACGAGCTGTTGTGATGACCATCCGAGCTATGTTTTGGCGCACTGAGTGGATATATCGTGCCATATAATGTATTTGGGTTTGATGGCTCAATAGTCTTGACACGTGATGAATTACAATCACTAGTGATCGATCCTAGCTCCTGATCGTATGATGCATTTTCTGGCGACATACGTATTGGATATATAACTGGTATGATGACGGGCTGATACAGTTATGGTACTATTATGCTACAAGAGTTACAGGGTGTATTGACACTGGGTGCTTATGGTCAACACGATGGGGTGACACGATATACAATACGTGAGTTTACTGGTGCGTACAATAGTGATAAACTTGGTTTGTCTCAGATTATGCAAGATTACAAGGCACGAAAACAAGATTATGCAAGTTCCAGTGGTATATGGTGATGTCAGTACCTATTGCCATTATCTGGCGGTTTGTGTGATGCGCTGTACGTTAGAGTTATGGGGGACAATGCTTCTTATGCGCACTATTACACCGAAGATCCAGTATATACCATTGATTGTTTTGCCACATGACAGTATGGCGCATATCGTATCCATGTTGGTGATTTCTGGTTACCAGATCCCATGACTCCTGTATCAGAATCTGTGCTAGCACAAAAAGTATACAACCGTTTCGTTATATCCTTGTTTGGTATGATACGTAAATAGACAGATACCACATCATTATTGACTTTTTTTGTTTTCATCCCTATACTCAGACTACTTTATGTAGTGTCGTGATATGCTTACTAGGTGGTTATTATATGAACAAGAAAATCCTTCTGCGGCTAAAGAGGAGAGTTTTAACCCAGAGCAAAATCAATTTTATGACATCATGAAGGAAGCTGGTTTGTTGAAGCTCGAGGTTCTGCTTCATGATTATTTACATGGTGAGAGGACTGGTTCCGAATATGACCGTCAGAGACAAAAAAGCGACCTCTATCACCAAATTGTTTATTTAGAGAAACTATTTGTGGATAAGATACTGAATATACCTGGTGAGACAAGTATAGATCCTACTGAATTACTGATGCTGATACGCCTGTATAGGCAATATGGTGAAAAATTAGTGTACATGTTTCATACTTTTTATGATAACAAGATGTCATTTTTCCCAGCTATGGGGACGGATGCCAAACGAGAAGTATGATACTATGCGTTTTTGGATCATTATACAGTGGAAGATATAGATAATCTGATACAATACATGAGCAGGCCGTATCAGGGGCGTTATGGTAACCAGGAACAATTGCTGATCGCTCATGAGTCACAAAAGGGCATAAATTGCTTTGTTGCTTTGTGTGAGTATGCATACAATGCTCAACCAAATGATCCTGTTGCCTACGCTCATCAGCTTATTGATGGTTTTTATAGTTGCGAATCTATGGGTATATATGAAAGAGCTGTAGATAATTATGCTGCCCATCGACTTGACGGTGAATATAGTATACAAAAGGCGTTCGTTGATGCATATCGGATTGGCTGACAAAATCCTGATTATGCAAAATTAGTCCTCAAATATTACTCTTTGGCGGCAACGGAAACATCAATGATCGATTTTCCCCAAGTTGTTGAGCTCGTCAAGGAAGCATATAAGTACAAGCTGGATATATCGTTTTTTCAAACATTGTGTGATGCGTATGCCTCGCTCAGTGGTCGTGTCATATTACCATTGCTTCCTGTTGATAAACTATTGCGGAGAGCGCAAAGCTTTGTTGCTCATAGTGATGCTATCAAGCGTATAGACAAAGTATGCGTGGATCTAGGCGTGACTCTCAATATTGACTATGCACCGCTGTACAGGATATTGGATAGTAACCCAGATAAACTGGATCAGTTACTGAGGCTTTGTAAACAAGTGGGTTATACGTATGTTGTGTATAGCGATATTGGAGAGCGGTTTTACCCTACGTCGCGTCCCATGGCTCAAATGGATACATTGCGTGCCAGGGATGATGATATGGAGCTACTGCCTGCTATGACAAAATTTGCCAAGCAATATGAGATAATTCTTAGTTCCGAATCGCTTGATGATTACTATACTGCAAGATATCGATTTACTGATTTGGAAATGTTGTATCGTTGTGGTATCAAGGATAGTACAACGCCCGAGCAATTTCATGCTAGACTTCAGCTATTTTGAGAGACATCAAACAAATATAAGATGTACAAAGAGCTGTTTGTGGATAATCCTTATGCTGTCAGCTTATATAATCATATACAATCTCGTGTGGATCCTGTGGTATTGCTTAATCTGTGATGACAATCTTTGCAAACCATAACCATAACAAACAAACGTGAGTCTATGCATTGGTTTAGAGGTATTACTCAGATGATGCTGAGCCTCAAAATGAAAGCACCAAATAGTTCAGATACAATATGACGAGATGCTGTATTTGCTCAATATACACAGATTGTACAGCAAAAAATTGCTAAAGATGTCATGAAAAATAAAGAGTGAGTGTCAGAGCGTAAATGAAAAAATACATTTAAGAAAATATTTTTTTGTGGTGCAACTGATGGGACCTACTGAGGAGGAAGTAAGCCAGAGGATCATAATAATGCTTTTGCGTGAATTGGTAAATTGAAGGAAAAAATGAATCTATTCACCAATGATCTTCAAGATTACTCGTCACAGGTTGACGCAGACAATAGGATTGTTACGCCATATGATCCAGAAGAGTTTGAAGAAGCTGTTGATGAATATATTAAGAACCATCCAGATGATGATATATGTATCTATTTGGCGTTTCATGGTGGTCAGGATGGTAGTATTGGGAGGTTTGATAAACAACTTGTAAATAGATTAGCGCGTAAGTCGCCTCATGTTGTGCTTGCCACTGAGAGTTGCCATTTCGGTTACTCCTTGCAACATCCTCATGGACAGGATGGCGGACCTAGTGGCATTCCGACCAAACCAATTGCTTGACCAGTAAGCGGTGCCTCTGGTATGCATTGGTGATATGCTAACTATATGAATGCTTTCGTAGATGTTTTGGATGCGAATCCAGATATATGATTCCATGAAGCAGAGCTGCTGGCAAGAACGAAATATTTTTTGTCTTTTGCACCCTTGTATGATATCCAAAAACTTCCTGACCCAGATCGTGCTGGTAAGATGAAACTTATGCCCGTAGGTATTACTTCTGTGTCAGGCTCTGAGTGACCGTATGCCATAGTAGATATCTAATTATGTATATAGTTGACTTATAGATATATTTATTTATAGAAATACTATCTTTTAATATTCCTATTGTTCATATGGGTGTAATTCACCAGTCAATGTACATTGAAGGTGATGGCAACAAAGAGCCTGTTGTCGTTCACGGAGATCATTGTGATATTATCTCCAAATCTCAATTTCAACGTGGTAAGAGAGGATGATCTGATTTATATATCACATCACAGCTTATTGATATCTTGGCTGATAAAGTGTGATTTGACCATTCCTCGAGGTTGCTACTGGATATCGGTGGCACCTACGTACTAGATACGAAGCATGGTTGAACGGTTGATGATGAGTTTATGTTGGCATCGTATATTGCTACCAATTCCTATATCAAGCAGGCTCTCTCTGTCGACCTTAGGAAACCCACCTTAGCAAAACATCAGCGTATATCTGTTTTGGGGGATGTGCTGGATCCTCATATTCAGCATACTATCACACAAAGACTTGGATCCAAACCCAATATGATCATCGCTTCTCAAGTACTCATTGATGATCTGGAAGAATATATGGAATACGAGTATATTAGAGTGCCAGTTGGTAAAAATAAACTGTTGCACGAAGAGCTCGCTAAAACTACCTGGGAACTGCTTGATAATGGCTGATTGCTTTTGGTCAACAATAAATGTCCGATCAAAAGCAGTGATGCTGGTATTCCTCAGTTTCTCAGAGATAGATCTCATCATTTACGTTTTTTGGTAGAGGACGGTCTGACTCGTGTGTATCAAAAATAAAAATAATCTGACTGACTATGTATCATCAAAGCGCTTTCTTAGCTCCTTAGGCTATGCAATCTGTTTCTTTCTTGTAAAAAATGTCAAAATCAGTAGGCTACTAGGATATTAGTCTTTCGTGAGAATATGGATTTACTAGAGTTTGAGATTAGATATCGTAGTTTTGACGGATTGTCCCGTAAATTCAACCTTGGTCGAACCACTGAGGAGATTTGTGCGATGTGTCAAATATCTAGCAAAGGAAGACTGGAAAAAAAACTTACCGACACAGATCCCAATGAACTCAAGGAGCTAACACTCGAAACATATTCAGATTATAAATTATCATTTATTGAACAACAGGGTACTAAGACCTTGGGTGACTATAGCTTGGCAGAGTATGTGCATAGGACTGAATATGAGCTCAAAGTAATCAAAGAGATGGGATTCAATTCCTATTTGTTGGTAGTTGCGGATTTCATCAACTGGGCCAAAAATAATCAAATACCTGTGGGGCCTGGAAGGTGATCTGCTGCTGGATCACTAATAGCTTGGCTTATTGGAATTACTGATGTCAATCCACTCCCGTTTGGCCTGCTGTTTGAAAGATTTCTCAATCCAGCGAGAGTATCAATGCCCGATATTGATACGGATTTTGATGATGAACAAAGAGAAAGGGTATTTGAATATGTAAGAAATCACTATGGTCATGAGAACGTAGCAAAGATAGGTACCTTTATGAATATGTCCGCGAAGGCGGCTTTCAAAGATGTTGCTAGAGTGATGGGCATCCCCTTTGACGTGTCCAATAGGATCTCTTCTTATTTCACTATACTCAATGATGATAGGACGGTTAATTTTAGAAAATGCCGAGAAGAGATAGATGAGCTCAGATCCATGCTGGAGTCTGATGAAAAGTTGCAGGAGGTTGTTGATATCACTGATGACTTGATTGGGACCTATCGTCAAACAGGTGTACATGCCTGTGGTATTATTATTGGGCCAGATGATTTGACGAATTATCTTCCTCAGCAACTTGCTCCAAATACGACCTATAGTACCAATGAACGAAACGTAACGCAATATGATTATAATGCAGCAAAGATCGAAGACACCATTGGCGTGATCAAGATGGACTTCTTGTGATTATCCAATTTGTGAATTATCAAAAATACCATCAAGATCATTGCAAAAAGGTATGAGGCGACTGGCAAAATACTACCAGATGTATTTACGACCTACTTCAAGACAAGCACGTTTGAGCCTCCTATTGACGATCTCAATGTCTACGAAACCATCTTCCAAAAAGGTAATACCAGTGGCATCTTCCAGTTCGAGTCGGAAGGTATGAGAAAGTTTTTGATATTACTCAAGCCTGATAGATTGGATGATGTGGTCTCGATGAGTGCTTTGTATCGTCCTGGTCCTATCGAGTTTATACCATCATTTATACGTCGTAAGCAGGGAGAAGAGTCTATCGACTATATGTACCCAGAATTATATCAGCTTATTAGAGATTTGTATGGAGAGGAAGTGGCAGAGGATGAAAAAAGAAAACTTGAAGAAGACTTGAAGCCTATTTTGGAAAATACCTATGGAGTTGCTGTGTTTCAAGAGCAGCTGATGTTTATGTCTCAGAGAGTTGCTGGGTTTAGTTTTGCAGAAGCAGATAATCTGAGAAGATGAATTGGTAAGAAAATTGTGGAACTAGTAAAAAAAATGAAAATCGAGTTTGTGGAAAAGGCGGGCGTCAACAGATGATACAAACCAGAAACCGCTCATTGGGTATTTGAAAAAATGATCGAACCCGCTGCGTTGTACTCGTTCAATAAATCGCATTCGGTTGCATACTCTCTGGTGGCGTTCCAGACCGCTTATCTCAAGACCTACTATCCAGTAGAGTTCCACGCTGCCTTGCTACGTGCCAACGAGACCAATACCGAAGAGCTGAGCAAGTTTATCAATGAGATAAAATTCCAATGATTGTCTTTGCTAGCTCCAGACGTAAATATTTCTTACAATCATGTAGCAGCACTGGGCAATGATATTAGGTTGTGATTTTTGTGTATCAAGGGGGTGGGGAGCGAAGTGGGAGAGACTATCCAAAGAGAGAGACAAAACAATGGGCCTTATGTAGATCTTGCTGATTTTCTTACGAGATGTCAGAGTGTTATCAACAGGAAATCTCTAGAGTGACTTATCAAGTCGGGTGCTCTGGATGCCTTTGTGGATCGTAGTGCTTTACTGGAAAATATTGATCATCTCCTGGAATGGGCCAAAGCAAGTAGTCAGATATCTGATGGTGGTTTGTTTGGAGGGGGATTCGGTAAGAAAACTCTAGAACTCAAAGTGAAGCATCCCTTGAGTAAGATGCAGATATTGAAGTTGGAGCATGAAGTATTCAAGACATTTATATCCTTCCATCCCTTGGACGGACTATATCCTTGGGTCAAATCTAGAGGATACAACATGATTTCTCAGTTCAAAAATTGGAACTACGATAAGGAACAAAAAGACTTCGGACCTTTTACGATTGTTGCGCTTGTTACCAAGATCACCAGGGCCAAGAAAAAAGGATTTTTTATCAAAGTAGAGGATTTTTCAGAGAGTATAGAATTTTTTGTGAAAGAACCTCTGGATATAGAAGATTTTGATTTATTATTGATAAGCTGATACAAAGGCAAGGGCTCTGCAAGGCGAAAAAAACTTATCAAGGCTGACTTGGATAGACTTATCCAGGTGGCATCTGCAGGCGGAAAGTACAATCCAGAAGAAACGGTGTTTGAGGTAAAAAAGAGAAGATTGGGTATTACGAGCGTGGTAGCTGATGCTCCCAAAGTAAGTGCTTTATCGGCAGAGTCCGATGGTATGACTTGAGATTTGGGCTTGGAAGTGGTAGATACTACGGCATTGGATACCGCTCAGATGGATAGTAAGTTGTTGAGTGCCATTGGCGAAACGTGAGCTCCGCAGGATGATGCTATAGATGAAATAGATGGTGAGCTACTTGCAGAAAATGAGGAAGTGCTACAACAGCAGACCGTTTCGGATGGCATAGATGACGCCAAGGATAATGAGCCATCGGATGAGTTTTCTGATGATTCTCACAAATCGTCAGAGTATCAAAAATACCAGGATGATACCCAAAAACAACGCTCCTTGGTCCATGATACGCCCTTATGATCTAAATGATTGTCGTTACCTCATGATATCCCAACTATCAAAAAATTGCAAGCGATTATTAAAGCCAATCCTGGGGACAGAGTGATGGAGTTATGAAGCATGAAAGTTATAGTTAGTGAGTTAGGGGAGCAATCCATCATAGATCTATTGACATAAATACAAAAGTGAGTTGCAATTGTTTTCTATAAAGTTATAATCTTTGTGGATATTGCGCAATACCTACGTGTCTTGCTTGGTATTCTATTTAATTACTACTATTTTTTTTAATGGAACATCAGTATCAAGGTACAATCAAATTCTTTAACAAAGAAAAAGGATTTGGTTTCATTCAGTCAGAACAAGGAGAGATTTTTGTTCACATCACGGGATTGGAGTGATATGACCCAGAAAAGGGCTATCATGGTGAATATCCAAAAGATGGAGATGCGGTAGCATTCAATGTTGCTGAAGGCAGAAAAGGTTTGAACGCAGTTGATGTTCGTATTATTGGTGGCGGTGCACAAGCAGCGCATCACGAAAATGCATAACACGTTATGTTCTCACAAAATATCTAAATATAATTGCCTACCAAGGATATACTAAACGCTTACAGCATTTGTTTTCACTAGTGCCATTATATTTTATGATATTTCTCTTTTATTTTTAATTATCCTACTATTATGGGAAAAGGTACAATCAAATTCTTCAACTCTACTAAGTGATTTGGCTTCATCGTAGAAGACCAACAAGGTGCTGAACAGCCAAAAGAGTATTTTGTTCACATTTCTCACTGCAACGAATACACTCCAAAAGATGGTGATCGTGTTAGTTTTGAAGTTACACAATGAGAAAAAGGTCTCATGGCTACAAACGTAAATAAGATTTCAGAGTAATCGTTATCGTTTTATTGTTACAGTTCAAAATCGACATCATATGATGTCGATTTTTGTTTATATAATTTTTATTTACTTTTATTTTTGGTCTTGGAGGATATCTCTCAATTTACTGAGTCCTCTGGAGATACGTTGTCTTACGTTGTCTTCAGATATATTGAGTATTCAGCTTATTTCTTCATTGTCATACCCTTCAATAAACTTCAGCACTACCGCTTCTTGATACTTATTGTCCAATTCATATATGGCTTTTTGGATCTTTTCGGATTGAAACTGTATGTTAAATAACTCTGCGACGTCTTCTGGATCTACAATGTTGTCCTCAAACTTTATACTATCTTCGTCACTGTTTTGATGATCTAATTCGCTAAATGCAACTTCTTTGGTCTTTTTGAAGTAATCTTTGCTGGTGTTTCTAAGGATGGTCCATAGATAGGATTGAGTATTTTGCTGTTCTTGGAGGTATTCTAGATTGTTTCGTATCTTCAGGAATGTATCCGACAAAATATCCTGTATACTGGCCTCGTCGATGCGGTATGATGACTTGAGGAAACGATAAAAGCTATCTACGGTGTGTTCGTAGAGCATCTGGAAAGCTGTCTCGTCTTTAGCGACAAGTAGCTGTAAAAACTGCTTACTATAAAACTGTTCTTGCTTTCAAGGCATACATAGGCTATAGATATGTGGGGCGTAGATGCAAGAGAAATATAGCATACGATCTCTTATACTAGCCTCAAAAGCTCATTTATATAGCACTGTTGATTTTTATCTGACTTTAATAAGTATCATTTTTTTAATTTTTGTGCGCGTGATGAAAAAAATATATGTGCTTGATGGATCGGGTTTTTTATATAGAGCTTGGCACGCATTTCGTAGTATGTCCAACACTCAAAACGATACTGTAACTATGGTGTATGGTTTTTTCAGGATGATTATTAAGTTGCTAATGGAAAAACCAGATAATCTGATTATAGTGTGGGATGCTCATGGCAAGACAGTAAGACATGAAAAATTTGAATGATATAAGGCAAACAGACCTCCTATGCCTGATGAATTTGGTCAGCAGATCAAACAGTGCAAAGAACTAGCTCCTAGATTGGGTATTACTACAGTGGAACAATTGGGATACGAAGCTGATGACATTATCTACACGATAGCAAGACAAGAAGGTGAGAAAATGCGCGATAGGGCAGATCACGATTGTCTGATTGTATATACTGGCGACAAAGATATCAAGCAAATACTGGAATATCCGTGCGTCAAAATCCACGATCCCATGAAAGATGAAGTCTGGACCAAGGACAAGTTTGTGCGTGAATTTGAGTTTGAGCCACGTAATATAGTCGACTACTTGGCTTTGCTTGGTGATGCTAGTGACAACTTACCAGGTGCAAGGGGCATTGGCGTGAAGTGAGCCTCAGAACTTATCAAAAAATTTGGTAGTATTGATACTATATACAATAGTCTGGATCAAGTCCCAGAAAGGACAAGAAATTTACTTATAGAAAGCAAGGATACAGTTATAAATACTAGATCATTGATAGAACTGCTCGAAGTGCCTGATTTTCAGTGCAATATTGATATGTCTTACAAACCTGACATACCATTGTACAAAGACATCTTCATTCAAGAACTTGGTTTCAAGAGTTTTGAAAAACTTCTTGATGATCTTAGGAAAGAGTCGTACTTTACACCACAAGGAGGATTGTTTGGATAGTATTGTATTATACCTATGGGGGATTATAAGTTATGTATTTTTTCTTATCAAGACATATTTGATTACCTATGTAGCGCGTCCATCTGTTTCAAACGGTTTTTCGGTTCAAGCGTAGCTTGCGTCCTCCAGTACTGTATTATAGACTATTTCCCTATCAATAGCATAGTGTCTCCCTTGTTGCATCTTTCTGTGTGGAAATTCCTTTACTCCATCAAAGGATCCATCGGTTGTGGACTCGATAGTAGATATAAATATATCTTCACCCTCCTGTTGTGCGTCTGAGGTTGCCAAGGCAACATGATATACAATGTCCTCTGGATGGTTATCTGAATCTTTTTCGCCTTCGTATCGAAACACAAGATCTCCAGTCTTAATCTGTTCAGGATTTTTAACCTGTGCTCATTGTTCAATATAATAATTAAAAAACGAATTTGCTAGTTTTGAGCTAGTCTGAAATGATGGTTTCAACAACCCCAAGTTTCTTAGCGCCTGGCCTACGAGCTGAGAGCAGTCTATACTAGCAGTGCTGTTGCTATGTCCATAGTCTACGCCAAGATAAGATTTCATTACTCAGAGCATGAGTTCATACTTTTGTTGTGTATCTGGAGACATTGGCTCGTTGGATATTATTTGTGCGCTCGCGGGCAATCCCTGTTCTAGCTCCCCAGCAAGTTGATTTGTCCCCAAACGACCTAGTTTTTCTTCTACCAAACTGACCGTAGGGCTATTTTCCTTTGTTTCTGATTTATTTCCAAAAAGCCCACTGAGAAACTCTTGTCACCTTTCCATAAATCCCATGTATGTACTATAGCTGCTAAATTACCCATAAGTGATTCTGTTTATATTCAATATACATTATAACCTGAAAGTTATTATTTGTCAAAAGTGGAAGGTGTAGCGAATGGGTTTTGTCTCCATCACTTGGGCCTGTATTATGATTATGTAAGAGGGTTAACCCTAAGAATGGGTGCTTATGCGTGGTATTTTTATCGATTGGTGTATTAACTGATCGTTTTTCATGGGCCAATACATGCAGATTGTCGTTATTTCATATTTTGTCAAAAATTTACTTGAATTGGGTGTCCACTTTTTTATCACTACATGCATCTATGTTCAAAATTTATATTCCTTATTTTTAGTTACAAATGTCTAAACCGCACTTAAACATTGGTACCATTGGTCACGTGGATCACGGTAAAACTACTCTTACTGCTGCTATTTGTATGGTTCAGGCTGCAAGAGGTCTCGCACAGGCGAGAGATTATGCTTCTATTGATAACTCTAAAGAAGAAAAAGCAAGAGGTATTACGATCAATACTACGCACGTAGAATACGAAACTGAAAATAGACATTACGCTCACGTAGACTGTCCAGGACATGCTGATTACATCAAGAATATGATTGTTGGTGCTGCTCAGATGGATGGTGCTATCTTGGTATGTGCTGCTACAGATGGACCAATGCCTCAAACAAGAGAACACATCTTGTTGGCTAAACAGGTAAATGTACCAAACATCGTAGTTTTCTTGAATAAATGCGATATGGTTGATGATGAAGATATGTTGATGCTCGTTGAAGAAGAGTTGAGAGATCTTTTGACTAAGAACGGTTTTGAT
Source organism: Candidatus Absconditabacterales bacterium (assembly GCA_041674565.1). Classification (GTDB taxonomy): domain Bacteria; phylum Patescibacteriota; class Gracilibacteria; order Absconditabacterales; family Absconditicoccaceae; genus CALMFT01. The sequence continues at coordinate 17,232 of JBAYVQ010000005.1, forward strand.
GGTAAGAATATCCCAATAGTAAGAGGAAGCGCCCTTAAGGCATCTGAAAATCCAAAAGATTTTGATGGTGCTGCTAAGTGTGTTATTGAGTTAATGAATGCAGTAGATACTTGGATTCAAGAGCCAGTAAGAGAACTTGATAAGCCATTCTTGATGCCAGTTGAAGATGTATTCTCTATCAAGGGTAGAGGTACGGTAGCTACAGGTAGAATTGAAACTGGTTCTATTAAGATCGGTGATGAAGTTGAATTGGTAGGTGTTAGAGAAGATATTACTAAAACTACTATTACTGGTATCGAGATGTTCCACAAACAGCATGAAGTTGGTTCTGCTGGTATGAATGCAGGTTTGTTGCTTAGAGGTATCGACAAAGATGGTATTGAAAGAGGACAAGTTCTTGCTAAGCCAGGTACTGTAAAACCACATGCTAAGTTTGAATGTGAAGTATACGTATTGAAGAAAGATGAAGGTGGAAGACATACTCCATTCATGACTGGTTACAAACCACAATTCTTCTTCAGAACTACTGATGTAACTGGTGCAGTTACTGTAGTAGGAGCTGAGATGATTATGCCTGGTGACAACGCTAAGATGGCTGTTGAACTTATCTACAAGATTGCGATGCATGAAGGTTTGAGATTCGCGATTAGAGAAGGTGGTAGAACAGTAGGAGCAGGTGTAGTAACAAAAGTATTAGACTAATCATATATAATAAGATAGCCTGATTGATACTTTGTTGATCAGGTTATCTTTTCTTACACTATTTATAGCAACAACATTCTGAATATGGCTGATAGCGTCAAAAAAACTTCATCTTCCAAAGCTAAGGAGGCTGCTCCAAAAGAAGCAAAGAAGCCTGCTGTAAAAAAAGCTGCAACTGCAAAAGCTGCTACGCCAGCAAAGCCAGCAAAAGCTACAACTACAAAAGCTGCTGCACCAGTGAAAGCTGCTGTTGCAACAAAAGCACCTACCCCCAAGGCTTCAGTGCCAGCGGAAAAAGTCACAAAGCAGGTGAAAAGAGTTGGTATGTACGAACCTAAGTTGAGAATCAAACTTAAGTCATACGATGTAAGGATGCTCGAAAGTAGTACTGCTAAAATTGTTGGTATACTGACTAAGTCAGGAGCTGCCATCAAAGGTCCTATACCTTTACCAAAAGCTAGGAAGTTGTATACTGTAAATACTTCTCACTTTGTTGATAAAGACAGTAGAGAGCAATACGAACAGTTTGTATATACAAGGCTGATTGATGTAGTGGAAACTGGTATGAAGACTATGGAAACTCTTCAAAATCTTAGCATCCCAGTTGGAGTGATGGTGGAAGTGAAAGTATTTTAATTATCATCACATAGCTGTCATGAAATTACGATGACTTTTAACATCTAGACAAGCAAAATCTATCTGATATGAAGTTTTGTTCGCATGAGACGACACAATACAAAGATTGACTGTCGAACAATTCAACTTACTGAACAGTGAAGAGAAATCATTAATTACTCAGCAAATACCAATTTATAGTGAGAAACACTCAAGAAAATGAAAAAAGGAGGAATCATACTAATCAAAAAGGAAATGACAAAGATGTGGCTAGACAATACGTTCACGTCTGTGACTATCTTAGAATTTCCTGAACAGAAGATCGCAAGACTCAAGACCACTGACAAAGATGGTTATGAAGCTTTGGTTGTTACTACCAAAAGTGGTAAGAATGACAAGCAGTTTGAGTTTAGACTAGACGAAGGCAATACTATCTGAACGGATGCTGGCGCTATAGCTACCTCTGTATTGGATACTGTTACGTCTGTGGCATTTACTGGTACCAGTAAAGGTAAAGGCTTCCAGTGAGGTATCAAAAGATTCCACCTACACGGTATGCCCGCGACTCATGGTCATAAATTTACAAGACATTTGGGTAGTAAAGGTAATAGAAAACCAAGAAGAACTCAAAAAGGACATCCTCATGCTGGTCATATGGGTATGGAAACAGTCACAGTCAAAGACATAAAGATAGTAGACAGATATGATTTTGAAAATAAGCACTATGTTGTTGTAAAATGATCTGTACCAGGACGATACAATTGATTCCTGAAGTGCTACCTGTAGTATCTGTGTGATAAATGATAATCTGACTAAGTTACTTTTGTGTACTAACTATTAACTATTAAATCAACTAATTATGAGCTATACTATACCAGTACTAGATACATCTGGAAAAGAAGTGGAAAAAATCACTCTTGATGATGCTTTGTTTACTCTTGAAAAGGTGAATAGTAGCCTTATTCATGAGTATGTACTTATGCAACTCGCAAACGCAAGACAAAGCAATGCGCACGTTAAAACGAGAGGAGATGTTGCATTTTCTGGCAAAAAATTGTGAAAACAAAAAGGAAGCGGTAATGCTAGAGCTGGTGACAGATGATCTCCAATCAGAAAAAAGTGAGGTGTGGCATTTGGTCCGAGTAGCGATATCAACTGGATGAAGACTATGACAAAAAAGCAAAGAAGACTTGCATTACTCTGAGCCTTCGTCTCCAAATTAGAAAATCAATCTATCGTGATTGTAAAAGGTTATGATGGGGCAAATATATCAACTAAAGGTGCTTATAGTTTACTCAAAACACTTGAATTCAATCAAGAAAGCAACTTAGTTATGTCAGCAAATTATGATGAATATCTCAATAAATCCTTTAGAAATATTGAAGATGCTAAGTACGTATCAGTAGACTATATGAATGTGGTAGATCTACTAAGAAGTAACCATATCGTAATAGTTGGTAAGGAGTGATTAGAAAAGATAGTAACAAGATTCCAATATGCTCAAGAGGGCGACGAATAATATATACAGTACCTATATCATTATATCAATTACAAACCGTATAACATGTCATTCAAACCAGTACTGAGAACTAGATGGTTAAAAAGCAATAGAGGCAAACAGCCTGGACTTGCTGCCCAAGATATTATTTTAGGTCTTTTGCAATGAGAGAAATCTTTTGCTCTTATAGAAAAAAGTAATAAGTATGTATTTTTGGTCCCTATCATGGTGAACAAAATAGATATCGCTAGATGATTTACGGAGTTGTATGGTAAGACACCAACCGATGTCAATACTGTGATATTGCCCAGTAAGCATGGATCTAGAAGACTCAAGAGAAGATCATACAAAAAAGCTATCATTACATTGGCTGAAGGAGAAAAAATAGAGATCGTATAATCGTTATGCTAGTTAATCAGATTATCTTATATCAATCAGTTTATCAAATTTTTGAAGAACAATGGCAATAAAGAAATATAGACCATACACCCCGTCCAGAAGAACCATGGTAGGTTATGACTTTTCTGACTTGACTAAAAAAGGTCCTGAAAAAGCACTGACAGTGTTCTTGGGTAAATCATGAGGAAGAAACTTTCAAGGAAGAATCACTTCTAGATTTAGAGGAGGAGGGCATAAGCAATTGTATAGAATGATTGATTTCAGATGATACGATAAGCTGAATATACCAGCTAAGGTAGCTGCATTGGAATACGATCCGTATAGAACTTGTAGAATTGCATTATTGACATATGCTGACTGAGAAAAAAGGTACGTGCTTGCACGAGCTGGTGTGAAAGTTGGTGACGTAGTGATGAATGGTGAGCAAGGAGAGATCAAAGCTGGAAACAGAAAAGCACTGAAGGATATACCAGATGGTTATACTGTCCATTGCTTGGAAGTTACCCCATTCACAAAGTGAAAGATGATCAGATCTGCTGGTACTTACGCTACAGTAGCAGGTAGAGATGAAGCAACTGGACAAGTTATCGTAAAATTACAATCTGGAGAAGTAAGAAAATTTGATGGAAAATGCTGGGCAACGATCGGGAAAGTCGGTAACGAGGAGCATATGAATGTAGTTATTGGTAAGGCTGGTAGACAAAGATGGAAAGGAGTGAAACCACATATTCTTGGTAAGTCGATGAATCCAGTAGACCATCCACACGGAGGAGGAGAATGACACACTTCGATCTGATTGAGAAAAGGTATGAAGGCGCAAAACGGTAGAAGAGTAGCTCCTGGAATTAGGACAAGACATAGTAAGAAAGCATCTAGTAAATTTATTGTCAGCAGAAGGACGAAGAACTAATACAAAACACATATTGTTTACACATTGTTATTACTACTAACTATTACGCTACAATGACAAGATCACTCAAAAAATGATATTATGTGAATGCCAAACTTCTCAAAAGAGTGCAAGCAATGTTTGCTGCTAGTGAGAAGAAGGTATTGAAAGTATGGGATAGAGCGTGCACCGTAATCCCTGATTTCGTATGATTCACATTTGCTGTGCACAACGGCAAACAGTTTGTATCGCTTTTCATTTCGGAAGAAATGATTGGACACAAATTGGGAGAGTTTGTTCCTACAAGAACCTTTAGAGGACATCCGTTCTAATGGCTCGTTAGTGTTAGTCCCCGATCTTCATTATTAATCACCATTACTTATTACTTATCCACTACAATGAACAGAAGTTACACCGCTACATTAAGATATGCTACATTAAGTTATCAAAAAATGAACTTGATAGCGAAAATGGTTAGAGGCAAAAAAGCCACCGAGGCTCTTGATATTTTGTCTATGATGCCCAAAAAAGCTGCTCAGGTTTTGTGGAAAGTAGTTCGCTCTGCTAGTGCGAATGCAGTACACAATGCTGATGCAACGCTCAATGACCTCACTGTGACTACTATCAATGTATGAAGAGGAACCTTGTTGAAAAGGCACAGATTCGTATCAAGAAGTGGTGTGCATAGATACTTTAAGCATAGATCGTTCGTGAGAGTAGTATTAGAGTAAGTATTTGATGATGATCTCCAATTATATGTCTGTTATTATTTAATTATTTGAAGCGCTAATGTGACAAAAAGTACATCCTGTAGGACTGAGAGTATGAACCATGAAATCATGGATGTCAGAGCGGTTTCCTAAAAAGAAAAGCCAGAAATCTACTATGTTTATTGAAGATATCAAACTGAGAAAGTTTATTGATAAGGCTTGCCCAAACTGTGGTATTGCTAAAATAGTAATCAGAAAAACTCTCACAGAAGGCGAGCTTTTGATTTTCACAAGTAAGCCAGCGTTTATCTTAGGTAAAGATAGCAAAAATATTTTGAAACTTGAAGATCAATTGAAGCGCATCTTTGGTAAACCATTCAAAATAACCCTCAAAGAAGTGAAAACTCCTGAGTTGTCTGCGAAGATTATGGCTGAGTTTATCATTAGTCAGATAGAGAGTAGATTACCTTTCAAAAGAGTATGCAAACAAATCTTAGAAAGAGTAATGGAAAAAGGTGCTCAGGGAGTAAAGATACAGATAGCTGGTAGACTTAACGGAGTAGATATCGCAAGAACAGAAAAATACGCACAAGGAGTTGTCCCATTGCAGACTTTGAGAGCAGATATCGACTATCACTATGACATAGCAAGAACAAAGTATGGAGTATTGGGAGTAAAGGTTCGAATTTGTAGAGGCGAATTGTTCAAGAAAGAGAAAGGATTGATTCAAGCGGGATAGTGAGATTTATTACTCAAGATGGTCGGCTCATGGCTAATGCTATAAATTATGAAGAGATGTTGAAAAAGATTAAAGAAACTGGGAAATCAGAACTCTTTATAAGAACACAATCTCATCTTGAGTTAGCATGAGTATTAGTAGAACATAATGGTGTCATGTGACCCTGAGGACATGCAATTAGGAAAGAGATATTCATGGGGTACGCACAACCAAGCGATCACATTATTCAATTGATAAATAATGAGCTCTTTGTTTGCCTAGATAGAGATGGAGAGAGTCTGTTTAGAATAAGTCGCAATGCAATGTTTGAAAACTTATTTGAGGATGATCGAGGAAAATAAACTATTAATATAATGAATTATTTGTTACTTAACAAAAGAACACCATGTCATTATTGATGCCCAAAAGATGGAAACGAAGAAAGAGTTTCAAAGGACTTACTGGAGGTATTGCCACTAGTGGTACTGAAGTTGCTTTTGGTGAATTTTGATTGAAAGCGATGTCCAACGGTTTCGTAAGCAATAGACAACTAGAGGCTGCCAGAAAGGTAATCATTAGATATGTGAGAAAGGTAGGTAAATTATGGATAAGAGTGTTCCCTGCCCAGCCTATTACCAAGAAACCACTGGAAGTAAAGATGGGTAAAGGTAAAGGAGATGTAGACTTTTATGCAGTGAAAGTAAAAAGAGGAAGGGTGTTGTTTGAAATTACTGGCGTGGATAAAACAACTGCTCAGGAAGTATTCAAACAAGCAGGTTACAAACTCTCTGTACAAACAAGATTGGTAGAAAAAAACGAAATAAACTAACAAACATCATATATTTATAATCCATTACGACTACATATTATGAAATACTCTGAAATATCCTTGTTGGATAGCCATCAGCTCAAACAAAAGCGTGCTGAGTTGCAAAAACAGTTGTGAGAGTTACAACTCAAAAAATCTGTTTCGCCAGGAGCTATCAAAGATGTGTCTGTGTTTAGAACAATAAGGAGAGCTATAGCACGTATTCAATTCAGATTATCTCTAGATAACTAATATGTATGTAGGATAATCCTACGATCATCTATTATTACTTACAACTTACTATTATGATTACGAAAGACGGTAAAAATATAAAAGAACTCACTGGAGTGGTGCTTTCTGCTAAGGCTGATAAGACTCTTGTTGTGGAAGTGAAAAGAGTAACCATGCATCCTGTATACAAAAAGAGATTCACGGTTAGGAAAAAGTACTATGTTCATGATGAAGCAAATCAATATCATGAGTGAGATACTGTTAGCTTTTTGCAATGCAGACCATTGAGTAAGTTGAAAAGATGGACCGTAAAGGCGTAATAATTTGTCATATGCAATTGTTTAAAATTTAAAATGTAGAGTTATCAATCATGATACAACACGAAAGTATGGTCAACGTGACAGATAATACAGGAGTACAAGAAGCTCTGGTTATTGGTATTATCAAAGGAAATAGTAAGTCAGCTGGTATCGGGAATATCGTCGTCGTCGCTTATAAAAGAGTAGCTAGTTCGTCGACATTCAAGAAAGCTCAGGTTGGAAGAGCTATGGTGGTAAGGACAGTGAACAAGATAAGAAGAAATGACGGTAGTTATATATCGTTTGCAGACAATGCTGTTATCCTGGTTGATAAAAAAAATGAGCCATTGGGTAAAAGAATATTTGGTCCTGTTGCAAAAGAGATAAGAGAGAAGTTTGGATACAAGAGTATTGCCAGTATGGCCCAAGAAGTTATCTAACCATATAGCTTATCTAGCATTAAAAATTGATAAAAGTCCATAAAAGATTATAGTTGTCTGATTATATAATTATATTTGTAACAATCGCATACATGCAAAAGATTAAAACATGAGATATGGTACTTGTCACTACTGGTCAGTACAAAGGCAAAACAGCTAAAGTGTTGAGAGTGTCCGAAGACGGTGTTTACCTGGAGGGTCTCAATATCAAAAAAAGATCTAAAAAAGGTCAATGATATGTAGATGTTCATCATGCTATCAACTACAGCAATGTAGCTTATTGGGATGGCGAAAAGTCTTCTAGAGTTGGCTTTACTATAGAGGATGGGAAGAAGTTTAGAACACTCAAAACAACAAAGACCGTACTAAAATAATTTTTATTTGATTGCATTCTGATTCAAATGAGCCTGTATACTGATTTTAAAAAAAACACTGTCAAAACACTCCAAAAAGAGCTTGGCAAGAAAAATATTCACGAGGTACCAAAACTCGATAAGATTATGGTATGTTGTGGTATTGGAAGCTTGGCTACAAGAAAGGGTATCAAAGATTTTGCTGAAATAGAAAATAACCTGAAAGCTATTACTGGTCAAAAGGCTCAACTTATTGTGGCAAAAAAATCAGTGAGTAACTTTAAGTTGAGAGAAGGTATGCCAGTCATGCTCAAGGTAACACTAAGAGGCGAAAGAGCGTATGACTTTATAGAAAGATTGGTTCACCTGGTGTTGCCTAGGGTAAGAGACTTTGCTGGATTGAATGAGAAATCATTTGATAAAGGTGGTAATCTTAGCTTTGGCTTTAAAGACTTTGGTGTCTTCCCAGAAATCAATGTAGATAGTCTGACTCTTCCTGCTGGGCTTCAGGTGACTATCGTGCCAACATCTCATGACAAAGTTGATTCATTAGCTTTCATCAAATCGCTAGGCATCTTATTCAAGTAATCACCTTATTATAATTATATATCTTACTATTTACCTTACCTATTGATAATTGTCATGGCTAGAACATCACTCATAGCAAAACAAGCAAGATTAGAAACAAGAAGAGTCAACGCTCTTGCGCTTGGAGCAAAGATGAAACATATTTGTAAACACTACAATAGATGCAAGCTTTGTGGTAGAACCAGATCGTTTATAAGAGACTTTGGCATTTGCAGAGTATGCTTCAGAGTGTATGCAAGACAGTGACAAATCTTATGAGTAAGAAAAGCAGGACGATAATAGTATCATAATGAGTAACTAATTTAATATTTAGGATTGTAGTATCATGAGTTATACAAATGCCCCTGTTATTGATTTGCTTATCCAAATCAAGAACGCATATCTAGCAAGAAAGCCACACTTGGAATGAATTACTGCTTCAGCATTCAAACTAAAAGTTTTGGAACTTTTGAAAAAAGCAAAATTTGTTGCTGACTTTAAAGTCACAGCAGAGGGTAATAAAAAATCCATCGAAATCGATTTGCTTGATTCTAGTAATATGAATGAGGTAGTTCCTCAGATAAAACTGTTCTCTAAACCTTCAAGAAGATATTATGTTGGATATGAGGAGATCAAGTGAGTGGCATGAGGTAAGGGTATAGGACTTATATCTACTGACAAATGATTGATGTTCACTCATGAAGCGAAGTTGAAGAAGTTGTGATGAGAGTTGATAGCGGAGATATACTAATATTTTAATCACTAGGAATAAGTCATAAAAAATAATATGAATAGCCAATAAGCTGATGCTGATAGGGCTCTAAATTTAATCTTCATTACGTAGTACGATGTCAAAAGTAGGTAAAAAACCAATTGAAATACCATCGGGTGTAGAAGTATCTATGCAAGGTGA
>JBAYVQ010000006.1:0-25192 GCA_041674565.1 Candidatus Absconditabacterales bacterium
CTTACGATATCCTATCCAACAGGCGCCAGCTACATACAGTAACTCCACAAACAACTGCCCTGCGATACCTCACCACAGACCATACTGATAGACCCACCACGTTGCGCAGCCGATACCAATGGCCACTCACCAAGCATTTACCTTGAACAGCTCGTTCTGGTTATCGGTAGATATAAAGATATAATTGTAGACTTGTTTCGTAAAAGTAAGTAATAACACGACACCCAAGAATCATAAAATATAATCTGATCCTATACCGCCAAGCGTGCTAGACAAGTACTTTGTACCAGAGACAATCTGGATAATAACATCAGAAAACCGATAAAAATTCATCGCAATAGCCGCACCAATAATCCACACAAACAACATCAAGTTACCAAATGCTGATTTTTTTTCATCAAGTGTTTTGTGAGATACTTTGTGTAACGCACTATTACCCAGGGCTGACGGCACGATCAATAATATCTCCACCAATGTCATAGATAGGGCTCGTACTCATACAAAATAGTAACCAAGATTGGTAGGATAAAACCAAGATAGCAACAATCACACCGCAAGAGTATGAAAGCTACTCAAAAAGTATCCTATGCCATACTTCCAGTTTTCTCTAATGTGTTTGGTAAAAAAATGCCAGTCAATATCTAGTGATAGTCTCAAGTACTTTCTTCCTGTCCATCGCTGTCGAGCTATCTGGAACAAACCACTAGCCACTACCGTACACAAGATAAGACAAAATATGAGGATATTCTGAGTCGTCGGCGTGCTGATTTCTGTATTGGGAAATACAAATAGTATCAAGGCAAGTAACGCTATCTGACCAACTCTCGCGATCACCAAAGATATACTGGTATGCTGCATACTCCAAAACAACTGATGCGGTAACTGGAAAAAATATCCTAACACAAAAGTAGCACTAAATATCATACCAAGTGGTAATCACCAAATGATATAAGGATTGGAAGAGTAACTAGGAATGAGATATGCCACTACCAAAGCAAGAATATAGACAATAACCAGATTGATAATCCTTGAGCCCATAAATTTAGAATAGTACGCAGAAAGTTTTTCCTTCTCTTGTTCATCAATACTACCATCATCATGCACAAACTCTGCTTTCATTTTACCGAGCTCTCTGAGTGCTATCGTATACAGACCCAGATCTGCCAAGGCAGACCAGATAGCAAAGTACTTGAGTATCGTATTATAGTCACCATATCTCAAAGGACCCAAAAAAGGAGTCATCATCCTGATAGTCACAAACCCACCCAGTGCCGACGCCACTCTCCCCAGTATTTGCCAAAAGGCATCTTTGATAATCTGATTCTTCATGCGATCCAAACAAAATGCTCATCAAACAAATGAAGTATGTTTTTTACGACAGCAAAATCAAAACATGTATTGTAGGGACGTGCCATGGCACGTCCGCCATCGCGAATCAGAGGCAGCACGCACTACTTCACCGTAACACTTTTTGCCAAATTTCTCGGCTTATCAATTTCTCTTCATAATGTTTTGGCAGTATAGTAAGACAACAACTGCAAGACAATCGTCTCTAGTATAGGATAGAGTGCTTCGTGAGTCTTAGGTATCAACAAACTTGCATCAGCCTTTTCCACTTCCTGCGTACCTACCGCAAATACTACCCCATTCCTTGCTTTCACTTCATTGATAGTACTCAAATTTTGCTCGAATAAGCTGTCTTCTGGAGCAAGGATGATACTCAAGAACTTATTGGTAATGAGAGCCAGTGAACCATGCTTGAGTTCACCAGCAGCGTACGCCTCGCTGTGGATATAACTAATCTCTTTCATCTTGAGAGATCACTCTGCAGCAATGGGCGCATGTAAACTACGTCCCAAGAAAAACATATTCTCAAACTCACTTACCTTTTTAGCAAGCTCTTGTATTTCTTTGGTATGTTGTAGCATCAGATCAATCTGATTGGGTAATTGCTCCAATGCACGTAAGATAGTTTTGTAATCATGGTGTTTCAGATTATGTTTTTGTCATAGCCATAATGCAATAATCAGTAAACAAATAGCCTGACCAGTAAATGCTTTGGTACTAGCCACGCCAATCTCAAAGCCGCACCTCGTAAACATACCTGCATCGGTGAGTCTGGATATACTAGAACCTACCACATTGACGATACCCAAGGTTTTAGCTCACTTTTCTTTCAAGTATTTGAGTACTTCCATACTATCTGCTGTCTCCCCGCTCTGGGAAACGAATACAAACAGGGTCTTATCGTTTATAGCGATCTCTTCATACAATACCTCACTAGCAATTTTCACACTGACATCAATACCTGTCCGCATATTGATCCACTTGGACCCTAGCAATCATGCGTGGTAACTCGTACCGCATCAGATTATAATTATCTTTTCTAGTTGCAGCATCTTGAGATAATCCAGCGCATCTGCATCAAGTACACCCGTCTCAAAATTGACCCTACCTTTCATAATCCTCCTCATGACAGCCGGTTGCTCAAATATCTCCTTGAGCATAAAGTGCTCAAAACCACCCTTCCCCGTATCTTGATCAGCGAGCTGCAATACTTCAAATGATTTATTGATAACCTGAGTCTCAGTAATAATGCTGTAGTCATTGCCATGTATCCGCACCAATTCACCGTCTTCCAGGTAGCTAAATTCATCAGCTAACCCGCTCAACGACTGCGTATCCGAAGCAAAGAAAAACTCATTCTGGCCGTCCTTATGGTGCTTTTTGGCAAACACTAAGGGACTACCCCAGCGGAATCCTATCAGCTCATCTGGATGTTGTGTATCGATAATAATCAGACCATAGGCTCACACCAGCATACCTAGTACCTTTTGCACAGTCTGCAAGAAATTATCACTCGCGTATTTCCCTAGCAGCGCTGCAATAACCTCGGTATCTGTTTGGGAGTAAAACTCATATCATTCAGCGATAAGTCCTTGTTTGAGCTTGTGATAGTTCTCGATAATACCATTGTGTGCAATGTAATACCTTGCCTGAGCATCGTGATGCGGATGGGTATTGAACATAGTCACTCCTCCGTGCGTTGCCCAGCGCGTATGAGCCATACCAATGGTTGCATGCAGGTCCTTGTAGTCTCAATTATCCACAGTTCTCGCAAGATCTGCCACCTTGCCCACAGACCTACAATACAACTGTTTCCCAGCAACCGTATCCAACGCGAAGATACCCGCGCTATCATACCCTCTATACTCCAACTTCTCCAATCCATGCAACAGCAACGGTATTGCGTTCTTATCTCCTTTGTAAGCAAATATTCCACACATCGTATCAGCTTATCAATAATAAAAAGAATCAATAACCTGATTACAAAAAAAATGCCCTGGATTACAACCACAAGCAAAGTTGGCAAATATAATTTAATATTAACTATTTAGAGACTTTTATGTCTTTCGCTTTATCGATAAACAAGATGCCATTGATATGGTCGATTTCATGCTGGATAATTCTTGCATCAAATCATTTGTAGTTCTTGATAGATACTTCTCAGTCTGTATTTTGAAACTTTACTCTGACTCGGTCGTATCTCTTTACCTTACCTGTCATATGAGGTAAACTCAGGCATCACTCCACATCAGAATTCATGGTCTCAGCATGTGATAAGATTTCTGGATTGAGCATCACTTGCTCACCTACATATTTTAGTCACTTTGGACCTTTTCTCCAGTGCGTAATATAAATCATCTTGATAGATAAACCTATTTGTGGTGCTGCCAAACCTACGCCGTCATACTCGCGGCACACTACTTTCATGTCTTCAGCAAGCTGTTTGATATCATCATCAATATGCTGTACAGGATCTGCTACTGCTCTCAAGACAGGATTAGTTGCTCAAGTAAGGATAGTATAATGCATGGCACAATAAGAGATAATCAGATAATAATACTACAAGCCTCGCACGGTTTCACCAACTTTGACGTCAAACTTATCTACAAAGCCACTATTTACTTCCACTACATACTGAGCAGGCTGTATACTAGGTAATCCAGTGAGGTCCAAAGGTTTTGCGCCTTTGTGGATATGCTTGATGATATTGTCTTTACCAATATAGATCAAATCCAGAGGAATATAGGTATTCTCCATCCAGAAACTCAAAGGCTGTTCTTTATCAAACACAAATAACATGCCCTCTTGCACACCCAGACCAGAACGGTACATCAGACCCATTCTCCTTTGCTCTGGAGTTGTGGCAACTGATACGATAATCTTCACATTATCTGCCCAAATCTCCTTTTGTGGCAAACCCGTCTGAGGAATTCATCATCAGGTAGCTAATGAATGTGCTGTCTTTGTTGAGTCTTGCAGGGGTGTTACGTAAACAATATAAAGCAAGTAATTGAATCCTAGCAATACCAGGATCCAGAACAATACTTTTCAGTACTTTTTCATTATAAGAGTGTTAGGAAGTAATGTCAATAATTTTATGCTTACTGGCAGCACCGCTTATGATAGCAATCTGTCATTTTCTTATTCCAAAGTATTTTGCCAACAAGTCGATAAGTTCTTCATTTGCCTTACCATCTATAGGCGCAGACGTCAGATAAGCTGAATACTGAGCGTTACCTGTACTCAACCCCTCCAGTGTCATCAAGGGTTCCAATTTGCTTTCTTTGGCAAACAATTTTACAAATACTTCAATCCTCATGATACAAACACAACATAAAGCTTTATACGAGTAGCCCACCTAGTCCTTTTTTCAAAAACTCTTCTTTCTCAATAAACTCATACTGCAGTTGCATTGTTTTATCAAGTATCTCAGAGCAAAGTTTTTCCATAGTTTGTTTATTGGTGGCCATATTGAGCAACGTCATCTTACCATTTTCGATAACATGCACCTTTATCAATCATCACTGTATACTGTCTATATGACAACTACTTTCTCGGATATTTTTGAGAGATTGACTAGCTATATGACTAACGATACGCTCTTTGAGTGCATCAAAATCACTCGTATCTGCAGGGCTTTCTGAGGACTGTGAGCTTACAGTAACTTCAGCAACTTGGGGTGTTGGTGCTGCAACAGGGATTTGTACAACTTCTTGCGGGGCATCCACAGCTGCTTGAGGTGCATCAACGCTAGGGGCAACAGGCTTAGCTTTCTGATTATCTATTCATATCTGTGATGTAGGTCATGCTCATCATGTATAGGTTAATAATTCTGCTTTGAGTAAGACCATCGGATGAGGAAAATATTTGAGCTTTTCATAGACTTGTTTGATAAACTGTGCAACGGGAAGTAACCTAGACATAGTATCAGCGCTGACATGGTTATCAATATAATGCAATGCATCCTTGAGGAATACATAGATATCCACACTCGCCTCTTGCAAGTCAGCAATCAGACGGATGCCGCGGACAGCATCACGCGCTACAACAATATCCACAAACTCTTTCACGATAGCATCAGAAGTGACTCCAAGACATTGGGATACCGTATGTTCATCTACACGACCCAGTATACTCACCTGATCCAGATATTTTACAGCATCTCTCATACCACCATCAGCGAGCTTCGCAATCAGCTCCAATCACGCAGAATCATATGCTATATGTTCTTGACTACAAATATATGATAATCTGGAAACAATACCAGCTACAGTGATCTTTTTGAAACTAAACAACTGGCAGCGCGACAAAATGGTATCTGGCACTTTATGCAAATCAGTAGTCGCAAGGATAAATACTAAGTATGAGGGCGGCTCCTCCATGATCTTGAGTAAAGCATTGAAAGCACCTGTACTCAGCATATGGACCTCGTCAATAATGTATACTTTTTTTCTCAACTGCGTAGGTGGATAGATAGCTTTATTGATAATCTCATCTCTAATATTATCCACACCTGTATGACTCGCTGCATCAATCTCCACGATATCTACTGTTTTGTTATGCAAGATAAGCTGACAGTTTTCGCAAACATTGCAGGGATTACCATTGTGGTTGTCAGAGCAATTGAGCGCCCTCGCTACAATTCTAGCGATACTCGTCTTACCAATACCTCTCGAACCATGAAATAAATAATTGGAAAAGTTTTCACCCTCGAAAGACTTGATCACTTGTTGCTTCAGGATATCTTTGGTATATTCTTGTTCAACAATATCATCAAATGTTTGTGAACGGTATTTGAGGTACAATGACATAGGTGTTGCGGTATAATAAATAATCTGATAGATCGCGCTGCTACTTACTCAAGAAAGCCATATCATCCATAGTTCCTACATCAATCTTGCGGTATCACTTGAGAGAGACCGCGCCTGTCATAGCACGAAGAGATTGGTATTTATCTAGTTGGGCAATAATGTTTTTTTCTAGATCAAAGTAAAGTTCGTATCCAGAACCCATTGTCACGATCAGTTTTTGGGCTCCAGGTATATAGTAAAAATCTCCAAAACCACTCATATTATTGACAATAAGTTGCATCTGTTTGACAAACTTTACCTCATCAATACCATAAAACAAACCTTGCAAACCGCTTGTATTGGAAGCAATGCCAGTAAGAATAATGTTTGGAGCCACCGTGCCAGTGCCAGGCATAACAGCTCAATCGCTTACAGGAATCAACATACGATTGGCAAATGCGAAACGATCTTGTGCATGGGTCATATAAAATACTGGCACTCTACCCTGTATACCAATCAGCACAGATCCATTTTGGATATCCAGATCCATATTTGCTATCCAAGGCATACGTTTTTTGTAATACGAAAAAAATCTCCACCTATTTCGAGGCACCAAGAGTTTATTCATGGACTCAAAATCTTGTTGCAAAAATCACACAAGAGGTTTATAGTCATACAGCATAGCAGCATCATTTGTCTCTATTTCTACTTTGGATATCACTCGCTTGGGACCGCTGAAAGCTTTGATAAGACCAAAAGTAACCAATACTCACACAATGACAACAGTCCCCAATACAGACAATCTCAAACCGTGAGCACGAAAAAACACTCTCAAAGATTGAAATCTTTTTTTGGCACTCCACCATCGTAAATCACTAGGAGACTGATATTTGGACACTTACATATACAAGGTGCTAAAATAGGTTGACTACCAACCTCACTATCACATAAGAAAATACTGCAATGAAAATACCAACCAATGCGCCCACCAATATTTCATTTGCCTTTTTCATCTTGCCCTTGTCTCCATCAGTCGTAAGTAGTTTGAAACCAGCATATACAACCACTGCTAGACACACCGCAGCTATACTAAACCATAAGTAATCATTGATTTGTTGCACCAGAGTGATAATGACATCAGGATCTCCCTGTACAGTGGAAGATGAAGGCACATTGACATCTTTGAGCGTAGGTGCTCCACCTGGTACCTCTACTGTGACAGCCGTTACCTGTGGAGAAAATGCAAATATGATATGTGCTAATACGTAAGAAAGGAATCTCATTGCAACTGGTAGTAATAGTAAATCAGATTATATATTCGTATTTATGAGATAGCGTATGATTTTTATACGGAATAAAACATAATCTGATACTACAGATTTTACCACAGGATACAATATCTATTGCAGTATAGAGCAATCAAATCATCAAAAAACTTGAAAAAAATCAAATATCCAGTATAGTTAGAGTATGCCTAAACAAAAACACCAGGAACTAGACCCCAGTGTCCTTGACACTATCATCAAAGAAGAAGTGGAAACACAGTATTCTAGGAGTTCTTGACCAGGCTGACAGCACATCAATAAGACAGAATCAAGAGTACAACTCTACCGAAATCTCAGTGGCAGCGTACTCCCCGAACCCGTGAAGCAAAGAATGCAAACCAAATATCAAAATAAAATTGACGGAGAAGGAAAGCTCACGATCGTGTGCCAAGAAACAAGAAGTAAACACAGTAATCTAGCAATCGCAGTAGCTAAACTAAAAAGTATGATAGAGTTATGCCTGGCAGAACCCAAAGAAAGAAAAGAAACACAAATACCCAAAAACGTAAAAGAGAAAAGACTAAACGATAAGCGCCAAAAAAGCAAAAAACTCGCCAACAGGAAGACTAGGTTTGACGACTAAGTAAGGATTTGGTTGCATTGAGGCGCTAATTCATTACAAAATAAGTCTTATGCCCAGAGCATAACGACATTTTTTAGTCCAGTAATTATGTGTTACTCATGTCATTTCCATTAGAAACAATAGTAGCTCGAGCAAAGAGAAAAGGATTTGTGTATCCCAATAGTGATATCTATGGTGGATTGGCAAATGCATGGGATTATGGTCCATATGGCGCTTTATTGAGAAAAAATATTATTGATCTTTGGACAAAGTACTATACACAAGAGCGTGATGATGTTATCTTGATGGATACGGCTATCATAGCACACCCTACTACCTGGGTGGCAAGTGGACACGTAGGATGATTTAGCGATGCTCTTATTGATGATAAAAAGACAGGCCAAAGATTTAGAGCGGATAAGATTATAGAGAATTACTTTGAGCACATAAGAAATAATCTGAGCGATGAGGATCTAGCAAAAAAACTTGAAATAAAAAATCTTTCACCAGAGTCGCGAGGTAATGATGGAATGTATCAGTTTATTGTGAAGTACATACCAAACAATCCTGACACCAAAAAGCCTGCAGAGTGGACAGAGTGCAGAAATTTCAATCTGATGTTGAATACTACCTTATGACCAGTAGCAGATGAAGCAAACAAAGTATACATGAGACCAGAGACATGTCAGAGTTTATTCACGGACTTCAGGAATGTGTGCGATACTACAAGAAATAGGATACCTTTTGGTCTTGCACAAGTGGGTAAAGCATTCCGTAATGAAATCACTCCAGGACAGTTCTTGTTTAGAACAAGAGAGTTTGAACAAATGGAAATAGAGTATTTTGTGCCAGCTGACCCTGACAACGCTATGAAGGTATTTGAAGAGCGGAAAAAGGTAAGTATGGATTTCTGGACTCAGATTATCGGTATATCATTAGAGCATCTAAGATATAAAGATCATGACAAGTTAGCTCACTATGCAGCAGCAGCGACCGATATAGAGTTCTCATTCCCATGGGGATTTGGAGAAGTACAAGGTATTCACAACCGTACTGACTTTGATCTCAAGCAACATCAAGAATACTCTAAGGTAAGCATGCAGTATACCGATCCAAAATCAGGACAAAGATACATACCACGATGTGTGGAAACATCTATGTGAGTAGGTCGTTGTATGATGGCTAGCATGCTAGAGTTTTATGACGAGGAAACACTTACCAAAGAAGATGGATCTACGGATGTGAGGACAGTGATCAGATTTCCTTTTCAATTGGCTCCTATCAAGTATGCAGTACTACCATTATTGGAAAAAAATGACGAAATGGTGGCGCTTGGTGAGACTATCTACAAGTCACTAAGAAATACCTACAATTGTGATTTTGATACTGGTGGCGGTATCGGTAAGAGATATAGAAGACAAGATGAGATCGGTACTCCTTATTGCATCTGCGTAGATCACCAGTCATTGGAAGATGGTACAGTAACCATCAGACACAGAGATAGTATGGAGCAAACCAGAATATCTTGGAAGGAAATTGGCAAATAATCAGATTATGTATACATCATCCAAAATAGTACTTGATATCACAAGTGTCATATGTAACGTATTGACACTTATTTTTTAATAACGCTGAGATGATTACACAGATAAGCAGATCAGATCATGAACTAAGTACTGACGACCTAAGCGATAGCCTAGCATTTCAAAAGTTACTCAATCAAAACAGCAGCAAGACTACCTACATATCTCATCAGCATATCTTATCATTGCAAGGTGAGCAGCAGCGTGCTATCATACAGATCCTGCAAGACGCACCAAGTCCCATCATTATCACCCAAGCACAACAAGCACCAGTATACATCTGCGTACACTGATTTGGCGGATCGGAAAAGAGTTTCGACTTACTCAAGCAATGTTTTTGGTCTAGCGGACATCTGGCAGTGTTTTATACTATATCGCTCAAAGGACACTGAGGAAGGAAAGAAAAAGATAATCTGATATTCGCACTGGACCAACGGACACCGCAAGAAATCATACAGCACAGCAAACAAAAATTATCATACATACTGGATCAGAAAAAAATCGATCAGTGTACGCTTATTGGACATTCTATCGGATGAGTCGTAGCTACTGCTCTTGCAAACGATCCAGATCTCGCACCACATATAGATCACGTCGTATGTATCAACCCTGCATACTACAAACCAGAATTACCCGTATATGGAATACTCAGTCGTATAGATAAATACGCCACAAAAAAAACAAAACAAACACAACAATTGGCACGCATCTGCACTAGATTGATCGGACAAAAAAAGTTAGATAAACTAGGTAAAGTACTCGTGTATTATATCGTCAAAAAAAGATTACACACTTGCTACGGCAACAAGAAAAGCCCCAATATTGATTACTTTTTTGAGGATTACTATACGCAAGCATCCAATCCAAACTTCCTGAAAGCATTTTACTATATCGCGATCAACTTCATCAGAGGTGATATGTCGCGAATCGATCAGCTTATCCAATCTATCGATAAGCCAGTCCACGTACTACATGGAGAAAAAGATGCGCGTTTCAAACGAGAAAAGATAGAGGAGATTTGTAATAAAATGAATAACGGCGTATTCGAAATGATGGAAGGACTTGGACACAATCCCCACGAGGAGCAACCAGAATTGGTAGTAGCAAAAATCATGGCAATGGAACGCATGATCGAGACTAGCGATGTTTGTTAGCCAAAAATGCAGCATTTTCAAATAACTGACAAACACACAAAGGACCTATACCACCAGGCACTGGCGTGATAGCATGAACCATGTCTTGTACTTCATCAAACACTACATCGCCCATCGCCTTACCATCCTTGAGTCCATATCCTATATCTACAATAATCTGACTCTGATCGTCTCTTACATACTCTTTGGTAATTAATCCGATAACTCCTGTAGCAGATATGATATAATCTGATTTTTTGCAAAACTCCTTTGCTATCTCAGGATTGCCATCTACACCAAAACTATGCACCTGAGCACCTTGATTGATACAGTGCAGAGCAAACGGTTTGCCTACCAAATTACTCTGACCGAGGATGCTTACCTGCTTACCTCTCAGATTATCCAATCTGTATTCTTGGAGTAATTGTATACTCGCTCCTACCGCAGCAGGATAAACAGCATCAGCGTGATCAGTAGCGATAAACCCTAGCATCGTGCTCGTCATCGCATCTACATCTTTACTTGGCACTATAGCATTACAAAGTCACTGTTGGTGTTGCTTGAGATAGGATGGCAACGGCAACTGTAAGATGATACCAATACATCTAGGGTCATTATTGAGATCATCAATACGTGTATACGCAGCCTCGAGAGTATAGTACTCTTCTTGCCCAAACAACTTCACCTCTAGACCTATCTCTTGTCCAAATCTGAGTTTATTCCTGACATATACGGATATCACTGGATCAGTACCAAAGTACAGGATAGCAAGGTATCTGCCCTCGCTATCCATAAAGGTATGTTTTAATTGTTTTTTCTTTTTATCTATCAGTTCTTTGCTGTACAGTATCATGATCTCTAGGGTAGGTAAATATTATTGTTTCACTGCTTCCACTTCCAATCTAATCTCCGCAACGGTATCTTTACCCTTTTGGATACCATACACTACCTTACCAGATTCAAATCTATAGTATCACTTATAAGATCTGTGGTGAGGATTGGGAATGGAGATGTAACCAGATGGGGATATCATGATCTCACATACTCATGACTTTGGTTTGATACACACACCTCATGCAAATTGGCCAAGCGCTGCTGTTTTTGCTGGCAGATTGAATATTTCGTATCCTCCATTGAGTACAGTAATATCTTTTTTCTGATTGAATATTTTAGGCTTGAGGTAGATACGATACAATTCCTGGTTATTTTGTGATAATACGATCTTTGGGACATTGTCATTGAAGTCTACTGTAACTTTTATGGCAGGATTGCTGTTCACGATCTGACCAGCAGGAGTCAGACTAACGTTGAGATACTTACCATTGGGATCGTAGAATCCTATATCTTGCTTAAATCCAAATTTACCTCCAGTTACTACAGTCTGATCAGTCACTGCGTCAAACAGCTTTTGCTTACCAAAGAGTGATTCTAGCACTGAGGTGACACCATTTCTTATCCTCACAAATTGCACAACTCACTTATCTACATCTACATCCAAACTAGAAAGGATATCTGACTGACCAAGTGTATTGGTTTGCACATCATCAAGACTAATTGTGGGTAGTCATAGCTCTATCTCTACAGTTTTTTGACCTATATTACCTGCAGCATCTTCTCATACCAATTGGTAGGTAAGGGTGACAGGGGTATCGGAATATATAGATGGGATGAGTATCTGATCATGATCACCCGAGGCGATAAGAGCACTGCCGCTGTAAATCCAGTTCTTCACTACCTTACTATCATCATACCACAACCCGCTCAACGCATAGTAGGTCTTGATATTGCCATACATACTATCTCACTGCGCAACAATAGCTGGTTTTTTGGTACGGATAAGTTTGACATCAGCATAAGGAGCGCTGGTATCGGCAATAATTTGCATACCTGCAGTCTCAGTACTAGACCAAGGGGATGATTTATATATCCTGAGGACTGTGTCTTTTGTCTTCCGAGGGATGATACCAAACAATTTGCCACCCTGCTCTTGAGATGATAGTTTGGTCACTTGACTATAGTATCGTCTTCTTGGCAGATTACTTAATACTGCACTGATGGTAGTTTGACTAGGATCTACATACATGACCTGCACATCATCTACTTGCAAATGCACACCATCCACGTCTATGTCGCTCACAGGTTTCTCCTTTAGGCTAGCATCTAGGATAAGGATGTATTTGTAATCAGCATCTTTCGTAAGAGTCTTAGTAATGTTGTCCGCATATCTCACAGCATATCATGCTAAACCATCTTGCATCTCATTGGTCAAAGTATAGGTCATAGATTGGTATGCTTGACCTGCAGCCTGCCACTGTCTTGGCATCCACTCATCAGACCAAATCTTCACCTTATCTCACCAACTACCATGATAACCGTAGGCATCCACCTGCGCTTGGATATCTTCCACACTGTCTATCACCAGCGTGGTGGTGTCCGCGTCGTTAGATCCTTGCTCAGCTTTTGTAGGCTCTTTCTCAGCATATTTTATATATACATTGTGATCGTCCCGCAAAATGATATCGTGTAACTTATCACCATTGAGGTCCTTTTCAAACGCACTCTTACTGAGTTGTTCTCCCTTGTCCAAATTGGTAATCACGTTATGGTAGTTTTCATCATCTCACTTCACAAAGTAACCATTGAGATACCTTGTCGGGTCATCAGTGCCGCCCAAAGCAAATGAAGCCGTATTGTTGTTAGTATTAGTGGATCACCCTTGGGATAACAACAGTGGCTCTACTTGTCTATCACAAAGCTTACAATTGGTTTGTTGTATCTCCCCATCTGTGATACTACCATCAACTTGAGCTAGCTGTATCGTTTGTGTCGTATCTTGGTTAACATTATCTCGTGCCAGATCTACGTTTGTTTTCAGATTATTTAGATATTCTGTAGATCTATCATAATCAGATTTTTGCATACCAAGCGTTTCGTAATCAGCACTTTTTAGACCATTAACGTAACCATCTATCACTGTCTTATTGGTACCCACATACTCTTTTGCCAAGTCGTATGATGCGAGATAGTCTACCGTGTCCTGATCCAAGTCAAGCAAGTTCGTTTTTACAGAGTATACCACACTATCATCACTCACGTATTGGGTAGCGGCAAGGTGATCAATCCAACCATCTCGATCCTGTTTGATCCAATTCTTGGTAGCTTCGTTACTATCAAGCTCTTGTTGAAGCACTCCGTTGACCGTTTCTTTAGCTTCCTCTAGCCCCTTAGTATTCACCTTCACATCAGTGTCTAGATCGTACGATCTTACTACATCAGCGGCAAGTAACTTCCTGGCATGAGCAAATGGTTGCTTATCTTTTTCGGTAAAGTAGGCCAACTCTGCTTTTATCTTACTATTGATGGATTGATAATCTGAAGTCTCTACGTATCCAAACGGATTGATATTTACATTTACGTTGGGCAAGTCATCTGCCGTATCAAGTATATCCGTCAATCACTCATTACCTTTCTTGATAAACTCATCTACGTCTTGGAGTCAAGGTAGCTTATCACTATTGACCATGATCTTTCTGGTTTGTGTATTGATACCTCTAGCGATACCATCAAACAATCAATATACGCCATCAAAATACATCTTCACATCAGCGTAGGCTTCCAACTTATAATCCAAACTTCATCAAGCATCTTTCATTGGTTTGAAAAGATTGAGTGTTTGAAGTGGAGCATTGGGTATGAGCAATTTGAGGCTATCAAATGGTTCTACCTGTCGCGTCCTTTGTGTCATTTGCTCTATTCTCGACTTGAGACCAGCTTCTCCCACGAGACCAATTCCTCATTTCACGAGGCAAAAGATCCTTCCTATAAAGTCAGCAATATCAATCGCAAGACCCAACTCAGGAGCTATCTTAGGGATCCTTGGCGCAGGCGGCAGCGTAGGTCCTCTGAATTTAATTTGCGGGATGAAACTTGGCAAACTAATAGCGTCTAGATCTGGCGGTCATGGTATCACTGGTATAGATGGCAGTTTGAGGTTGATTTGGTTGTTGAGTCATCCGATCTGAGTAGGGTAAGGTAAGTCTGGGAGTCCAAATTGTTTCAGATTATCAAATAATCAGACTCTCTTGGGTTGGAATCTAAACTTAGGTAAAATAATATCCGTACGTAGATCAATGTTGCTGAGATCAATAGTAATATCAGGGATCTTAAATGGTGGTATATTGAATACAGGCAACTTGGGACAAAACTTACTAAACGAACAACTATAGGCAGAATAATTATCAACCGTGCATTTGCTACATTTTTCTTGCCAATTGACTGAGAAGTCTATCAGTATCTGTCGAGATTTCAAGATACTCATCAAGGATACAATAAAGTCTACCCACGCATCAAATCATCTAGCTAATTGAGACAACCAGCTTGTCACCGCGTCAATAGTACCATACGCAAAGTTGAACAAGTCGTAGATATACTTGTCATATCCATGCAAAAGTTGGTATACTTTACTAGGGAACTGGCCGTATTCGTCAAGGACTTGCAGGTTTCTTGTGATAGACTTTTCGAATTGACCCAGTTGATTACTTATTTGTACAATCTCATCTGCTCTCTGCATACAATTTTGTTTCTCAAACTGATCAGTCTTGGACTCACACTGTTTTGCGAAATCCTTGGCAAAGTCTTTCCGTTCCTGAATAACAGGTTCATTTCTCCTCCACCACGCTCTATAAATACCCTTTATGGTGACAATGTCCTCGGTATATACTCGCGGTATCTCAATCAACACATCTCTACTACTAATCCTAATCAACTCACTATCATTGAAGAATAGCGCCAATTTTTCAAAAGGATTTGATAGTACTGTATCAAGTTTTTTAGTAAGTTTTTGCTTACTTTGTTTGCCTAGAACAAGTTGTTTGACACTGCCCGTATTGTTTTCTACGGTGTTTTGGTAATCTGCAGCGTAATCCGTAAACACGTCATCACTCTCTTTCTCTTTCCAAGCTTGTTTTGAGAATACAGAACCAACACCACCAATCTGAGAACCCAAGCCCTTCAGATCTGGCAGTACGATATTGATATCCATACTGGTCAGATTATTGATGATATACCTGATCTGATTATCGGCAAATTGATTCATGATACAACTTACCAGACCCTTATCGTTTGCTCACTTAATCTTGAGATCCAATGGATTACCTCACTCCAATCTTACTTTTGTAACGAAATCGCTCAGTGCGATACTGTTGTAGTTGGTAAGATTTGCATGTCCTCACAACTTGATCACTAAGCCGTACTCACCTTGTACGGAATCTAGCCAGTTGTCAGCACTATTGACCGCCGTCTCTGTCATCTTTATAGGAGAGTTTCTGACGGTAATGTCATCATTGCAAGTGTTCGTATCATCAAGTTCTTTAGTTTGCTTATCAATAACATAGGACGTATAATCTGAAGACGATCAGTCAGTCGTGTTTTGACATTTGCCAATACCTGGATCCACCGCAAAGACAATACAATTACCCATGATATCCTTGAATGGCTTAGGCAGTTTGATACCAAGCGTATATGGTCCAAAACAAATACCAATACCAAGTTTGGCAGTAAGCGTAGGAGCAAAGTACATCCTGATAAGTGAAGGATAGGTACCTCCTCCAAACCAGTAAAATCCGTCACCAGGTCATTTTTGACCAATAGGACCAAGAAAAGGCAAAGGTCCTACAGGCGTTTGCAAGGTAGCAGGGAACCAAAGCAGTGGGATGCCCTTGTCTTTCCATATTTTGCATCCCATCACTTGCATATCGCCTGGTGCCAAGAAAGCCATATTCCAAGGTAAGCTACTCAAGATAGGTATACCAGAGCAATTCTTTTGTCATACTTTAAATCATTCACACAGACCTCTCGTTAATTCACCAATTTTCTTATTGAGTACATTATCAATATCATCACCAAATCATCCTATACTAAGATTGTTTTGGACGCTCAAATTACCCACTGCTTCAGCGGCATAAGCAAATTGTTCAATAGCCTTGAGAGCTGGATCATCTTTGAGAAGTCATTTTTGTTTCCAGTTTTCTTTGAGATAGGTATCTTTGAGTTCATCACTCACAGCATCTTGTGTGTCGCTAACCAAATCAGAAAAACCATCGCTCGTGCCTTGGGTATATGCGGCCTCATCTGCTTTTTGTTTATCGGCTACTTGCTGCTCTAGATCAATCTTTTGTTCTACAAATCGGTTGGATAAGATAGGTCCAACGTTTGGTACACTTATCTTCCATTTGAATTTAGCACATCCGTCCAGGGGGACAATCTCCAACCAAGCAGGATTATCATCAGACTGAGCAAGTGCTTTGGGGATCAAACTCTTACCAATAGATCCGCCAATACCATTGATATCAGTAAATCAATCACCATGCTGCATAGTAACGAGTTGCTGAGACTTGTATACTACATGATATCCAAAGCTTACGCTAGAACTCATAGCGATACTGTCTACCATGAATACATAACTTGGTCATGGTTGAAGAACAAATACATGATCAGCATTGAGATTACCAGCAAAGAATCATACTTGCTTGTTACCACTGACTGGTATTTCTCGTGGTCAAGAAAGCTTCTCGATATAAGTAGCCTTACTTGCTCACTTATTTTGTAAGGTTATATCAATCTTCACGATATCACCATCTTCTAATCTTCCACCATTGAGGTCGGTATAGGTTTTGGAAGCATCAAGCTTGTCAGTAGTTAGTAGTGATTGAGTTTGTTTGTATACTACCTCACCAAGTGCACTGTTTTCGTACACGGGTCTATAGGTAGCATCCAATGTCACAGTCGTATCAAGTGATTTTTTGTACTCTGTGATCCATGTCTGAGGATTGAAAGTCGACATGAGCTGATCTTTTACCAAGTTGATCACATCTTTTGGTTTCTTAGAGTTACCAAGTTGTATGTCTACATTGATCTTATCAGGGTCTTCCAAGTCCTCTTCAGAATCTATATTGGGATTGATGGTACCTGGATCACTAGCTTTCAATCCATTTCGGTGCACCAAAGATTCATCTTTGAGCGGGGTGCCATCCAATTTTGGAGCAAAAGATTTGACTACCGTTTGTTTACCTTCTTGCCTTTTTTTCCAACCATCATCGCAACTATACTTATCTTTGGAAATATAGTTGCCGCCCCCAAATCATAGGCTAAATACAGTAGATCCGCCACCTCAGATAAATAATCTGATCTGATTATTTTTATCATTTACTATAATGTCCGTAACTTTATCATTGTTGGGATCGGTCAAGAACCGTTGTCGGACGCCATTGAGATTTTTATCACCACCTGGGATATCGAGACATATTGGATAGCCATCCACATCCATCCTTTCTCAAGCATAGTTTTTGTAAAATCTCAATTGGTTTGCCGCGGTATGTATGAATATATCTTGGTAACCGTCTCAGTCACCATCTCCCACATAGAGTTTACTAATACCATCCTCGATATACATAAGATCACCTACTTTGACATACTCTTTGTTACCCTTGGCAATCAAAAGTCTCACAGATCCGTCTGCATATGTTATAATAAGATCCCTATCTCCTTGCTTATCTCGATCCACATCAACTACCTGTTGGATAATCTTGTCGGGATCGGTATACGCTGTGATACCCACGCCTCCATCGTAGTCTGTATGGTCTAGCAGTTTATTCGTCTCATAAATGCGATATGTAGGATCACCCATATTGAGGACAAACTCACTAGCAAAAGGCATAGAAGAATCTCCTACTGATTTACCTCATGCAAAGTTTGTTAGCGGCTTGAAGGTGTCGCCAAATCCGATATTATATTTACTATCGTTACTATGTTGGATACTAGGAGTACTTTTATCTTCCTCGCTAAAAGTAGCTGCCTTATCTAAGATACCTATTCATTTGTCATGACGCTGTGAAACAAGAATATCAGTTACCATATATTTCGTAGGATCCACCAAAGCACTTCGCTCGTCCAATAAAGCACTACTTTGGGACCATGTTTGGATAAGCTGACCAACAAGATCACTACCATAATGTATGTTCCATACATTGTAAGATCACTGATTGGCAGTATACGTGATAGTAATCTTACTATCCCGCACACCATTTTGCATATCAATAACAGGCATATCGTTAACCAGTAATTGTTTACCAACCACCGCAATGGATTGTATAGTAGATGTAAGCTCTCATGGTTTGATAGACCGAGTATTGCCACCAAAGTTACCATCCAGATTACTTACTTGCTGCACATTTATATCAGTAATATCAGCAAAAGGTAAGAAACCATATTGCTCGATATAGTATCCAAGTTTATTGTTGGAAAGTCACAGTGTGATAGCATTGGTTGCTCCTTGTTTTATCTGCCCCCTAGTATCTATACCTACAAGTGTCTTATACATCTGCATAGGATTACCATACTGAGTAGTAAGTGCCAAAGTTTTTGCACTATCGGTCAGTATCGACTCTCCTATTATCTTGTTTGTCTTTCTATCAAGCTGAGTAGATCGGTCAGATCCGTATAGATTCATATACGCTACATTCAGATTATCTATAGGTCGAGCCCTATTTTGCACCAACACACTCGCATAATCAGGATATTGTTGATCAAAACTAATGCCTTGCAAGGTAGCAAACACGTAAGCTTGTCATCATGGGTAGACGGGACGCAACGTGAATGGTTTCTCACCTAGTACAGAAACGATACCGCCAGACTTATTCATACCATCCACTGTGATATTGCCATACAAGCCCAACAAAACGTTGGTAGCATTGGGTAACATATTACCCCAGACATCAGTTACTGATAAGACTCCTTGGATATTTCAGTCAAGATCCATCACATCGCTATCCAGCTCGAGACTCGTTTTCTTGGCACTTGCTGGTTTTATAGCAAAAGTGACGGTCTTGCTTAGCTGACCTACCTGTATCTGCACCGCATCATCTCATGCCTTCATAGTAGGATAAAGATAGAACTCTATATTAGCACCAGTGGAAAGCACTTCTTCAACTGGTATAAAGGTTTCGACAGACACATATTGTCCATCTTGCTTGAGCATTTGTTTGGTTCACTTGATACCAGGTATAAACTTACCACCCAGTGATTTTGCATTTACTACGGCATACAATTTTTGTCCATTATTGAGAGTAGCTTTTACTCTTGGTAACTTATTAGTATCCACAAAGGATACACCATTGACTGTCTTCATGAGACCAGTATCACTTTCAGGAAGCTGGAACGACGTCATGGTTGCACTAAGCGTAATAGTAGGATCCACGATATCAAATGAAAGTTCTTGTTTGGGCAGAGATGGATTGAGAGCAGCAAATGCAGGGTTTGGAGCTATTGTTATTGTTTCTTTATTGCCTTGCGTAGAAAAAGTATCCAACAAGAATCCAGCACTCACAAAAGAGTTAATTTGGAATTCCTTGGTAAGTTCATTATTGTAAATCAAACCTCACTGGTGGATAGTTTTCACCAAAAAGTCATACATGGTGGTACCTATAGGATTTTCATACGCGTCAAACGCATCAATTAACATCGGCAGTTGGACACCTCTCGCGACTGGATACAATGTCTGACCCATCGGGTGAGTGATCTTAAATTTACTTATTTCACCAGGCTGCACGGTTACACTGATGTTTTTATACACACATTTAGTTTGGCAGATCTTGAGTTGGATATTCATGTCGCCTACCCCGTCAAACAACCTAGTAAAAGCATAGTCATATCATCCAGAGTATAGACCTTTAATTTGAAGTGACTGAGGAGACTGGCAAAGATTAGCGCCATTACTTGAGGTAAGACAGTTTGCGCCAGTTGTCGATATCTGGACTGTATAGGATCAAAGATCTTCTTTGGCAGATAAAGATAATCTGATTCATGCAGTCAAAGAAGGAGTTACCGTATTGGGCGTAACAATAAGGTTGTCCAATTTATTTCTCAATACTCTCAGCTCGTTCGGAGCAATACCTGTATCTTGTGTCTTTATCGTAGATCTCCAAGCTTGTCCATAACCTTGCCAACTAGTCTTGAATTGATTAGTGCCTTCTTCTCGAGTGTTTTCTAACCAGCCAGCCTCGCCATCTTCACCAGCACCAAATACATCATTGGCAGAACCAATAAAAGAGATTTTGACATCAAACAATTTGGAAGAAGCCGTCTCACTCAACCAACACTTAAATGCTGCTGGCCATTTTGATAGCGGTACCACGTAACTTGGAGGGATAAGATTTGCACATTTACTGCCCTCAAAATCATTAACCGTCTTGGGCTTATGCGTATTGTTGTCTTTGGCTTTTTGTTTTTGAATCAATTTGATCAATGGGGGCATAGTCTGAAATTGTACGTAGTCAGCACCATCACTATTGATATACCCAGCCTCATACCCACTGAGATTATAGTACGGTAAGTACAAATCATAAGAGTTCAGATTATCTAATTTGTCTTTTGGCTGTTCTACAAGATATTGGGAATAGAGCTCTCTTGATTTATGATTGATGTCGGCAAAAGATTGAATCATACTTACCTCATCTAGCACTTTCTTACTTGTTTGGATAGGCAATTGTAACCACATAACATTTTGGTAGTACAATTGTTGTGCCACAATACGGACCATGTCATCACTGCTTACCTGTTTACCTTCCCGCGTAGTAGCTAGATTATCAATAAAGAAATTTTCTGGCAGTAGTTGGTATGATCTGAGATTCATACCAGTATTATCGTCATACACAAGAGGAGAGATACTTGTGTCGTAATTATCAAGTTTGTTGATTCGCTCTCTTCTGGGAAGTCATCACTCATTACCATTGTAGTAATCAAATCTTTTACCTCTCTGGTCAAGCAGTTCATTATTGTATGTTTTTACTTTATCGCGCAAGTAGTCTCTCAAAGCACCTTCTATCTCGCTTGCCTCTTTGAGCACTCTCTTACCATTTTCTTCTTTGAAAACTGGCACTTTTCGCATATTTGGATAGACCCAAGTCAGCTTATCTCATCATATCCCCTGGAAGTTAACATATCTAGGTGAGTCTACTGGCCTCTCGAGGGTAAACTCATTCATACCACCAACTTGCAATTGTTTACCAGTAAATGTAGCTTGTCCATTATCATCAACTACCAATTGGTATCCAGCTAAGGAATAATCCTTACCCATGAAATTGATGCTCGCTCCAGGATAAAAAGTAACTAGTTTTCATCACTGAGATATATCTACATAATTATCTTTGACGGTATACGATGCTCATTTTATTTTGAATTTCACTCACTGACACTGACCTACTTGCACATCATCTACATTTCTGAGACCACATTCAAAATTCGTCTCTCCCCAGGGTAAGTATATATCTCTATCTTGAAAGCGGATATATAGCTTATTACCATTATTTCAAGTGATTTCACCAACAACGTTACTAAGATCGATAATTTCACCATGCTCATACCACACTGCTGTACTATTGAAATATACTTTTCCTCAGGTCGTAAAATAATCTTCGGGACGTTTCGCATACAGCGTTGTCTGGAAATCTCCGTTAAATAAGTCTTTAAATTTTATAGTGTAGCCGAAACATTGAGCATTATCTGCCTCCTCATCTTCGATATCAGCACCTTCCATACAACCGAACGCTCCTGTTTGAAAATTATCTAGCTGTACGTAGGTACCATACAACTCCTCCAAAGTGGGTGATTTATGGAAGAACCTACTATCTACAGATTTAAGATAACGATTTCGATGTTTGCTAGAATCTCATACGACCGTTACGTATTCCGAAGAACCATGTGGCATGAGATGAAGTCCATCATCTAGCGATCATCACCCCAAAGAAAATAAGTTTATCTCCGATCGATTCTTGATTCTTGGCTTACCAGAGTTTCTATATATATACTTACCACTCCATCGAGTCCTAAATTTGAGTCGCTTGCCATCATCTCTTGTTACCTGTATAGCAGATCCAAATAAATCTTTACCAAGAAAACTATCAGAATAACCTGAATACGATTTGGTATTGGAGTTGATCTCTGGATCAGTGTCATCATCATTACCTTCATCCTCACTGCCCAGCGTAAATCCAATTTTTCTATCAGGAGTAGTGATTCTACTTCATGCGATATTGAATACAGAGCCGCCAATAGTTCTATCTAAGAACGGATTTCGCAACTGAGTGTAATCCATTTTGGCGATATTCAATCTGATATCGTCACTTTCTGGATCGATATTGAGCGGGGTATAGCCAGCCCAGTACCAAGAAATATATTTACTAATATCCTTGCCGCCATGTTTCTTTTTGATAACGCTATAGGGCATTTTATCTTTTATGCCCACGATCTGCTTACCATCTGCATCAGTGTATCCATCAAATTGCTTCTGATCGTAATCAATCAGAGAGAAATCATATCATCTATGCGCCTCCACCTCTCTTGCGTTTTCTCATCTCGTAGCGCCAATAGATTGATTCTTTTCATAGTCCATCCATGTCGTATAGTCAAAATCATTGAGCTTACCAAGAGACCTGATATTATTGAAGGTACCGCGATAAATACCAAATCATTCAGCGCCCTGAATCTCTTCGGCTGGTTTACCAAAGTAGTATATCTCGAAGGTCTTCACTTGCTTAAACAATCCGCCAGCAAGAAAATTAAGAGTCCCTCCAAAAAATCATCCACCGACTGTAGGCACTTCAATCTTGGTAGGTACAACGACGTTCATAGCGTATCATTGCTGCTCTATCCTATCATCAAGTAGTTTTTCAAGTTTGGTGTTTGCGTCGGCAAGCATCTGTTTGCTTACTTCATCTCGCTTGCTGGCCACGGTGATATGATCATCAACTACGCTACCTGTCTGACCATCAACGTATCTCGCCGCAAGTTGAAGTCTTTTTTCTTTGGTGTCAAAATAAGAAGTACCATAGAGTTCTACATAATCTTTCATAAATCCATCTACAACCTTTTGGATAAATAAGGTATTGATGAACTTACTGTTTGGCAAAGTACCAAGTGCAGAGTCAGAAGGCTCAGGATCTACAGAGCTGTTATTATTGGATCCTACTAATGCTTTCAATTTCTTAATGAGATTTCGAAACTTCTCCAATTGTCCTTTGTACTGCTCTTTGATATCTTGAAACTCTGCATCATTGTAATAACTATCCTCAAGGGTCTCTACTACCTGATCATCATACTCTCCCAAGGTCTCTACTACGCCAGTATTGTGGAGAGCTTGGAACATATCTACCATTAGGTTGGTATATCTGTTGTACATGACATCTTCACTAAATACAGTGTTGTTGATGTATTTGTCGATGTTGTCAGGGTTGAGTGTTTGTTTTTGATGGATGATATCATCATACCACAAACCTTGCTTTACCCAACTCGCAGGGTCAGCAGCGTACTTTTTCAGCTTATCAAAAAATGTTTTATATTTTGCTCCGTCTCATTTGAAGTTGATTACACTATGCCATACTTCTGGCTGGCTATTTCCTTCTCATTGATATAAGAAATAATCTGACTGTTTATCGTAGTAATATTTAGGTTTCTCAAAATCTACAAGTGGATAAACGGTAGGAAAAATAAACCCATTTTTGTTGACCACGGGCAAAGACAAATCACCAATCAGTACCGTACCGACTAGCTTACTTGCTTTTGTTTTTGCTCACTCCAGATAAAGGTTTTGATTGATCTTCACAACATCAGCTGGCGAAACACCATTTGTGTCTATCTGAAATATCATCACTTTTGCATTGTCGTAATTCCTGCCAACATACTTTTTGGTAAACCACTCCACTTCATTACCGATACTGCCCATCACATTCTTGTCTACAAAAACACTAATGATATTGGTAAAATCAGCAGCAGCAGCAAATGCTTTATTTCGACCAAACAGAGTACCAGAAAGGATAGTATCTACAGTAAAGACGGCAAGAACTATACACAGCATGATCTTTTTCTTCGTTCGCACAATCATGAGATAAGATATTATGAAGCATGAATAACTACTCAGTACGGTAGTTTATACTACTCGCAATGTATGATTTTGATGTTTTTTATCAACCAGAAAGCGGTCTATGCGATAATTTTACTTTACAAAGCGTTGTAATATATTTCAATATCATTATACACGTGCCAGTTATTTTAATTCGTGATATAGCTTACATCAATGGCGTTTCCAAAACTCCCAAGTTCACCAAATTTCTTCGATATAGAGGAAGAAATGCTCGCTTATCGAAAGGAGAATCAGACATTTGAGAAATCTATCAGCACTAGATCAGAAGATAATTCTTATAGGTTTTACGATGGACCTCCGTTTATTACCTGACTGCCTCACTATGGAAGCCTTTTGAGCAGCGTTGTCAAAGATATTGTTACAAGATTTTGGACACAAAAAGGCAAAAGAATAGAAAGAGTACGGTGACGAGACTGTCATGGTATTTACGTGGAACAAAAAGTGCAAGATAAACTGGGATATAAGTCCAACAAAGAAATC
>JBAYVQ010000007.1:0-18331 GCA_041674565.1 Candidatus Absconditabacterales bacterium
AAGATGTCGGTACCGATGACTTAGATAAAGCGTTTACTCGATTTGATAATATAGCATCATTTAGGAATTTCTGATGATAATGACTCTTTCTGCTGGTTGGTTACTTGTTGTCGTTGCCTATCTCGTGGTAGTATGACTTTTGGTGTGGTGAGTCAATAGATTACAAAAAGATACCAAATCCATCATGGCTGCTATGGTATATGAGATCAATCAATTATTTCTGCTTATCAATACATATATCGCTCATCATCATGATGAAATCAGCGCGGTAGAAGAACTGACGGAGGTTGTTTATGCCAAAAAAAAGCGATTCCTGCAAAGCAAGAAGCATCAACTCGCTGACCGATACGAACTCTATGTGGGACTCAAAGATGATATTACCTATTTATCTGATTATGTTGATGAGGATTTGTCCGATGCTACTAGCTACGAATCTATAGACAAATTGTTTACATTTTTGTTTAGAATAAAACCACGAACCAAAGCCCTAAGATCTTTGCTTTTGGTAATTACCCTGGGTCTTGGTGGTGGTTTTTTGAAAGAATAATACTATTTCACTGGAAAGAAATTACTTTGGATAACTCCTCATTGGTATTCCATCTCGGCGTATACGATATCTCCTTGTGCTATGGGGGATAGGGTTTGCGTAAATCCACAAGGGCAAGTGGTACAAGTACTACTGATGTTGCTGTCTGGCACAGAGGCAGAGTTTCATGGTACAATTTTGATGGAGAACGGTCCGTTTGGTACACTTGGTAGATTGTCCAGATGGTTTGGTGTACCATCATTGTCATTGTCGTTATTGCTGTTCGTATTTGGTGTATTTGGTTGTGGATCGCAAATATTTCAGTACTGATCCTTGTCTGTATTAAGTTGGTCTGGGTTACTCTTGATGGGGCAATTATCAATGCTAGGGTCGTTGTTGGAGTGACTACTGTATTGTTCCAATAGTGGTGTGTTGAGGTTGTTGCCTATGCTGCAGTCGTCATTTTCCCGATTGAGTATGCCTACTGGGTTGCTATACCCATCTCCATCAATGTCATCATCACACATATCTGGCGTACTGTCTTTGTCCATATCGCACTTGAAAGGCTTTTGACCACTGGTTTTGAGTAATCACAGACACTTATCTACTCCGTTGACAGTTATTTGTCAGCCATAACTTGGTTGTTCGTCGTTGTTCAGCGTGACGAGTACTCCTACATTGTAGGTTCCTGCTTTTGCATATGTATGCAGTATCTTGAGTTCATTGGGTGGCGATTGTTTGATCTGTCCATCTCCAAAATATCGTACGAGTGACGCGATCTTTTCTGTGTTATTTGGTATAAGCTGAAGAAGAAAACTTTCACTGGTAGTTCCTATCATAGGTTTTATGACTAGATTTGCTGAAAATCAGTCTCCAGTATCTCATTCTTGTATGTTCAGTTGTATGATGTTGTTCATTGTCTGCCCATTGATTAGGGTGATGACTTGATCCACGACAGCTATTCAAGGTTTGAGATAGACATGAGTGGTGTTGAGTGATTTGCTACTGAAACTTGTCCCGTCTCCAAACTCTCGTGATACGTTCTGAATCTGCTTTGCATCAAATCATTGTGTTATGGTTTTGAGTTTGACGGCTTGTCAGACAACGGGTGTCAAGGTGTCGGCTTCTAGATACGACGACACTGGTTTGACTCAGGTATTACTATTCACTCAAACATTGACTTGTGCCACTGCTTTGACCTGATTATTGGTATAGCAATAGGCGGTGACAGGGTGTTGACTAGGACCTTTGATAGTTAGATTTGCGGTCTGATTTTTGTTTGTAGTTTGGGATGCTTGTGTCTGATTATCAATAGTTCGAGAAATAGTATCACATACTCCTTGGATCTTTGGTGTCACTTTGGTGGTAAATCCATCTGGACCAGAAAGAGGATTGGCAACTAGTTGCAGACCAACTTGAGTGTCCCCCGTGTCTGCCACGGTGATAGTAGTAAATGCCGTATTATTCTTGCAGTCTACTAGTCCTATTTCGTAAGTGCCTCATTTATTGTATGTTGCTGCTCCTTTATTTGCGTTTGCTGATTGTCCGTTGCCGAAATTTCGATTGTTTCCTGTAATGCAGGTATATCCGCTGCTGATAGGCTCAAACATTACCTTTGTTGGAGCAGTTAACTTATCAGCAGTGGTCTTAATGAGTAACGCATTGCCACCACTTATGGGTTTTTCGCATTCATCCCCTAAGCCATTATTGTTGACGTCATCTTGCTTGCTGTTGTAGGATGTCGGACAATTGTCGTATTGTGGTGGCAAGGTATAGTCAACCACTGCTTGGTCCATGAACTTCTTGTCACCTATTGCCGTCACCAGACACGAGGTATTGATCTGTGATAATCTGCGTACAATCTGCTTGCCCACACCAGTTTGTCCATCGCATAATGTCCATGTAATATTCTGGATATCCTGAGATGATGATGCCTTGCAGGTGACTGACTGACTATTGTTGTCTTGATCTCATTGGCAGTCTATGTCCAAACGTGAGTCTTGCTGTTGTTTGGGGTTGTGCGCTATATTGACCACGACTCGGGCGGTTAATTCTTCGTCTCCTATGGCGTAGACGGTGTAGGTACCTGGTGTTGCAAAACTATGTTTTACTTTGTTACCAGTTGCCGTCTTGTTGTCTCCAAATTGTCGACGTACTGATTGTACACCTCCCGTAGTTATTGCTTCAAATGTTATGATTTCGTCTTTATCGGCAACGAGTTTGTCAGCTTGAATGCTGAGAGTCTTGAGAATTTGTGGTTTGGTTGCATCGAGCACATTGACCACCATAGATGCAGAAAGTTGATTATTTGCTACGACATATACTTGTTTGATGCCCGTGCTAGCGTAGATATGTTTTGCCGATATGCCTTGCCCATCTTGCCCATCTCCAAAGTCTCGATCGAGACTGGTAACGATGCCTGAGTATAGTGCCACAAAAGTCGTTGCTATAGATCTATATACTGGTCAGTCATTTTCTATAGCAAGTGCTAGTACGGGGCTTGAGGCCCCTTGGAGATAGTATTTGGGGTTAATGAATCATATATCATTTACGAGGTTGATGGGATTCAAAAGTCCGTCTCCATCTATATCCTCGTCACACACATCCCCCATGGTGTCGCTATCGGTGTCGAGTTGTGTAGGATTGTATATAGTAGGGCAGTTATCTTGATGGTTTACTACCCCGTCTTTGTCATAGTCCAGATCAAACGTACAACTGATAGCCTGATTGAGTCTGTACAGATAGCTTACTAACTGTTTGCTCGTAGCAAGTTCGTATGGTCTGATGCGATCAGCTTCTACTACGTTAAATACTCATTCTTTCATCAGTATATTTATTTCGGCCACGGGTCGAGATCCTTGTTTTATATTCCTGAGGTTGATCATGCCACACTCGCCCAAGTTTCGTGTACAATATTTTGCATAGGTATCAAGTTCGGCCGCTGTCTCTATTGTACAGCTGTTTTGGTTGATACACCTCAGAACTCAGCCATTCATATTAGCTAGATCAATAAGATTGAAGTTTTTGAATGCAGCAGAATTGGGGTCTTGCTTACTTAGCCATGATTTGATAGCGGCTCGATCAACGGGGTATGTTTTGGAAAGATCCTGTTTTTTCAGATTATAAATAATCTGAATAGTTTCACCTTGTTTTACCAGGTTCGCTCCACAAAATCTTCCAGGACAAAAGGGACTGATGTCACGAGGATATCAATTCACAACCCCTTGATCAGCTGCTACTGCTGCACAGTAGTAATAGTTCTCTCCATTTCGGATGTAGTTATTTCGTACTATATCGTCAAAGTTGTTTCCTGGCTGTTTAATAAAATCACTTCGCCATACGCGTGTATATTTATCAATAAATGCTTGTCATGGGTGTAGACAGTCTACACAACTGATGGTGCTTAGCAGTCTGATGACGTCATTACGATAGAGTGGTTTATCTTCTTCCAAGAAACTTGGTGCTACGCCGATTGATTCCAATGATGAAACATAACCACTGTAGTCCGCGTATGACCGTCAAAATATACACAAATTGCCCAATAATACGCATAAAAAAGCTATAGCTTGTTTTTTTGTAGAGCATATAGTTTTAGCCTTATTTATAGCTGATCGTGCATTTTTCAATGGTCACTGGATGCTTGATAAATGATTGTTTTATTCCCTAAATACATTTTCTAGTGCTGCGTATTGATGTTGCTCTTCGGCGTTGATGATGATACTTACTTCGTCTCATGGTTTTCCTTTATGAAACGTGACGGCTGCGCTATTGAGTGTGTAGTTATTATTGTCTGACCCTAGGGCCATAGTGATTGTTCACTTTTTGTGTAAGATGCCTTTGAGGTGTTTGCGTGGGGCTGGTTTGATAATTTTGTAGATCATTTCTCCGTTCGATTTAATGGTGAGTTTGAGATTGTCGCCTGGTATAAGCATGCTTTTACTGGCGTAGTTTGCTGGGACTGGATATACGTCCGTTTCGGTAGCCATTTCTCTGCCGTCAAAAATACCCTCTATGGTATACTTTTTACCTATTTGAGGTTCTACG
This sequence comes from Candidatus Absconditabacterales bacterium, assembly GCA_041674565.1. Taxonomy (GTDB): domain Bacteria; phylum Patescibacteriota; class Gracilibacteria; order Absconditabacterales; family Absconditicoccaceae; genus CALMFT01. The sequence goes on from JBAYVQ010000007.1 coordinate 4,571, forward strand.
AGCGAGTACATATGGTCCTGTACTTCACGTAGTGGTCTTGTGGTCTTGCGTATTGCCTTGAGATCGTTTTTGCTGATCTGATCGCCATTGAGCAGTCATTTCAATTTTCCGATGGTGTCATGCAATCTTTCAATGAGTTCTGTAGCTGCTGCGTTTTTGCGTGACATAATGGTAATGGATAATAAAAAGTCCATAAGATATCATCTAATCATACACCTATTGATAACCAGATGCAATTAACTGCCACGTAAACGATACTCTGCTACCATGATAAAGATTGACATTTTATAGTTGTTATTTGTAGAGTGATTTTTTTGATACTATTTCTCCATAGTTTCTATTGTTTTCTGTAATATATACGGTGACTGTGCAAAAATAGTTACCAGTCGGTCTGTGTCTTATGGGCTTACGTATACTATATTTGTCTTGGTTTTGTCCTTTACATGCTATTGAATTGGAAAAAGAAAAAGATACGCTTTTGTCACAATTTACTAGTAATCTTTTTGTAATGATTTTTAGAGGTAAAATTTTATGGGTTGGTCCAAAAGAGTTGATTCCCAAGGCTGATGGTAGCACGATGACAAAAGTAAGTTTTGTGGTCGAGGAACAAACTGATAGGGAATACAGAGACGCTGTACTTCTTGATATGTACAACGACAGAGCAGAGATGTTCGCTAATACGTATAAAGAGGGTGATACAGTAAGTGTTACTTTTGGCGGTAGAGTAAGAGACTACACAAACAAAGAAGGTGCTACAAGGAAAATCTGTTCACTTACTGCTCTCAGAGTAGACTTGGAGGGTAATGGTGGCGGTGCTTCAAGACCAGCAGCAAAGCAAGCGGAGGATAGCGATGATGATCTTCCATTCTAATAATCAGTAATAGATATGAAGCTAGTTTATGTACGACTCTTGTTTTGCATACAACTAGTTTTTTTCTTATACAATGAGATGTGTTGATACTGTAAGTAAGTTAGTTACCAAGTATGCTTGTATTTATAATTGTATATATTGTATGGATATCGCTCTTGTTTCCTTTTCTTATCCCAATAGTGGTCGTCAACTCAAAAAACTTATTCAATCTTTGGTGCAAAGCGGTCTGGTAGCATGCGCTCAGGTGACCAATTATGCCCATAGCTACTTTATTCGAGAGGGTAAATTCAAAAAATCTCAAGAAAAACTTGTGGTTTGCAAGTTGTTGCCTGAGTATATCAGCAAGGTTGTCAGCATGATTGAAAAACAACATCCGTATAGCATCCCCGAAATACTTATTGAAACCAAACAATGTAATGATGCTTATGCTGATCAAGTGTCTTCCTGTGCCGTTTCCAAAAAAAAATAATTGTAATTGCCTATGGGTTGGCTATCTTGTTGTCAGATTATTTTCTATATTACTGTAATGGATACTATTTTCGCTAAGATTATTCGTGGAGAAATACCTTGCTACAAAGTCTACGAAGATGACTATAGTTTTGCTTTTTTGGACATACGTCCGTATGCATTGGGACATGTGTTGTTGGTCTCCAAACTGTCAGTTGATCATTTTTTTGATCTTGGAGACCCTGACTATACCAAACTGTTTCAGGCTGCTAAAAGACTTGCTCCTGCTATCCAAAAAGCAAGCGACTCCAAGAGGGTTGGTCTTGTTGTAGAAGGACTGGAGGTGCCGCACGTGCATCTCAAGCTGATTCCTATCAACAAGGCAGGGGATTTAGACAGCCATCATGCTCACGAGGAAACAACAGAACACATGCTTATGATACAACAAAAGATTATCGATAATCTGAATGATTAGTATGTCACTTATTTACTTTTTTGTGTAACCACGGTGCTTTCCATCATACCCACTCCTATTGGCAATAGAGAAGATATTACACTCAGGGCGCTAAGACTGCTAGCAGAAATAGATGTTATTTTTTCTGAAGATCCACAGACCACCAAAAAATTGCTCAATATGTATGAAATACCTTACCATTCCAAGAAATTTTACACATTCAATAGCTTTGTGACAGATCGTCAGTTCGCTATGTATGTGAACTTGATGAAAGAGCAGCACGTGGGTATGGTCTCGGAGGCTGGCACTCCTGGATTATCTGATCCAGCAAAAGAGCTCATCAAGCATTGTTGGCTTGAGCAGATTCGTTTTGAGATATTGCCGTGAGCAAACGCATTGGTCCCCGCAGTGGTTTCCTCCAATCGAGACACGACGCAATTTGCTTTCTGGGGTTTCCTTCCCAAGAAAAAAGGGAAACAAACAGCATTGAAAACTATTATTGATTCAGATTATCCTATATATGTGTATGAGTCTGTACACAGGGTAGTAAAAACCCTGGAGGAACTATTAGCGCTTGGATTCACTGGCAAGGTGATGGTATGCCGTGAATTGACTAAGTTGCATGAACAATATGCTTGTGGCTCTATATCACAGATACTAGAAAAAGTTGCCAAGGGAGAGGTGCCATTGAAGGGAGAATTCGTTTTGGGTTTTGACGCGGGAGCGGCTCCGACCCCTCATTGACTTGAAAACACACTATAACTCATTATCATAATAGCAGACTCCCCTCTGCCGCTGCTTTATTTTTCAGCCGACCTGTATGAAATTTCTTGCTAACTTTGACACCGAACTCGAAACTCGTGTTGTTCAAAAGTACATCGAGCTGTACGGTAAAGACAATATCCTGTGTATCCACAGAGCAAAGATCTTTTGGGTCTTCAAATGCCTGTTGCCAGGTATTGCTATGCTTGCCCTTTTGCTAGTGGCGATATTGATCGGCAGTCGAGATAGCGGAGACGAGACACTCAATGGCATCAAATCCTTGTTGAGTTTTATTTTTGGTGCGATTGTCATCTTTGTGGGCGGGGTGAAATTGCTCAAGAAGTACTTTGACTACAAGATGGATTTTTGCGTAGTAACTCCTCAAGAGGTCGTCGCCTATAATCAAACTGGTCTACTAAATAGAAGTAGTAGGACTATTGATGCCGATAAGATCAAAACAGTCACAGATGATGGAGCGGGCTTTTTGCAATCCCTTTTTAACTATGGAGGTATTACATTCTTGTCTGAATGAGATCAAGCGGGTGGGTGAGATATCAGACTATATTATGTGCAAGACGTCAACACCACCAAAAATATTGTAAGGAATTTGATAGAACCGCATTTACAAAAACATTCTTTAAAACAACATGAACCCCAAAATCACTAGTGATTCGTCTTCGCAATGAGACGAATGAATACCCACTGACACACTGTTGGTAAAAGTAGGTGATTTGTTGCACAAACAAGGCGCTAAAGATGTCATAGCTATCTCGAACTTGCGCATAGATGATGCTATTAGCGATATAACTTGATCTGTGGAGCTAGTTGGCATTAGCGATGACGAGCTCTACGCTGTTGCCAAGGATTTGTCATATTGTTTGCATATCCCTTGCGACTATTGCGGAGAGAGCAAGATGTTTACTAAGACCTTAGGAAGCGAAACATATACTTTTATTTTGGAGCGTTCTATTACGCCAGAAATGAAGGAAGAGGAAACGATCTTTCCTATTAGTATCGACATGACGATTGATTTATATCCAGTGATACGCGAGATGATCGGTCTTGCAAATGATGTACAGCACGCTTGTGAAGACTGTCAAAAAAGATTGGAGACCCTTGATGATAATCAAGTACAGACGGATAATCCATTGGGCTGAAATATTATTTTTACGTAACATGACAGGACTTTATCGAGGTCCATGCCAGTCGTGTTCGGATTATTTTTTATGTTGTGTTTTATGAAATTAGGTAGATATATCCTGATCACTGTAGTAGTGCTGATCTCTTTGTATCAGCTCAATACCATACAAATCAATAAAGATATCGTAGTATCAAAGGGAGATAGCTATGATGTGTTTTTTCGTGCCATGTCTTGGCGAGATGCTAATATGATGAAGATATACCTCAAGCTGCACTATCCTCAGGACCCCACTGTCTATCCTGGGGTATACCGTTTTGAAAAGCCTTTGAGCTATGGTAATTTCCTAGAGACCATATCGGTCCCACCTCAACCAGTCATGGTCAAGATAACTTTGCTTGAGGGTTGGTCGACACGAGATGCTGATGCGTTATTGGTTAAAAAGTGATATATCACTCCTGGTGAGTATAGATCTTATGTTACCAATCCTGATACGATCAAGGCCGCAATTGTGACTTATCCATTTCTTCCCGATACGCTCACTAGTTTGGAGTGATTTTTGTATCCAGATACCTATCATATTGATCTCAATAAGGGTAAGATGGTTGAGCAGCTTGTCCAGCTCCAGCTCCAGACATTCTTGAAAAAAGTTCGATCACCAAACCAAGACGCTTTCGTACAATTCAATGCGAAGCTTCAAAAAGATAGTTTCGACTTCAAAATGTCCACCTATAGCATTGTTAAGTTGGCAAGTATTATTGAAAATGAAGAGAAAAATAACCAGAATAAGCAGACCATTGCTGGGGTGTTTCTGAATAGGATTTACAATGGTATGCAACTGGGCGCCGATGTGACGCTATGCTATGGTAAATCAATCACGTACGACCAATGCACTCCAAGTTTTATTGTAGAGAACTTGTACGACGAAACCAATCCTTATAATACCAGAAGGCAGATGGGCTTACCTCCTACTCCTATCTCCAATCCTACATTGCAGTCCATCGAAGCAGTGCTAAATTACAAAATGACCAATTACGTTTACTACTTGCATGATGCCAATGGTAAAATATACTATGGAGCAACTCTGCAGGAACACAACATAAATAAAGAACGCTATCTTAAATAGTCATATACTTTTATTGTTTTGCGCGCCTATGAAGACATTCTTGCAGGATATACTACAAAAAATACAAGGGTATGCCAACTATATGAAGGAAACCGTACAGGTCGTGAAGCATAGACCTCAGACTGATCAGACTGAGGATCTAGCACTGCCCTCAGAAGAGTCGACACATGTCTTGTCGGGTGCCATAGACTATCGGAAATTTTGGTTGATAGGTATCTTAGTCATAGGGATTGGGTGGTTTTCATTTCAAATCATAGACCGAATATTACTGGTTTTTACGGGGGTGATCATCGCTATAGCGATAGAGAGTCTCATTACTTACTTTGAGCAAAAGACTGGTAGGAGATGGTTGGCTATACTACTTGCTTACCTTATACTGATTGGTTTGTTGCTGAGTGGCGTCCTGGTTATGATACCGTTCTTGGTTAATCAGATTGGTGACATCATAGGTGTGGTGATTAATCAGGCTCGTGCCATAGAGTCTACCCTAAAGACAGTAGGATTGTGAGAGATCGTGCAACAGACTCGGTTTTATGACTACTTGAAGACGTTTGGAGTAGACCTTGCGGAGCCTAGGTATTTGGAACAACTACAATCCATTATCCAGAATAATATTAGTGCTATCATTACATTTTCTAGTGGCTACGCCAAAGATGCTGGTGGTATTGTGGTTAGTACGGTATGAGGCTTACTTTCTGCTTTGGCTCAAGTTGGTTTCGTATTGACCCTGTCCGTGCTATTGAGTATCGAAAAGACGGCCTTTATGAGATTTATCTATAGGCTGAGCGGACACTCTGCTACTGCTCGCAGGAAGATCAATACCCTCTATGTTAAGCTTGGATTTTGGTTGAGAACCCAGATATTGTTAGGTATATATATTGGTATTACTATGTATGTCGGATTATGGATCCTGAGCCTGTTTGGTATAGATGTGCCCAACAAGTGATCGCTTGCTGTGATATCCGCTCTTACAGAACTGATCCCTTACTTGTGACCCACACTTGGATGAATACCAGTCATTATTATGGGTGCTGTATCCAATGGGCGAATAGGGGTTATCATAACAGGAGCCTTGGTGTTTGCGGTACAACGACTTGAAAATAACATCTTGATACCTTTACTTTTCAAACAAAGTCTAGGTGTCAGTCCGGTGGTTATATTCTTATGTATGGTATTGTTGTGAATTACGATAGGCCTCAATGGTGTAATTATTGCAATACCGATCGCAGTAATTATTACCATATTGTTTGACAAAGATGCTTAGTGATCCTCCAGAGACTTTCGTTTTACCTATTAGTTTGTAGTATGTCTATCCAGTCTATTTGATGAATATTGTATCAGATTATCAATAATGAACCATATTTTTTTATCATGAAAAGGAAGGCTCTCTCTGGCAAGATCGAGCGAATAGCCCCCAAAGGTAAAGTGCAACCGAGTGAAGATCCTGAGTTGACGTGCGTAAGGGAAATATCCGAGGAGACTGGCATGGATATCAACCAACTCCATATCAAGACCAAACTATCAGGAGGAGTGGAACTTAAAAATATGAATTTTGGCAAAGGTGCTACTGACAAGATGATAAATTACTTTTTGGTCCACTACCAGGGCGAGCCAGATGCGGTACGCATACCAGATGAAGAGGGTTTGACTGGTATGTATAAGTGGTGTACGCTCACTGATGTTACCAATTTGGTGCCGTATAAAGATTTGAGAGCAGTTTTCCGTGAGGCGTACGAGTATCTCAGTAGACAAACTGAAAAACAAAGAATATTTGAAAGCATAAAGATCTAATCCACATGAAACTGACTTCCCCCGCTCTGATTACTATGGTGATCGTATGAAGTATTGTCTTTGTGGGATTTTGATGATGAGCACAAACGTCTTATGGTTATTTTCAGGATAAGTTTCATTGCTCCTTACACTCCTCTACCTTGCAGATTGCAAGCAATCCTTTTACTGAATCAGCTTTATGTCTGGATCTTGTGCGTCAATTGCACTGGAGAGAAAAAGAAATTGCCTCTCAACTAGATTGGATCAATTCAGAGCCAGCCTCTAGTTACAATAGATCTGTAAGAATTACGCTCACAAGACAGCGTGCTGACATCACGAAACTTATTGGGCAAATGATTAGCGGCGTAAACAACTTAGAACTCAAACTCTATACGAACTACAAAAAAAAGTACTTTACAAAGCTGAAACCAATTAGATCCAAACTCATTGCCAAGCAAGCGGTGCTCAACGCCGACTTAGCTCAATCTGTTGCTAAGTGAGAGGCGCTACTTGTAGGTAAAATCATCCGTACCATCGGCTTCAATTATCAAAGGATTAAACTTATTGAGTGAATCTTAGCGAGCAAATCTTTGGATGAGATGATTCCCTTGCTACAAACCTACGAAACTCTAATTGCTAACCAATTGAAATGAAGTTCTGAATAGTAGCATCATCTTTGGCGGACTTGCATCTTACCCGTATTACTCAGTACTATGACCATGAGTATTGTATTTTTTTGGATAACAGATTCGGTCCTTGGTGATTCTTGAGTCGAGAAGATAGTGTAGATAGGCTACACAAAGTGCTGTCTAGCGAAGAAGCTAAGTCATGTGATGTTTTGCTTTTGCCTCCCGTATACGAGCTGCATGCCTTACAGATATCCGATTTTACGCATGCTGCGAAGATCATTCCTTTGTATACTACCTATCTGCAAGAGTGCGTATTGCCCGCTAGTATGGTTGGTAAAATAGGGCTTTTGGCTCCGCTGAGACACCAGCCTATATTCCAGCGCCATCGAGAACATATGGTGAAGTCTCATACTCTTTTACCTAAACAACAGAACAATAGACATTTCCAAAAACAATTCCCTCTGTATGTCGTATGAGCCGATCATCGAGATATACTCTACAAGCTACCTAGAAGTCGATTCGTGAATAAGCTGATAAAATTGGATCTCAAAAAACTGAAAGACTACGGTATAGATACTCTCGTACCAACAAGCTACTCTCATTTTCATCACGAAAAAGTGTTCGCGCAAGCATTTCACAACAAAGTGAAAGTCCACAAACGATCTAGTATAGAGTATATCGCAAAACAATTGTTATCGGCAAATGAGTCTGCTTATTCTGTAGATATATATATGACGGGAGATAGTGTTGTGTTGGATACCGATACGGAGCTTTTGTGGTGTTTGTGAAAAGGAAAACAGCATCAAGTGCTAAGACACAAACTGTCTACGATGTAATGTAATTTATTTTTGATAATCTGAATATGTGAGTGGAGAAGAAGTTTGAGATGCAGCTCCTCAATGTAGGTGATTTGAACGAGAAAAATATACAGCGTCTGAGCGAAATGTTGTCTCAGCTAAGGGTGACCGAGTTGCAAAAAGAATTAGCAGATACTCTCCTGACTGGTATGTTCAATCAGTGATCCAGGGTCTTCGTTGCTCTCAATGCAAAATGAGAAATTTGTGCTGTCTTGACACTATTGCTGGAGATAAAACTATTATCGGGGTGATGCATTGCATGACACATTGAAGATGTAGCTACTCATCCAGACAGTCAAAAACAAGGCTTATCGTCATCACTCATGCAGTATGCTATGGACTACGCTAGGCGTGCTCGTATCACATTGGGGCATCATGACGAGACGTGCGTAGTCATGAAGCCATACAAAATTGTATTGGATTGCGATACTGGATTGAAGGAATTTTACGAAAAACAGGGCTTTGAAGAGTCCTGAGTATTTATGAGACAGTACTTGCGTTCTCGAGGAGGAAAGTAGCACATGCGATCATGTGTGAAACAAGATGCGTTGAAATAGCGCTGTGAAAAATTAGTATGTCCTCCATAGGGTCTTAGCTCAGTTGGTAGAGCAGCGGTCTCCAAAGCCGCGTGTCGTGGGTTCAATTCCCCCAGGCCCTGAATCTTTTTGATTGTGTACAAACTCTTGTATTGAGATGTGCAATAATTATTGTCAGAATTATCCAGTGTTTGCTGGTAAGAATGAGTTCCAAGATACTCCCTGCTTATTTGCTGCGTTTGCTGCGCACTGATAATGAAAACAGTATCACCAATCATGACCTTATAATGTCTAGATGTAATTTGTTATTGAAATTATATTTGGAATAATTATGAGTCTTTGTCATCGTGATTTTTTGTTAGCATAAAATATAATCAGAATACGTCTCACTATTTGTGTCTATATTGTCTCTATTTTACCATTGCATTGCTATCCATGCCTACTATCAACCAACTATTGAAGACCGGAAGAAAGCCAAAGAACTATAAATCAAAAGCTCCTGTGCTGCAATTTAGCGTGAACAAACTTGAGAGAAATGCAAAAGTTCCTCAACCATCTCCATTCAAAAGAGGTGTTTGTTTGAAAGTGTATGTCACTAAACCAAAGAAGCCAAACTCTGCGCAGAGAAAGGTTGCTAAGGTTAGACTGAGTAATGGCGCTGAAGTTATTGCTTATATTCCTGGAGTAAAACATAATTTGCAAGAGCACTCTGTGGTTATGGTAAGAGGATGAAGGGTAAAAGATCTTCCTGGTGTGAGATACCATATTGTTAGAAATAGATATGATTGTGCTGGTGTAGATGGTAGAAGACAGGGTAGATCATTGTACGGAGCAAAAAGACCTAAAGAGAAAAAATAATACCACATAAGGATCAGATTATCACATATTCACCATCTTAATTCTTAACTTCTAGATATAATGCCAAGAAAATTTAAAAAAGTAGACTTATTTCATCTTCCTTCCACAAACGAGAAGGTAGAGAAGTTCATCAACTTCATCATGAAGGCTGGTAAGAAGAATATTGCAAGAAAGATTTTCAACGATACTTTGGAGGAGATCAAAGCAAGCGGTCATACCAATCCTTTACTGGTTTGGGAAACTGCAATAGAAAATGCTTCTCCAAATATCATGGTAAAATCAAGAAGAATTGGAGGAGCCGTGTATGCTATCCCGTTGGAGATCAAGGGATGAAGAAGATTCTTTTATTCTAGTAAGTGGATATTGGACTCTGCAAGGGGAAAGAAAGGTCAACCAATGCATAAAAAACTATCAAAAGAACTTTTGGAGGCATATACTAGTCAATGAGCTGCAGTCAAGAAGAAAGAAGAAGCACATAGGAACGCAGAAGCAAACAAAGCAAACGCATACTTAGCAAAATACTTATAACGAGACATCTATCTAACTATCATTTTACATTATCAAACTTAAACAATGGGTAAAGGAAGGTTCGAGGCCTATGAGCATAGAATATGGTATAACGCTGGAAGAGTAAGAATAAAATCAAAGAAAAAAATCCAGAAAGCATATGATTTTGTTATTGATACGCTCAAAAAACAAGCTGTTCACGGTATCGAAGAGAAATCAGGCGTTTCAAAATGGATATATAAAGCAAGACTGCAGGCTTTTGGTAGACTTAAAAAGTTTGGTATTACCCGCGATATGTTGCAAGAAAAATTGACTTCAAAAGGTCTGACTTCGTTATCCAAATATCTATAGTTTTATTTTTAACTTATTTGTGTCCCATGAGACTGAAAACAGGCGCTAAAAGAAAATTGTCAAAAGCTGCACATAGAGTGGAGAAAGTAGTGATGATGCAATTCAGAAAAGACCTAGAACAACAAAGAAAATGGAGAGCTGAAATCATGAAGACAAGAACTAAAAGATAATCAGAATCTATCTGATTGCCCCTATTTTACTATTACTTACACACAAAATGCATTTCCAAAGAGTACAAGCACTAGCGAAAAAACAAGAATACTTGAGGTTTCCTGTAAAAGTCGGACAGCAACTTGAGATCCATGAATATATCGGAGAATGAGATATCAAGAGAATTTGGAAGTTTAAGTGTTTGGTTGTTGCGGTTCATAACCCTCAAAATCATGATGGGTCGTTTACGGTGATTGGCGAAACATCTGGTATCAAGATCGAGAAAACTTACCCTGTTTCATTCCCAAGATTTGCTAAAGTTATCTTGTTGGACGAGTTCAAAGTCAGAAAGAGTAAAATATATTACATCAAGGACAAAGTTGGTAAAGACGCCAGAATGAAATCTCTTATCACAAAGGATGCAAGAGGTTCAGAAATACAAGCAGTGGCTTGTTAAGTATTCTGTCAGCTTATTTTAACATATTATTATCATTATATAATGGAGTTAGCAGTTACATTGAGAGAAAAGTCTCGTAGAAAGAGTTCTGTCCTAAGAAAGATGAGCATTATACCAGGCGTTGTGTACGGTAAAAATACTAAGGACCCTGTGCATGTTAGTTTTGTAAAAAACGAGTTTTTGAAACTCTACAGATATGCTGGTAGTAGTACGGTAGTGGATCTCAAGGGAGGCCATGATGGGATGGTATTGATCCACGACATCCAGACAGATCCCATATCCAACAACTTGCTTCATGTAGATTTTTTGGCAGTAAGTGCTAATGAAGCGGTAACCGCAGAAGTTCCTGTTGTATTGATTGGAGAGTCTCCATTGGTCAAAAACAATGAAGGTAGAGTGGAACTAGTGAAGGATACTGTTGCTGTGACTGCATTGCCAAAAGACTTGCCACATAATATTGAGATTGATATATCGTTTATCATATCTACTCAAGATGGTGTATTTGTGAGAGATTTGAAATTAGGAAATAAGGTAGAAATAGAAGAAGATATGGATCAACCTATTGTGGTGGCTGTGCCATTGTCTCAAGAGGAAGAAGAACCGGCCGCAATAACGCCAGAAGCAGCGGCTCCAGCAGCAGATGCTCCAGCAGCAGCATAATTATTAACATTGTTTATTTTTGTATCCCTATACCTATGCCAAGAATTTGCCATCTATCAGGAAGAACGACCGCTAGCGGGAATTTGAGATCTCACTCGATGAGAGCAACAAGAAGAACGTTCAAAATCAATATCCAAACTAAGTCAGTCAATTTTGGTGGTTTTGCTATGAAATTGAAAGTGAGTACGAGAATGTACAAAAAATTGAGAGGGTTTATCTAGGAATGATCTGACCAACTTTTAGTTATTACTGTTGGTCTCCGTGGGTTTGTAGCTCAGGCGGTAGAGCAACTCGGCTTGCAGCCGAGCTGGTCCAGAAAGATAAATAAGAATAGATAGTAGTATAATCAGTGTATTCCGCGGGTTTGTAGCTCAGGCGGTAGAGCAATGGCCTTTTAAGCCACTGGTCCAGGGTTCGAGTCCCTGCAAACCCATAAAACACCTTGTCTTACGATAAGGTTTTTTTGTAGCTCAGGCGGTAGAGCAACTCGGCTTGCAGCCGAGCTGGTCCAAGGTTCTCCCGCAGTACTGCGGGACTGCAAACCCATAAAATTCCTTGTCTTACGATAAGGTTTTTTTGTTTTTTTATGCCCCTTGCGTTTGTGTGACGTTTAGATACGATCCACTATGTTATTTATAACTTGAGAGTTATTGGGGGCGAGAAACCATTCTAATTATCTGTTCTTGAGTTATTGAACTGATTGAATTATAGATTTTGTGTAATTCGAAATAGTTTTGCGCAAGGATGGTTATCTTATGTCAAACTCTCTTTGTAAAAAACTTGATTTTTGCTGGTAAATAAATCATCTAAATGTGTCTTATTTACCACGTTTCTTAATAATGTTTCAAAAAATAGTGTCATTTGTGGCGGTAATGGTCGTGACAGTAATGTGACGATATCTTTGGCCACAAGCTGATATACAGGTCAAGGCACTCTACCAAATTCAGTCAGCTGGGTTGCCTTTGGGTACTTATCAAGCATTGATTGCGTTCAAATCTAGTAGCACTGGTGATTATCAAGTGTCGCTTGACCTAGACTCAAATCGTGATGGTAGTATTGGGACTGGTGAACGTATATTGTCTGGCTTAGTTCTTTCCGTTACTACGCCCTGAGAAAGACTTTTACCATTTGTGCTAGATGCTGTTTACGATACAGGTATGTCCAAGCAACTTGTGGTTTTGCATATTTTGTCTGACAGCGGTCAGACATTGACTATACAACAGCGTGTGCGTATCATTCCTTACGACATAGGTAAAAGGCTTGGTTTGGATACTGTAAAAAACCCAGAAGAATCCATGAAATGAAGTAGGGAAGGAGAGTGAGTTGAAACAAAAATTCCAGAAATTGCACAAGATGCTGTTGTACGTATCAAAAAAGGCGAAACGCCTGACATATCTCAACAAATTGCAGAGTGCGCTCCTACATCAGCTGTGAATAGCTTGTTGAGATTGATGGCTGATCATGAAAGAATTGAAGAATTGCAATGAGGGAATCCTTACCAATTGGTAGGAGAGTTGAAATGACTGATGAAACGAACTCTTGCGGATGGCGTGACTCCTGATAATTTTGTGTCATGAAAACAGGCACGGACTGCGAGACGTGGTTTACCCATCACTACAAAGAAAGTGTGAACTTCTTGAGGGGAGGGGACGCTAGATGAATTGCAAAAAGTTCTTGAAAGTGGCGGTGCTGCCGAGCTGCGTCTGCGCTTTACCAATCTTTCAAGACAAACAGTTTGATGACATATGGTCACAGTTACTGCCGTCAGACAAGTTGATGATCAAAGATATATAGATGTTCATGATCCTTTGTCTCCAAAAGGAACAGAGACGTATCAATTGGAATGAAATAGAATAATCTGATATAGTATGCATAATGGACCGACCTATGTAAGCGTGTGATTTACGCAGACTCGAGAAGAGACCATACGTCCTGCGGCTGCGGCCACAAAACAAATAGTTAAACCATCTGAGACCATATCGGTTATTGTTTACAAAGGTTCTAGGATACCTATGACGAGTTTGCGCGTGGAGCTGTGACCAGAGTGTAAAGAGTGACTTGGACAAATGCGACATTATCATCCTGTCAATACTGGCGGTACTGTTGTTGATGTCTCTTGATCGATAATCCAAGATCCTGATCCAGATGGCTGTGGCTTTGGTTTTGAGAGAGATATTCCTGTGGAGCA
>JBAYVQ010000008.1:0-16646 GCA_041674565.1 Candidatus Absconditabacterales bacterium
ACCAACGCAGAGATGAAATATGTCTACGGCATCGAGAAGAGAAATAAAATAACCATCAAAGAAGTCGACATCCACGGTAATGAATTAGAAAGACCAAAAAACTCAGGTATGAGCAGCAGATCATTTGGTAGAAACGATAGAGGAAGCTACGGTGGCGGTAAGACACAACAAAGAAGTTTTGGAAGAGGAGGATCAGATAGAGGCGAAAGAGCTGGAAGCTTCGGTTCAAGCAGCTACAACCCATCTGGAAGTTCCGATAGAGGAGGAGACAGCAAATGGTACAAATCAGAAAGAACCAGCAAGTTTGATAACAGAGGATCATTTGGCGGTGGCAGACCAGAAAGATCTGGAGACAGATCTCAAGGCACTACAGGCAGACACAATGATAATGCAAGTTTCGCGCCAAGAGCACCAAGAGCTGGAGCTGGCGATAGAGGCGGCAGTAATTTTGCCCCAAGATGATGAGCGGCTAGATCAAGTGGAGGAAGAGGAGGCTTCGGTGGAGGAAGATCAAGTGGAGGAAGAGGAAGATAAGAAGATAATCCGAAATAGCAGTTCCACAAAAAACCATCAGCATCAATGCTGATGGTTTTTGTTTCTTGCTTTCATGACTCGCTAATTTCATTGTAATTACCAATCAAAAAATCATCAATAGGCCACTGTTTTATTTGCCTTTAGCGTCATGAGTCACGAAACTATTTTGTATATATTATTTTTTGTGATACTATGAGTATCCGTACGACGAGATAACTATCAACATAAAAAGGACAAACAAGTGAGTATAAACTCTGCGCTCAAAGAAACACTGTTTTGGATATGTATCGCTGTGGTGTTTGGTGGATTGGTATATTTTCTGAGAGGGACACAAGCAGCTACTGAATACTTCACGGGCTACATATTAGAAAAGTCACTCTCCGTAGACAATCTATTCGTCATGATGGCAATCTTTTCATCATTTCTCATACCAGATAAATTTCGCCACAGAGTACTATATTACTGAATCTTGTGAGCAATTGTACTCAGGTTATTATTCATATCAGTGTGAACATTCTTATTAAGTTTTGGACCTATCGTACTGACCATATTCGGCGTGATCGTTATCATCACCGCAGTCAAAATGCTCATAGAAATCAGAGATGAAAAAGAAGAAAACAGTCACCACGATTACTCACAGTGAAAAATAGCAAAGTTTATACAAAGATTCGTTCCTGTCGCCAAAGATCTTCATGGCCACGATTTTTTCACCAAGATAGATGGTAAGCGGCATGCTACAGCCTTATTTCTAGCCTTGATCGTGATCGAACTTTCTGACGTCCTGTTTGCCTTCGACTCACTACCAGCTATCTTATCCATCACGCAAGATACGTTCATTATCTTCTCCTCCAATATCTTTGCTATCTTAGGGCTACGTGCGCTCTATTTTGTATTGGAAGCAATCGGCAAAAAACTCAAGCATATCAGCTATGCCGTTATCGCGATCCTTTTCTTCGTATGAATGAAAATGATATTGAGCATAGCGTGAATCCATATCCACAGCCTCATTAGTCTTGGTGTTATCCTTATGTTTCTTACTATATGATCCATATTCTCGGTGCGAGATATCAAGAAAAAACAACGCCAAAATCAACCCAACTAATTCGGACATGTTGATAAAATTTATTCCCTTCTAACACACAAGCTCTTTTGCCTTCCTACCTTGGACAAAACTTTCTGACAGATAGTAAAGCGAAAACAGCAATTCGTGATCTGATTTTGAAGTACAAAGAAACATGTAATCTGACTCATTGCGTAGAGATAGGACCAGGTAAGTGAGCAATTACTAAACTCATCCAGCCTATTTTCCAAGAACAATTTTGGGCAATTGAAAAAGACACCACGTTCGAGACAATACTGTCTCAGATTATCCATCATGATCATGTCATACGAAACGATGTGCTGCAAGTAGATCTGCAAACACTACCCGTAGCGCTCGAGAGTACTTTGGTGTATGGATCGCTGCCCTACTACATCACCTCGCCCATCATCTCACAAGTATTTTTATCGCAAGACAACAAACCCAAACCCATCGCGGGCATCTTTATCGTACAAAAAGAATTTGCGGAAAAAGTTCACGCATGAGCCAAAAAAAAATCATACCTGCGACGGTTGCTCAACCATAGTCATGTCGTGACGTATCACAAAACCATAGCAGCGAAATGATTTTCTCCCGCACCAAAAGTAGACAGCGCTATCATTAGTATTGTACAAACGGTGACACAACAAGTAGATTACAAGGCTATGCTCATACTGCTGGACAAAATAAGTGGATTCAAAAGAAAAACGATGGGCAAGATATTGAAAATGATCGACACACCAATCGATAACATTATGACAGTACCAGATAGCATTCTCAAAAAAAGATTGGAAGAATGTTCTCGAGATGATATGAAATTCTTAGTGGATCATTTATAACCATAAAAAAATGCAATTAATCATTGATCATCGAAACAATATCGATCCCAATCTTATTGAACAGGCAAAAAAAGAATCCCCACGAGATGGATTAAGACTTGATTTCGACAACCCCAATACGAACAACAACTATATGCATTTTCTCAAATCCCAGCTATTAGCTATATTAGAGGAGCAGTGAAAAACCCTTTCGTTTGCATCATTTGGACAAGATAAGTACTTCTTACCTCAGGCGAGTAAAATTATGTGAGCAGTGCCACAAGAATCAGTTTACTTTATGTACTTTTTTACTCCACAAACGCTCAGACAGAGAGGATATTGAAACGCACTCTACAAAAATATTATTCAATACTTGCAAGTAGATACAAGGTACAAACACATGATCTACAATACAACAAATATAAAAAACGTTACTATGTATCAAAATCGATGAGCGGAATCAGTACTATCGCAACACAACAGACACGAATCTATCTACTACCTACGCCACAAACTTTAGGTATCCATGAAAATTAAACTTGAACTTAGGGAGATAGTTGCTACTACAATAATATGAGTACCATAATAACAACAGCATTCAGAGGACATCTCAAAACTTCGCGTCCTAGATTCTGGATATATCTGCTGGGGCCATATCTGATTGGATTGGTTGCGTGATGATGAGTGACTACGCCCGATCAGTTTATCTGATTATTCTCTGTACAGGTCGTATGGTTTTTGGTATATTTCAGCTATCCAGCGAACCTGCTAGTATATGGTGTTAATGACATCTTTGATTACGAAACAGACAAACTCAATGATAAGAAAACCTGATATGAGTGACTTATCACACCAGATATGCAAAAACATCTGTGGTCAGTTATTATCTTACTCAATATACCGTTTTTGCTACTCAGTATATTGCCCAATGCGCGATCCTACATATGGTTATTTGTATTTGTGCTAAGCGCAGTGTTGTACTCTGCTCCACCACTGAGAGCCAAATCCAAACCTGTTATCGATACGATCATTTCCGCACTTATCTACATTGCCCCAGGATATGTATGATATTATATAAGCTGAGGAGTTGGATTTGATCGGATGATATTTGTGGCACTGATGGGATGGAATATGGCTATGCATGCCTACTCGGCTATACCAGATATCGCATCAGATATACAAGCTTGAATACAAACAGTAGCAACGCGATACGGTAAAACCAATACCCTTTTATTTTGCATTGCCTGCTATCTTCTTGCTCTTATTCTTGCCGCTCCCGCACTGGGACTATTTGGTATCGCTATATGAAGTATCTACGTACTGATGATGCTCATATCGCTCAAGCAAGATGTTTTCAGATTATATACTTATTTCCCTTGGATCAATACCACCGTAGGACTGCTATTGTTTCGATACATCCTACTATCTCAATTGGGACGGTTGTAATATTACCCACTCAACTATATTGACATAAGCTATAACTTCATTATGTACAGCATCCTTTTTAGATTATTTCCAGAAAAACCATGAAACTCGGAGAAAGAATGCGCAGCAAAGAAGATCAACTGAAAAAAGATTTACCGGTACTTAGGGAATATGCAAATCATGTTGCACATATCCTTATGCAAGATGGACACCTTTACGAGGAAGCCGAGAATCTCAGGACATTTCTCAAAAATCGCATCAAAGACAATATGGAGAGGACGGAATTTATGCATGCAGTGTTGGGAGACGGCATTGCACGACCACAATCGCTTACCTATAAAGCAGTACTCAAGGCACTTATTCAAAAACAGGTAGGGCATATTTATGCTGTAGAGATAGAGCAATACGACGATGAGGATACTAGTCCCCAAGAGCTCATTGGTGACGGAGAATCGGTCAATAGCGGACTAAAATTTGAAATACGAAATACCAGTCTTATCAAATAATTTTTGCCAATACAATCACACACATAATATTGACTTGTGAAGTAGTTTATTTATAGTAATTTTATAAAAAAATTATATTTATGATGCATAGACGCAATGACAAGCCTTAGAAATCATATAAAAACAGTAGCTGTACAACTTCAAGAACCCCAAAGACTTATCGGAATATATGTCTCAAGCATAAGCTCAGCGCTAATGCTATCGGGCACATACACAGTAACAAAAGACGAGCTAAAAACGTTTTTGGAAACCAAAGCGCATTGAAATGCACAGAACACAGATACGGATACAATAGTAAACTGAATTCTGTATCAACAAAAACCATACAGTATAATTTTCAAAAGTACAATACAACAAGAGATACACTACCCCTTCAACATACGCCAGAACGGCGATGACACGTTAACTATCGCTCTCGTCAAGATGGAGAAGTAGTACAGTACGCATAAACTCGCATATAACGCAATCCGCCTAAGGCGGATTTTTTGTACAATGATTGACATGAAGATCGCTTTCACTAGTATAGCCGTAGATTTATATCACATCACGAACATGGACAAAGTTGTAGCAGGCGTTCTTCTATCTGAAAAAAGGTTTAGTAATCTGCCTGACAAAATAGCATTAAACATACAAAAACTTCTGGGAGTACCACTAGCGACACATTACAATAATAACATAAACGTACGTATCACCAACGTAAGCAGAGCACCAGACATGAAGTTCATATTACTATCATCGCCGGCAATAGAGCCACTCAAAAGTCAGGTTCTTTGTAGATACGGTAATCAACTTTTTGCATTACTGACAGACTACGATGAGCAATACAAAACAATAGACGTTTATGATATCAGTAATTATTCACCAAAAGGGTTATCGCAATGAGCTAGCAATCAATTTCTTACCTGCAACAATACAGGCATCCCACATGATGAATTTCAAAATATAGTTGATCAGTATACTCATGAGTCTTTGCCACGGCAAGTGGTAGTTTGACCCATCGTGCTACAAACCAAACCAAAATATAATATGCTACCAAAACACGGCCCACGAGAGAAATGGAAAACACGCAGCGAAGCATGTGATAAAAAAAGTCTAGAAAAAACCATCGCATGGATTATCAAACAACAACAAAGCATACAAAAATACAATAACTCACAATATATTTAGCCATCTTTATTGTACATCATGACATTCACACTAGCACCATTACCATATGCAAGCAATGCACTGGAACCCATTATCGACACCAAGACTATTGAGTTACATTACGGCAAACATCATCAAACCTACTGCGACAAGCTCAATGCAGGCATTGCGGGAACGGAATACGAAACACAAACACTCGAACAACTCGTATCGCAATTACAAACATTAGCAGATAATCTGAAAACCATCGTAAGAAATCACGGTGGATGATTACTCAATCACAACATCTATCGAGCCACCATGATACCTGGATGATCTGCAGCATCTGACTCTCTCAAAACAGTTATCGAGCAATCATTTGGTTCACGAGATGAGTTCCAAAAACAATTTGTCACTAATGCTACCAATCTATTTGGTTCAGGACGAACACGATTGGAAAAAGATGGAGATACCCTGAAGATCACTAATTATCCCAATCAAGAAAATCCACTCATGTATGGCAAAACGCCACTACTAGGATTGGATGTGCGAGAGCACGCCTACTATCTCAATTACCAAAATCGTAGAGCCGAGTACATCAATGGTCGACGATCACTCATCAACCGATCTGCTGTAGAAAACATGATCTAGCCTTTCCACCTTTTAGCTTTTTCGCCTTTTAGCTTCAGTATGCAACTGTTTATCACCGACCAGTATACGATACAAAATAATACTATCACCATCCGTGATGAGAGAGTTTTGTATCAATGTACAAAAGTATTGAGATACAAATCTGGTGATCAGATCTTGTTGCAAGATAAAGGAGTCAGATATACCATCACCTTACAATCTCGAGATAAGACATCACTGCAAGGGATGATCGATGCTACGCAAGCGCAACCACAAAATATAGAAGAAAAAACAAGTCTGATCATAGCCATGACCAACAAGCGAGATAAGATGGAATTGATTTGCCAAAAAGCTACAGAAATAGGGATCCACAATATCATTATCCGAAAAGCAAAAAGATCTGTTATTCAGGTTATTTCTGATGCCAAAGTAGAAAGACTGCAAACTATTTGCCTAGAGGCAGCAGAACAATCATTCAATCGAAATGCACCAAGTATCAGTATATGCAATAAAATACAAGACCTACCCCAAAGTTATGTTGCATACCAAGAGGGCGCAGATCACGAAACAATAACTCAAAACTCAAAACTCATAACTCATAACTTACTAGTGTGACCTGAGTGATGATTTGATCCTAGCGAGCTCAGCTACTTCTCAGAGCAGCAATTCCCCATGGTCTGTTTTGGAGAAACTGTCTTGAGAACAGAAACCGCTGCTATCATTGGTGCTTGGTGGTTGAAAAACACCTTGAGATAATTTATAGTCAGCATACTATCTTTTGTACTGCGCATGACTATTTGGAAACAACTTCACAAGATACGAATCTGATGTCGGCAAGGCCTTCAGATTATTTTTGCTTATACAAACACAAAACCAAACGATCTCACAAGATTGCTTGCGCATTTTTACACCAATCAAGCACAAAAACGAACTGATACCAGGAAAAAACACCGACCTGAATTTGATCATATCCTCAGCGATATCCAAAACTCCGTGGTCGCACAAGCAATCAAAACATCCAAATCCAAACTTCGCATCGTAGAGTTGGGTTGTGGTGATGGCAGATTTGCCGACTATCTTGATCAGCATCTTCATATCCCCTTCAGCTACGTAGGCGTAGATTGTGCTAAATGACTCATTAGTATTGCGCAAGAAAGAGAATACAAACATGATGTGAGCTTTTTGGTGGGAGATATGACGGGCTATCTTGAATCACTCACCCAAGAGTCAGTAGACATCATCATCAGTATCGCAAGTATCCAGCATCTACACAAGTCAGCAAGGCAAGCATGTCGAAACAACGCATATAGAGTACTCAAATACGAAGGTCTTCACATCACTACCAATCGATCTTACTCGCGCTGGATGTTACATAAACATCGAGATATGATGATAATCTGATTCATATTGCAACTCCTCAATGGCAAAACATTTGGGCGACACGACTATATGATACCGTTCAAAACACCCATTGGCAAAGAAGAGTATAACATCCGAAATCAGCCCGTCATTGTGAGCGTAGCGAAGCAATCCAAACAACACGATATAGCTACTTCACAAGAAAAAACAAAACAAGGTATCCATACCAGCTATAGATTTTACCATATCTACTTACTTGGTGAACTCATCACACGCGCTCGCACTGCCTGATTTGTTGTACAAACAGCAACCTATGTTTCTGCAGAATGAATATTGATTGATAATCGAAAAAACAGCAGGAACACCTATATCGTTGCCGTAAAAGATGTAGGGTTAGAATAGTATTGACATTATATATTATATACTTATCATAGTAATATATTTACAATACAATATTTTGTCATGGATTATTTTGCGCTACTACAACAGGAGGAATTCTTTGTCCAAAATCGAAATCCCGAATCAGTTAAACCAAATACATTAGCTCAGATTCGTCAAATTATATTCGAATCACTCAGCAGGAATATTCCAAAAACAAATGGTATAGAATTCATTTTAAACAGGCCAGATGATCTAGCAGGCAAAATAAAATCAGATGGAAAGAGATTATTCATAGATTCAACCGTTGCATTTGTGTGACCAGTTAAGTTGTGAGTAATAGAAATATTTCAGTTGCATAAGCCATTATTGATATTGGAACCAGGCACGAAAGTGCTTGTAAACGAACCTATACTGTGAGTCATTGATCAGCCATGAACCATAACAAATATTGATTGAGAAAGTGTTGATGTCGAATTAGAAGATTGATCTCGTTGTTCTATCAATATATCAAGCATATTCCAAATAAAGTAATAAAGAAAATGAGACATTAATGTCTCATTTTCTTTATACCTCATCACTAATATATTTGCATGCGCCAAGAATAAATCTAGTATCCAATATATTTACACAAAGTAGATCATGCTAACACGAGAAGAATTTGAAAAAGTAGATATGAGAGTGGGTACGGTCATAGACGTACAAGATTTTCCTGAAGCAAAAAATCCAGCTTATCAAATCTGGATTGATTTTGGTGATGAGGTTGGGATCAAGAAAACGAGTGCGCAGGTGACGAAACTCTACAAGAAAGAAGATATACTTGGTAAACAAGTTGTTGCTGTTGTTAATTTTCCTCCCAAACAAATCGCTAGTTTTATGTCCGAATGCCTCATACTCGGCGCCATCAACGGCAAAGATATTACCCTCCTCCAACCCAACCTGCCTTGCGATAATGGATTGAGAATCGGGTAACTAAACTCGTCATCCTGAGCCCCGCAGTACTGCGGGGTAAACTCCACGAAGGATCTGCTTAACGTCTCCGTCATTGCGAGCGAAGCGAAGCAATCCAATGTATTCTTATATGTTACTTTTTGCACGAGTCCAAAAAGTAACTCCCGCAGTACTGCGGGATAAACGCCAAGACCCATCAAACGCAGTGTTATGTTTTGCGACCCCATCATTGCTTATCTCACGAAGTTGGCGATTACCCATCCTTCGGACGGGACCCAACTCGCCAACCTATGTTTTCCACTACTATCCATGTCTCGCTCACGGATTCACACCGTGCGTTTGATAGCTTACAACTTGGCTTTTCAGCTTTTTCGCTTTTCTGCTCTTTAGCTTTGCGCTTATTTGTCCCAACTTTGTCTTTGCCTTTCTGGTATGTTTGATTATACTGGTAATAATGCGATCAGCAATGATCCTTGTGAAACACACGATGTTTCGGCTGTCCTCGAGAAACACTTTCGAGGCATTTTTTTATAACAAAAACTCAACGCATCTGTTTATGATATACTTCAAAAAGGTTTGCTTAGCACGTTTTTCGCTGACTTTACAAAATAGCCTCTTTTTATCTATAAATTTTATCTGATTGAATACACCCCAGCATTGTTTCAATCAATCAAATTTCTGATATCATCTTATCTCTATGTAATATTTATCCATCCATTGATGATATTTAGTAGTCAGTGGTAATATCCGAATCAGCCCGTTTCCAAGGTTATTCTTGATAACTAAACCAACTCTTTTGAATTTTCCATCTTTACTTATCTCATTTCACACATTCACTCACTCCCGATACCACCAAAATTCACCAGCGTCAGCAGTCTGCGCACGAGCAACAAACTCCAAGCTTTTCTTTCTCTCATTTCGTTTATCAAATAATGCTGGTGTTTTTTGCATGTCATATTTCCACAGACTATAAAAGATCCATAGAATAATTTTCCCATTCACGAAAAATATGGACTAAAGTGCGAAATCTCCCTCCCTGTGAAGGGAGGGTTGGGGAGGGTTTATTTTCCAGCCCTTTCGCCCTTCCGCTTTTCTGCTTTTCTGTTTTTCTGCTCTTTAGCCTTCAGCTTATTTGTCCCAACTTTGTCTTTGCCTTTCTGACATATTTGATTATATTGATGGCATGTTAGTAATGATATACCATGATGCCAGATGGACATGTGATATCTCATAAGACCCACACATGTGGGTCTTTTATTTTCAAAGAATATGTTCAAGATTAGAAAGGTCGACTATAGAGTTGCCAGTTGCCTTGGTTAATAAACTAGAAGTATCCTGAGATCAAGGAGTAAATACCTTTCACATAGCTCCCTTGCGTACGAAGTAATACACCAGAGAATTATAGTCTCCGTCTCCAGTTGCTAGAAAAAATTGATTGGTTAGCCCAATGTGTCGATCGTCTACAGCATATATAGCTACATCTATATCTACATTACCTTTGATATGTTGATTTTTAAGTATCATTGTTTCTTTGAATACTATTTCATAGCCACAATCTCTTAGATAATTATATAATCATACATATGTCTCTACATATCATATAAACATAACAAGCCTATCAATAGCATATCTTTGCTTCATATATCTATAGTACTTCGCCCAATCTATGATCCATCCGAGCTTACATATGCCCTTATGGATATTTTGCATATCAATATAAACAACTCTCATACAAGCAGCCAAAATAAATCGTCGTCACTATTAATTCTTTCATCTACGAAAAAAACAGAAAAATATACGAAAACCCATACGACGACAAAAAACGGACGTATAAAAATACGTCCCTACAAATATCCTTTTGCCTTTCGCTTTAAGCTTTCAGCCTTTCGCTTATTTGTCCCAACTTTGTCTTTGCCTTTGCATTACTAAATAATTACAAAACGAGTCAGCAGAAATATGTTGCATTTATTGATGACTCCATTACTCATGAATCATATTAACACTGTTTGCAAAACAATGCAGGTAAAGTTGGTAAAAGAAAAAAAAGATATGTATTATGCCGAAGCGATATGATTCGAGAATGTTTTTGCACAAGGTAAAAATCCACAAGATACACTTCAAAACCTCCTCCATGTATATGAGATGATGCAAGGACATGTATACACAAGCACTATAAGCAAACAATACTTATCTCAACTAAATACCCTCGACTTTACGTCAATAACGCTAGATGTATAATGGGTATTATGAATTATACCTATGCTGATATCACAAAAAAACTCAGCAAATGTTGATTCATAAAAGACAGAGAGGGAAAGTGATCACATGAGTTATGGGCCAATCCCGCAACAGGACAAAAATTGCCTATCCCTCGTCACGGATCACATACGCTCTCCAAATGAGTCATCAAGAAAATAATCTTTGCCACGGGGTTATCTAACGAACAATTTCATATATTGTAACAACAAAGAACGCGCCATGGCGCGTTCTTATAACTTATAACTAAAAACTTGTAACTCAGCCTTTCGCTTTAAGCCTTCCGCCTTCAGCTTATACTATCTTCTAAATGGTTTTCTAGCAGCGCTGCCATCACGCGATGGTCTATCGCTGGATCCGCTAGATCTTCATCCATGAGATGGGCGAGAAGGCGATCTCGTGTCTTGCGATCTTGGTGCTCTTGATTCTGATGGATGCGCAGCACGCGGTGCTCTTGTGTCTGGTACTCTACCTTGTGAAGGTCTTGACGCGGATCATCACTCTCTTTGCGGTCTGGAATCACGAGACGGTCTGTCAGCTTGCGGTCTACCAAAGGATCTTCTAGGTTCATGGGATTTTGGACCACGCTCTGCAGTCTGGCTATGTGAACTATTTGTATGAATCAATGGGTAAGGATGATCGTTGATCAGTGGTATTTCTTGTTTGATTAGTTTAGTGATATCGTTCAGATATTTCTTTTCATCATGATCACAAAACACGATCGCTACACCACTAGCTCCTGCCCTGCCCGTTCTTCCGATACGATGCACGTAGGTCTCTGGCTCGGTAGGAATATCAAAAATAAATACATGCGAAAGTTGATCAATATCGATACCTCTTGCCGCAATATCAGTAGCCACTAGTACTCTAATTTTTTTGCTTTTGAGATTTGCTAAAGCAAGTTGTCTCGCATTTTGAGATTTGTTGCCATGGATCGCTGCGGCTTTGATATTTGCTGCTTCCAACACATCAGATACTTTGTTGGCACCGTGTTTAGTTTTGGTGAATACAATCGCACTCTCGATAGTAGGATCTTTCAATAAGTGAATAAGCAGATTTTTTTTATCTGTTTTACCAACCATATACAGTTGTTGTTGGATAATTTCTACAGTGGATGACACGGGCGTGACAGTAATCTTGACCGGGTCGTGTAAGATATTTTTCGCGAGATCCAAGATTGCTGAAGGCATGGTAGCCGAGAAAAATAAGGTTTGTCTTTTATTGGGGACTTTGGAAAGGATCTTTTTTACGTCGTGGATAAATCACATATCCAACATACGATCCGCCTCATCCAAAATCAATATCTTCAAGCTTGCCAGACTAACGTGCTTTTGATTCATCAGATCAAGCAACCTTCCTGGCGTTGCCACCAAGATATCCACTCCAGCACGCAGAGTTTTTACCTGAGGGACTTGAGATACACCACCAAAAATCACCGTATGTTTGAGACCAGTATATTTACCATACGCAGCAAAACTTTCTCCAATCTGAATAGCGAGCTCTCTGGTAGGTGTAAGGATGAGCGTCTGAATACCATTGTGGATGGGCTGACGATTTGCTTTCTGATTATACAATATCTGTAAGGTAGGGATAGCGAACGAAGCGGTCTTGCCAGTTCCCGTTTGAGCACAACCAAATACATCTTTACCACTCAGTACTACTGGGATAGATTGGGCTTGGATAGGGGTCGGTACAGTGTAACCTTGTTCTGAAACGGCTTTTAGTATAGGAGCAATCAATCATAATTCATCAAACTTCATAGTACATACAATAATAAAACAGTTAGTCCATTATACAGTAATGCACAGATAAATCAAATGAGTATTGGGCTCAACATTGTAATCTCAAGCACAAAAACTATGTATCAAGCCATACAAACAATGTTTGCGCCTTCAGCCTTGAGCTTTCCGCCTTAAGCTTTGAGCCTTCAGCCCTTGAGCCTTTTCGCTTTTTAGCTTTTTAGCTCTACCATGTCCGAGCCCATACATCTCGTCATCTGTATTGATGCCAACACACATTTCCAGAAACAGTGTATGGTCATGCTTTTTTCCTTACTTACGCACAACCAATACCCTATCCAGTTACACATTATCCACACCCTAGACGCAAAGGAGACCTTCCAAATAGGGCGAGATAGCATCAGTCATTTCGTCAATACCACCAATGTAACACTAAACCGATACCCTATCGACGAAACAAGCCTTGCTAAACTGGGTATCAAAGTATACAACAATCTTCCTCTTACCACCTATTTCAGACTTCTGACACCCAATCTACTACCAGAGACAATTACTAAGTGCTTGTATCTTGATGGAGATATGATAATCAGAGACGACATCGGTGCCCTCTACAATACAGATATCAGCGCTCACCGAGTAGCCTGAGTCGCTACCAACGTGCTCACCAGCCACATGCAAAACATCCAAGTAAACCAATATATCAACGCTGGCGTGCTACTTATCAATATATCCGCACGAAGAAACAATAACGTATCTAGCACTATCATCAACTTTTGCGCCACCTATCCCAACGGCTTACAAGGCACGCAACCCATCATGGGCGATCAATGCGGTATCAACTACGTATGTCGCGAGCACATCCTCACTCTAGCACCGCAATACAATACCACGCCAGTGTGGTTCCATTTGTATGATTTTGATAGCAGTAGCCTTGGGTATGAACAAACTCTGATAACCCAGGCGGTCACCAATCCTGTTATCTTGCACTTCGCAGGGACAAACAAACCAGCAGACTGGATTAGCTTTCACCCCTTTTCACTAGAGTACTACAACTACATGTTTCGTTCAGGATTGGTAGAAGTATGAGACTTTTTCAAGTATGTTGTCCACTTTTTCAGCTACCCACTCAACTACGCTCGACCTATCTTACCGCTTCTCAAGACCGTCAAACACAGCTTGATTGATAAGAAATAATCAGACACCACCAAACGATTGAGAATGTTGACAAAAAAATTATCATTGGACGTATTACCATATATCCCTGCTCGTCATTGCGAGCGAAGCGAAGCAATCCACAGCAGTGCAATATAGATTGCCACGCCATGACCACAAAATGATTCCCGTCATAACTCGCAATGACGGACGCACAAAAGTGCGTCCCTACGGCACAGAAGAACTAATAACTTTTAACTAATAACTTGAAACTCTTATGTCCCATACACAACTTATCCACACGATCCAGACTCTTTCTCCAGACAAACAACAACAGTTGCGGGAGCTTTATCAACTTATAGACAAACTATACCAACAATATGGTAATAAGCTCTTGGACACTAATATCCTAGAAACTATCGGTAAAGATAGTACTGATCTTGCTCAACTCATACAGCATACTCACGAAACTGTAGGTTTGCCTGCTGTGCACGACCTCGTACCAGAATTAGAAAGAGTATGTGATCTCCATATCATGGAAATTACCGCAAAAGACCCACAGTCTATTGGTCAACGCATTCAAGCAAAGCAAAAAGATAGTCAGATCCATTTGCATCAAGACGACATCGTAGGCATCAAAGTACAATCCAGCGACGGACAAAAGTACGAAAGGACGATTGATAAAGATATAGCAAAACTCACTCGTTAAGCACATGCAAACATCATCCAAAGCATTCTGATTATGAATCATCTTCTTCATATCCTTGATAGTTTTTTTGGGAACTTTTTTTGGTATCGGTGGAGCGTATTGGCTAATCACAGGCTTTGTGTTGTTTCTTAGTTTGTTATTGTGGTCACTGACTAGCGGTCCTGGACGAGTGCGAACGCATTATAAAAAATGGATCATTGCTATTATCATATGCATCGCCATGATAGTAGGGATCGCAAGGAATCGATATCGATCGCTGAGTTTTTTCATCCTTGCGGGTGGTATTATATACACCTTTTGGGATACCATCCACCATCAGCATCAGATACTGCGTTTCAAGGCACGAGGATACTGCATCTACGGTGCATTCAATATGGTGTATTTTTTGGGATTTGCAGTAGGGGCTCAGATTATCGCAGATAATTACACTCTTTCCTTGGATTGTCAGGATATCTACAGTCACTATCAGCAAGCCACGAGTTGGATAAAAAAACCAGAAAAGCGTGCCACATCCACTGAGTTATCGCGATCAGACAAAATACGACGTACTGCCAATAAAATTGGCGACGAACATCCCACGCTCCATAGTTTACTGGGTAAAATCAAAGGATACCAAGAAGAGATCCAAGGTAGCATCAAAGACCAACAGGAAATCAATCAAGAAATATGTGGTTTGGTCACCAACAGGATCCACGATATCTACACAAATTCCAATATCAAAGTCGGATTGATTATCTTGATAGGGCTCTTTCTCTATCCTTTCTTCATCATTTTGTTCTATTTTTATGGATTTTTAGCGTATCTCATCATAGGCGCCGCCATCCAACATAAATTATTTAGACGCACCACTATAACTGTAGAAAAAACAGTACTTGAATAATAATACAGTTCTGATTATAATTATGTATTTATAAGCTGAAACCGTATGATCAAAAAGTTTCTTGTACTTTGTTTTGGTGTGTGGTTACTTGGCGTATCCAGCAGTTTGTCATACGCAAACAATAGTTTTCAACTCATTCCTGAGAGCAATAATGAACAAAAGGCAGACGGCATTGCCGAATGACTACGCAAAGTAAAACCAGAGGAGGATTTTTGGGATAAGTACAACAAATGAGCAAAAGAACTACAGGGAGATCTTGGAGGTCAGATTAGAGCTGGCGTATTTTCACGAAGTAGTATCTTACAAATAGGAGTATATGCACTCAGATTCATGATGCAATTGGCGCTTGTTATCGGGTCTGCCTTTGTGATCCGAGCTGGCTATCAATATGCTGGATTCGCACTAGGATTTGGTGATCCCAAAAAGTGACCTGGTTACATCAAAAATGCTGCAATAGGAATTTTGATCATATCCTTGAGTTACGCCATTATTAAATTATTACAGATGGCATTCTTGAACTAATTTCGTCAGATTATTTACCATCTCTTTCTTCTTTCATGAAATACGTACTCGCTACGTTGGCACTTGTTTTGGTAGTTTCTGGCTGTGCCTTGCGCGGTGGTCCTGCATCATCCAATCCGCCCAAAACACCAAGTCCAGCAGTGATTTCTCAAATCAATATCTACCAAATAGTAAGCGCTGAAGTTGCAGCAAGCTACACAGGAGATAAGGTAAGTATCGCCTGCAATGATTTCGTGGCTGCAGTGCCCGTTAGTTCCGATATCGCAGAAGCTGACAAGTTTTTGGGAATATGGGATTTGTTGAGGACCTACGATGCTGCACCAGCTCAATTGAGCAATCCACGAAAGATTCAAACCGATCTCACCTTTTATAGTTACGAACTTCAAGACAAGACTCTGACCGTTAATCTTACGGGTACCTTACGTCTTGATGGAGAATGTGATCTGTCCAGACTACAAGAAACATTTGCAGCAACATACAAACAACTTGGCGTAGAGCAAGTCATCATACTCGTCAACGGTACTGCGTTGGATAAACAAGCTCTACCTAAGAACTCGTAATTTACCATCACCACTTTCATTGAA
>JBAYVQ010000009.1:0-16375 GCA_041674565.1 Candidatus Absconditabacterales bacterium
GATGAGTCTGAGTATGATGCCCAAAGACCCTAGGGCAGCAAATGCAATGACGACATTCATAATGGTTTTTTTTCATTCCGCCGGTTTATTCATGGCAAACTGTACACCACCTCGTATGACCATACCAAATCATATAGTGATAATCAAGGTCATGAGGATATTGGTAAATACCCCTGCTATGCCTGCTATTGCTTTTCCGTCACTAGACTTTTCGATACACCTACCGATAAAGGGGAAGTTAGTATTCAACTTTATGCCTCAGTTTAGAATACACAAGCAGTCTTTTTCTGTATTAACTTGTTTACATCTGTTGTACTCTGCTTGTTTTTCTGCTTTGCATGAATTGTCGCAATTCTCATAATCATCAGGTGTGCACGTCTCATCACTACATATAAGTGATTCACATTTTTTTTGACATTGATCGTTAATAACGCTTGTGGCATCCTGAGCTAATGTAATGTATGATGGTGTATAGACTATTATTCCAATTATGAATAGTCAGATTATTTTTTTCATATAGTATTAGTATATTTGTAAACAAGTTTTGTGCTGGCTATAGTATATTTGCTCCTGGGAGGAATCGAACCACCATCTAACCCTTAGGACGGGCCTATTCTATCCGTTGAACTACAGAAGCATCATGGTCTGTATACTAATTTCCTGGCAATTCAATGCAAGTAAAAATGCTCTCTGGGCGCTTGCATTCCATATTATTATGAAAGGTATCGCACAATGAGTACAACAAAATAGCAATCTTGGCAGTGATAACTTATAGTTATCAGTAAATTGTCAATTTCACTTGCAATGGATACTCAAATCAATACAAGGCGAGCTACGCAATTGTAAGCAAAATATGTTTGTAGCCTACGCTTGGTAAGCGTGCCATGTTCGTAGTCTGATTATCATTTATTGTCATGAGATGCAAAAGATCAAAACTATTTTTGACTTAGGAAACTGATATGTGAAATGAGTTGTCTTTGGTGTCGAAGACAACAGAACCACTGTCTTGGTGAAAGACTTGGTAAAGACAAAATGAATTAGAAAGGGCAAAGTCCTGGATAGTGCTGCACTTGTAGAAAGCATGACAGAGGTCATCAAAACTTTCAATACAAAGCTCGGCGGTGACTTTATTGACGATGCCTATATAGGGATATCGCATCCAGAAATGCACGTCATGAGATTTGCTGAGAATATGAGAGTGATGGGTGAGAAAATATCGCATGAAGATGTCCAACATCTTATGAAAGTTATCTCTGAAATATCAGAGAGAGCTAATTACGAGACACTCAAAATAAATCCTGTCTATCGACTTATTGATGACGAGATCAAGACTACTGAACCATTGGGTATGGTAGGTAAAAAGCTGGAGTTGATAGTAGACGTATTTTATATACCCAAGCACTTCTATCAATCTATCGTAGAGCTAGCCAATCAGTTGCAATTGAACATCGTAGATATCATCCCTAATATTTTGGGTGCAAGCGAATTGGTACTAGATTACGATGCAAGAGATCTATGAACATTACTTATAGATATTGGGAATAATCAGACGAGTTACGTGATGTATGAAGATGGTAATCCGTTTATGTATGGTGTCATACCTATTGGCGGAGAAGATGTGACTAAAGATATTTCCATCGGCATGCAGATTGATATGAGAGAAGCAGAAAATTTGAAAGTAGATTACGGCATGATTACGGAGGATGAAGCAACAAAAGATGACCAATTGGATGTGAAATTTTTGGAAGAAATTATAGGTTCAAGATACTTGGAAATATTTGAAAAAATAAATGACAGACTAGTTGCTGCTGGCAAAGACGGTAGACTACCATGATGAATACTGTTGATGGGTGGAGGAGCGAGAATGAAAGGAGCAGATGGGCTCGCAAAAGAGACATTTAGATTGGCAACATTCTTTGCAAAAAATAAACAACTGCATGTAGGAGAGCTTGGCAATCATCTACAGTTCCTCAATACCATGGGATTGTATGTGTATAGTGAAAAATATTCTGATGTAGCAAATAAATTTAAATTGAGTATTGGTTTTGGCTGGGCGAAAGACATATGGAAGTTCCTCAAAGAGGTATTCTAGTATTTACTTACTATGCAATGGTACGATGTGGCAAAGTGTCTCAAGAGCTACAATAGAGGATGTCGTGGGAACTCATATTTATAAATTAACTCCAAAAGAATCGCCAGAACACTTTGTGGTACCAATCAAACTTGCTCTTACTATGTTTTCTGATCAAGGTATTGTATCAATGGGACAGCTGTGATGTCGCAATTTGCAAGACATCATTGATACTCTCGAGATAAAGTCTGAGAAAATAGCTAGCAGTGCATGACGATCCAAGTGAGGTACCATCAAAAATGACTTAGAAACGTTATTGCTGAAGCCTGTAGGATTATGTATCGATACGCAGATATGATTTGATGAGAGTAAGTTTATCGATAGTTGCGAAATACAAGATATCAATCCCGCCGCTTGTCATATACTTATGCCACTGCATGTGTCTGAAGAGCTAAGACGTACACTGGATAATAATCAAGCCATGTATGGTATCGACAATCATGTTTATCTCACAAGAGACTATTTGATACAATATGGAGCGAAACGTGTACATAGCGTACTATCTGATCCATCAATACGTGATAAAGTTTTGCAAAAAGCATTCAAAGTACCAAATCGAAACTAATAGTTATCAGCTTATCAATACATATATCAAACTGGCATAGTATTAAAAATCCACTTTTACCCATTAAACTACAACTACGACATGGCAATTACAGAATTCACTCCAGATTTCGTTCCAGGCGCACGCATCAAAGTATTTGGTGTCGGTGGTGCTGGTTGCAATACTATCACAAGAATGGTGCTTGATAGACTTGAATGAGTAGAATTTGTGGCAGTGAATACTGATGCACAGGCTTTGGCTAACAATCCAGCTCATAGTCAGTTGAATATCGGTATCAATGTTACCAGATGACTTGGTGCTGGTGCAAATCCTGAAAATGGTCGCAAAGCAGCAGAGGAGTCAGCAGAGGATATCAAGAGGATGCTTACTGGCACGGATATGCTATTCATTACTGCTGGTATGTGATGAGGTACTGGTACGGGAGCGGCTCCAGTTATTGGTGCTATCGCTAAGGAGATGGGTATCTTGACTGTTGGTGTTGTCACTAAACCATTTTCATTTGAGTGAAATAGTAGATTTGCTAATGCTATTGATGGTATCGAAAAGATGAAGCAGTCTGTGGACACACTCATTGTGATACCAAATGATAAGATATTCAATATTGTAGATAAGAAGACAACATTCAATCAAGCATTCTTGATGATTGATAAAATATTGAGATTGGGCGTACAAGGTATTACTGATCTTATTATCAAGCCATGACTTATCAATATCGACTTTGCTGATGTGAAGGTGATATTGAGTAACAGCGGTAATGCACTGTTGGGTATTGGTTATGGAGAAGGAGAGAATAGAGCGGTAGAAGCAGCTAGGAAAGCTATTGATAATCCTTTGATGGAAAATAGACTAACAGGAGCAAAAAATATTATCTTTGCTGTGACGGGTGGAAATAGTGTCACTCCTATGGAAGTAAGAGAGGCCGCTAGTATCGTAGAAGAGATTGCAGACCCTGATGCAAGAATCATTTGGGGAATGACGATAGATGAGGACTATGGTGATGATGAAATAAAAATAACTATCATTGCTACTGGATTCCAATGAGAGACAGGTGATACTTTATCCAAATCTCCTTCAAGAGACTGGACTGGCAGAAAGGTCAGAAGTGGCGGTGAAGATTTTGTAAATAAGTTGTTGAAGGAAGATAATATGTGAAGTAGAGACAGGAATCTTATGAATAGTTTTTCTGGCAGTGGTCATCATGCAAGTAGTTCCAATACTGGCAACTACAATAGTAACAATAACAATAATACTAATGCTAACTCTCCATTCAATCAGCCCTCTGAACCACAAAAATCATCAGAAGATCTAGAGACTCCAGCATTCATGAGAAGAAAAATACAATAATATGCTGTATATACGATAATCTGAAATAGTTATTGATACAAAAAAATCAGCGATATCGCTGATTTTTTTGTATCAATAATGTAAGTAGATTTAATTTTGGTAGAGCGTATATACTATGGTGCCTATATACGTGCCCACTGGAGTATAGGCTGGTATGATTACCTGTACTGTAGGAAGTACTCCGTACATACTCAACAATCCCTGATTGTTCGCTCCACTTCTCAGTATGAGTTGTCTTGGCGTATCGAGCGATTGGAAACTCGCCATGCCTGCTCGCACAATTACTCTAGGATTAGCACGTCCGTTCAGCAAGGTTGGGGTAGTAGAACTTTGCATATAGACATTGGATCATGATATTACTGCTCATCCTGTCCCTACCATATGACCTGATATCTGCACAGTTGTATAGTATCCGCTATCCGCTCCTTTGAGATCATCTACATAAAAATATCCTGTCACAAAAGCACCTGTTACTGTCTGAGAAGACGCTGATGCATTAAATGTACCAAGATTCATTGCGCCACTACTTCCTATACACAATGTTCATCAAGAAACGGTAACGCTCACGGTCGTGGTTGTATCACATACACCATCTGATATACATCAGGTACCTGCGAAGGTGATCCCTCACATACATAGTAGCCATAATATAATGCTCGTTAACCATCGTTTCATATCTACTTGCCTTCACACTCTGTAAATCAATGTATTGCAATGATACCCATAGCGTTGCTGTTTTTCAAACATAGCGGTTTTAAACTGATGTTTTCCGTCTCTAAGAATTGACACTTATTGTATATTATTGTGTATACATGACTTATATGAATAAAACTTTATTAAGCATTTTCGTAGAGGGTAAATACCAATGTACCATTGTATGTTCATACTGCTTGATATGGTGGCAATATAAGCTGCATTTCTGGGATAGTCCCATAAGAACCTATACTTCCTGTGACGGTGCCAGGATTCCTTAGTATTAGTTGTCTTGCTGTATCCAGTGACTGGAAGCTGGACATACCCGTATGTATAGTGACCCCACTGAGTGTATAACCGTCAAGAAAATCTGGATTGAGGGACGGAGTTTTCATATAAACATTGGATCATGAGATGGCTTCTCAACCTGTACCAATGAGATGACCAGACATTTGTACGGTAGTATAGTATCCGCTGTAGGCTAATTTTAAATCATCGACACGAAAATACTCTGTGAATGTTCAGGTTATAACTTGAGAAGATGCTGAGACCGTGTGTGCTCCAAAGGCAAAAGATCACTCACTGCCGATACAAAGCGCCCCGCTTTCAACATAAAATGTCCAGCTTGTCAGTATAGTGCAAGATGATCATGAGAGACATCAGGTATCTGCAAAAACAATTCCTCCTCGAAGTCCCAGTCAGAGTACAATACTAGTAAATACCTTTTTTATATTGTTCATGGCTACTATAACACATATGATCTCTTTATTTATATACTACGATCTGCGTTGTGTCAACTTTCATTCAACTGCTGTGGGCAAACGAGGTTTTGTCTATTGACTATCCAATATCAGTATTTTTTATACATAAAAAATTCACAAGGTATGTGAATTTTTTATGTAGCGAAATTTCTTATCCTAAGTGTCCGACTTAGTTTTCGTATAGGGTGTATACCAGTGTACCTAGATAGGTTCCTACTGGTTGATATGCTGGTATGACCAATTGCATGGTTGGTAGTACTCCATACATACTTAGTAGTCATAAATTTGCCGCTCCACTTCTAAGAATCAATTGTCTCGCGCTGTCCAATGATTGAAAACTGGCCATACCTCATCGTACAATTACTCTGGCGTTAGCACGTCCGTTCAGCAATGTTGGAGTAGTAGAACTTTGCATATATACATTGGATCAGGATATTACTATTCATCCTGTTCCCATCAAATGACCAGACATCTGTACTGTGGTATAGTATCCGCTGTCTGCTCCCTTGAGATCATCCACATAAAAGTATCCTGTTGCAAATGATCCTGTTACGGTTTGGGAGGACGCGGAGACTTGATATGTACCAAAGTTGAATGCACCACTACTTCCTATACACAATGTTCCTCCTGTAATACTCACACTTACTGACGTCGTTGTATCACATACACCATCTGATATACATCAAGTACCTGCAAAAGCTACACCTCCTCCTATGAGAATCAGTGTGAGTATTGCGAGACCGAGTAATTTTCTCATCACATATCACATATCTTATAAATCATTTGTTATATATTTTATATATAAAGTATTGTTTTGTCAAATATTAAGACTCTTTCTGTTTTGTTTGGATATTTCAAAAAATCCCCCTACTGGGAGATCTGATACGATATATTTCAGACTATATTATATATAATGAATGAACTAATTCTCATACAGGGTAAAGACCATTGTGCCCACGTAGACTCAGACTGGCTGATATGCTGGTATAACTAATTGCATAAGTGGCAATGTTCAGTACATGCTTATGACCCCATTGTTGGCTCAGACGTTTCTCAGAATCAGTTGCCTTGCTGCATCTAGTGATTGAAATCAGGTCGCTGCCGCATGTATGATTACCCCTGCATTTGGTTGTCCTTGCAGGAGAGTTGGAGTAGCAGAACTTGTCCTAAGATAAACATTGGATCACGAGATCACTGCTGATCAACCACTGACGACCAGATGACCGGACATCTGTACGGTAGTATAGTATCCGCTATCTGCTCCCTTGAGATCGTCTACAAAGAAATATCCTGTGGCAAAAGCACCACTAACCGTTTGTTCGAAAGATGAAACCATAAAATTACCAAAATCGAACACACCACTACTACCAATACAGATATTTCATCACGATATAGTTACGCGTACTGTGGTTGTCGTGCTACAAGTACCTCCTGATACACATCATGTTCCCGCGAAAGCTGCTCACCCTATGCAAAGTAAACCCAATATTAGGAAGCCAAAGAACTTTTTCATAAGGCCGTGCACTATAATAATATAAATATTACTACATATTATAGTCACTAATCTATATTTGTCAACTACTTTGTTGTTTTTGTGAAGCTAATGATCCAGTATAAGGTTTCTAGCAAGGTAAGATAAATAATAATCTGAATAAGTACTTGTGGATTTGGCTGGTATGAAACTATAATTTCCTGTATAGTTGTTTCACTCAGAGGGACTATTTCTGGGTGTGCTTGCAAAAACAAGGTCCTGTCTGCTCCGTTTTTTGGCAGCATTTTTGGTAGTATTCGGTTCTTGACGGGGTACTGTAAGAAATTATCTATGAGATATTGATAAAAATATTTTCTGGCTACGGTGACTTGCTCTGGATATGTGATATCCTGAAAGACATAGGTGTAGATAGTATCTTTGCTGTGGCTGTATTTTGGTGATATAGTACGCTTGAGCGGCACTATGTTTCCTGTTTGTTGCGTGTTTGCTATCAGGCTTCAGGTAATACCTGTGAGATCCTGTGGCACAAAGGCGCTTCATCATGGTAGCACAACGTGCGTACGTTCATGATGATGAAAGTAGTACGTGGATGATGATGATCTATGTCCCAAATGATCCACTGCTACAATCTT
The DNA here is from genome assembly GCA_041674565.1 of Candidatus Absconditabacterales bacterium. Lineage (GTDB taxonomy): Bacteria > Patescibacteriota > Gracilibacteria > Absconditabacterales > Absconditicoccaceae > CALMFT01. The sequence continues at coordinate 7,619 of JBAYVQ010000009.1, forward strand.
ATAAAAGATAGTTGCTCTTGGTAGATCTTCTCACAAAATAGAAATAAAATGAGATGTAGTAAATAGCGGTATGGCGCCAGCAAAAGATGGATTGAGAGAAATGTAGACGAGATATCCATACAGTCATACACCTACATCAATACTGTCAGTCCGTTGTAAACCTATGATAGGAGTTGTAACTGTAGTATCGTTTGGTATGTTACTGCTCATAGGTATACTTGGAGGACTTAGGTCAATACCTATGCTAACCGTATTGGATCGCAAAAATTCTCCATTGCTGTTGTATAACGCTTGAAGTAGATAGATCTTTTCTTGATTGAGAGGAGTCAGGTTGCTGTTGGTATAGATGCCTAGACCAGCTCCAGTCGTTCCATTATCTGATCAAGATAGTATATAATCACAAGATGCAGTTGCAGAGACATCTACTATGATAGAGCTAGTTCATGCTCGAAGCTGATTTCCTATCACAATCCAATGACTGGTAAATCCTGTATTGATCTTGATCATTCAGGAATAGGAATTGTAGAGGTTGACACGTATTTGCGTATTGCAAGACGCATATTGGCTAGGGCAGTTTGCTGTTTGTCCCAGTGGACTTGCGTATCAGATAGTACTGGAAAAAAATCGTATAACAAAAATATATGTCAGTCAGATTATGCTTATATGCAATAATCACTGTTTTTTTGTTTTTTCTGTATCCCGTGTTACCTGTTTCATTTTCTTAAACTATATGCGATGAGACCCAAAAGAATAGCAAGGGCGCCAATAATCCATCGTGGCAAAATGAATGCAGATACAGCAAATTCACGTTCAACGGGCCTTAATGCTGTACTACTTGCTCATTCTGGTAGCTCTGGTGTGTCTATGGCATGCAGAGTTACTGTCACTGGTCCTCCGTACTCTACCCATCGAGGTAATTCATATTCATATACTGAGTCTTGTTTTGCTGGTATTTTTACCTGCTTTGCTAGTATCGTATCGCGTACCCGCCCAAACCATCAACTAACACTTCAGCTTATGGTAGATAAGGAAGGGATATTTCAGCTATTTGTGATCTCAGATTTTAGATTGTAAAGTTTACTGATGGGGTGCATATATAAACCTACGTTTTCGCTGCGTCATATATTTGGAAAACTTGGATTATTCGCAGCACGATACTGGACATCAAATACTATTGTTCAAGAAACAAATACGTCAATAAAATTTGCTCTTCTAGATAAGATCCTGAACATCCCTTGGTCTGCGCCTGTTGCCTGGTCATCAATGATGTAATATGTCACACATCCATTGATTCTGCCAGCTACACCTGTCGGAAACTTTGCGATTGCCTTGGTCTGCAGTGTCCCCTTTGGTTGAATGATGAATCCAGTACTCTCGATTTTTACATACTGTCAGAAGTTTTTATTTGACCCTTCTGGTTCACATGCTTTTTTAGCATCTTCGTCTGCGGTGAGAGTGCCGTCTACAAAATTGACACCAATGATGACAGGCGTGGGTCATGAGTTATCCAAGTACATGCAGATTTCTTCTTCTTTGTTTGGCTCTGTGCTAATTTCTAGAGTCTTTGTTCATCATGCGGCATTTGCGTCATTACAAAATCTTACAACAACCTCTCCAAGATTTGTCTTACGCTCTTGAGCAAAGGTAGCTCATACAATAAACAGCAAAAATAAGCCGAAGAGTCATACAATAGTAAATACTTTCATACGTGCAATAGTCATAAATTATGTGTATCAATATAAATAGCAAGTTGATGGGTAATATAGTTAATTTGAATACAATGTATAGGTTATTTGTGATGCCCAGTATCAAGGTTTCATGTACGGTGGCATAGTAATTCTAATTCGCAAATTGGATTGCCATCTTCCTACTCTTCATGCTCATGCACCATCATTTCTCAGTATAAATACCCTAGGAGGTTCCTGTACTCATGTGTATGTTAGCCGTCACGTATCTATACGTACCGTGGTATTGGGGATTCAAGTAAGTTGTACCACTGCTGTTGCTTTTCGTTCCATGTGCCCTGTAGATAGTGTGATACCTGTTTGAGCCTTATAAACTGGCGGTGCTACAGTCAGCGTGGTGTAGTATCAGGTATATGGCATGGTTGGGTCCTCTAACTCAAATGATCATATATCTATTTCATATATTCAGGTAGTGCTAGTCGAGGTATATGCTGTTCCAGTAGTGAAAGATGGCGAATGAATACATACATATCCACTAGAACTTTGACCAGTGCTTGCGTCGATCGTTATGGTGAAGCCGTACAATATGACAGCATCTGAGTTGTTGCTTGTATCCCCCATTCTTAGTATCCAGCTACCAAACGGTGCTTGCCCGTTGAATATGCCGAGTGCTTGACCAGTGGTAGGTCTGAACGAGCCAGTATAATACCGTCCTGTAATGGGACTTGTACCATTATCTGTGAAGTTTGTATATACCCTTGGACAGTTGCCGTTGGGATCAGTAAGCTGTCCTGATGTTATCAATATCATGGAGGTACCACCAGTATTGTGAGTGAGCGTAAAGTAAACGTCTCCTGGTGCACAGGTACCAGCTCCTGGATTAGCTGGGTCTCTTCCATCGATTGGTCTTCGATCTATGCCAATAATCAGGCTATCTATGGTTGATCATGTGGGGAAGTGTGTTCCAGTAAGAAATTCTACAGCCTTATCCTTGAAACCTCCATCTGCCATGTTATCGTTATTTGCTCATCCCGTATAAGTCAGTGCAAATGTGGATGCGCCGCAGATGTAGAAGGTGATAGTATTGTCTTGAACAGTAGTAATACTTCAGGGTATAGTTGCATGTCCAGAATCACAATGTGTGCTAAGGTCCGTAGCTAGTCCGTCTTTAGTCCGTCCTTGATTCGCATGATTGGCAATGATGTCTACCAAAGTCCCATTGGGCGCACTTGAAAATATTTTTACCTCTAGCGGTTTGGAAAATATAAGATGCTCTCCAGAAACTCCAAAGTGAAATTCTTTTCAATCACTTGTTGCAACTGGTATGTCATCTAGTGTAGTGTAAGTATCGGTATTGCGATCGTATTTTTGTATAGTTGCTACTACTTCTCTACCTTCTAGTGATTCAAGATCAAATTCTTGAGTGCTAAATGGTTTGCCGTCTAGTGTTTGGATACTAAGATCTTCGGGCAATTTTACTTGAATCTGATTATCGTACGATCTATAAAACACATCAGTACCTATAAATAGCTCTTTGATGCCTGTGCTATTTTCTGGAAAAGCTGCTGCTACGAGACCTTCATATGCCAGTGGCATGAGGTCGGATGGTGAATACATGATATATCCTGAGTCTTCAGGATTGCCAACATGCGCTCCTGGTTTGTATTGTCGCATTCTTGGTGCTCTTAGTATACTCAACAAATCTACGGGCACTTGTACTATCTCTGGTATATAGGAGACGTCGTTACTGACACTTGCTTGTTGTGTATGGTGCACGACATCTTTAGTGCCTGTTGAAATACTTTCACCACTTGTTGAGGGACTCACTGCGGCATCGTTTATTGGGGTAGCATCGTATGTTACTATTTCCGCCACTACTACTCATGATGATTGTGTATCGTTTCACGACTGCAGGTATGATTCGGCTTGCTCTTGACCAGTAGTAAGCTCTACTCCAGTGTTTATCTCCTCTTGTAGACCCGTATGCAAGACAATTCACGTTTGTGTTTCCGATCATGAATCGCCTGTATTGTTTTCTTGATTTTGATTTGTGGTGTCATAATAGGTGGTACTGATAACTTGAGTTGGATTTGTCGTGAGCTCTATATTTCAGGTATCTAGCACTGGTTCGGAATTTCCTAACAAAAAAATGGTCGACATAACGCCGCACAGCAACCCTATTTGTATGAAATAGTGAGATATGCTTTTGTGTTCCATACTTTCATGATACTCAACAGGTCCAAAAAATGCGATTTCTTGACCCTTATCTTGAACTATAGAAATACGATTTACTGGACATGTGTATAGAAGTGTGTGCGATATTGCTCGTTTACAATTGCATTGATAAGTTTGCTGATATAACTACATTTGATTGTTGACTCAAAGCATGTTTTCCAACATGCACAGCTTTTATTGTGAGTTTTTGAGCACTATGCAGGTTAAAAAAATTGACACTACTACTCAACAAAAATACAAAAATGAACATAGACCCATTTCGTTTGGTGATTTTGTTGGTCAAGAGGACTCGGTTAGAGTTATCAAGACTGCTATTTCCTCTAGTCAGAAATGATGACACCCGCTAGGACATATGCTTTTGCTTGGACCTGCGTGATATGGTAAAACGACGCTGGCTCAGATTATTGCACATGAATTGTGAGCACACTGCAAAGTCGTCACTGCTTATGCCATCAATAAGCCAGCCGATATTATTTCTTTGCTCAATACATTGCAAGAGTGAGATATCTTGTTTATTGATGAGATACACCGCTTGATACCCAAGATCGAAGAGATGCTGTATACGGCTATGGAGGATTTTGTGATTGATATGGTGATGCCAGATGGCTGACATGTGAGGATACCCATACAGCCCTTTACTCTTATAGGCGCTACCACCAAATCAGACAGTTTGAGTAAACCTTTGAAGTCAAGATTCATTTACAGATTCCATTTTGTGGATTATACCGATACTGAAAAACAAAGGATAGTCTGATACTATTTGAAGAAATTAGGGATGTCTTTTGAGCCTTTGGATATTGCTAGATTTTCAAGAATTTTGGAAAACGTACCTAGAGAGTTGCACAATGGATGTGTCAGGATGTTTGATTATCTTACTGCGCATCACCAGCATCTTACCCTCAGCGCTGCCATTATCGATCAATTTACTGATCGAAATAAGGCGCAAGAGGGTGGTCTAACACCACTGCATCAGGCTTATTTGGACGTATTGCAGTGAGCTGGTAAGCCACTGTGACTCAAGACCATTGCTATCAAAATGGGTCTTCATGAGAAAACAGTAGAAGAGGAGATTGAACCATTGTTGATAAAAATGTGACTTGTAGATAAGGTTACTAATGGAAGAGTCATAAACTAATCGTCACTATCTTCATAACAGATCATAATATAAGGTAATTGTATTCTTTGATTTACAAAAAGATATATGTCCTTTTTTGATGAAGACATATATCTTTTTTACATTTATTTTCTTATTCTTATTGTTGCGGAACGTATCAGGCTATCGTTGCATTGATACGTGCGAAAGTATCAGTCTCTAGTATCAATTCTCCATTACTATTCAAACTTCTCGGATCAAGTGTCTCGATCACGTTCACGTCACATGCTTGCCGTCCCTGTTGTGTCATGACAGCCCTTACTTGCTCTTGTATTTGGCTCATGTATGGATAGTGGGGTGCGGTAAGTACATTTCATTGCAGCTCGAAATGCAGTTGGCGGGTCGTTGCGGATTTGTATTCTTGCGAATTACGCTTGGTGCCTACTGTCTCTATTTGTGGGTCACTGCAAGCTGCTGCTGCCAAAGATAATACAATGGCTCACAGTGCTAAGTTTTTGTTCATGATACGGCGTGATGCAATATAAATCAGATTATGGTATAATATTAATCCATAAATTTGAGTCATTGTGTATGGAGCACATTGCTTGTTATGGCAGTTTGAAAGTCTTGATCACTAGCTCATCTCCAGACTCTTACGGTAATGTGTCTCTCGTCTCCTTCGTTTCCTGCCAGTCCAAGATGGGTCCAATCAGGATTGACGATATACTGGGCTCCTTTGAAGTACTTGTCTTCTAACTTGGGAAATACGAACCTGAAGGTAACATTTGCGTCAATTCATTTACCTGTAAGTCTCTCTAGACCAAGTAAATACGTTTCGCAAATTACCAATGCTGACTTTTCTGCAAACTTGGATGCAACACTATCTTGAAAAATCATGGCTGGTATGAGGAAATCTTTTGTGAATGGCTTAAGGCTGTTGTCTCTAGCTTGTCTACGCAGAGCATCTTTAGTTGTTTGAGGCATATTGTCCCAATAATCTATTTCTTTGGTTTGTTCATCTACCAGGAAGTCGAGATCCTTGACAACAACTCATGCCACGTTACTGATATCTACATAAGCTATCTCATCTTTTGCTGTTACTTTGCCGCTTATGGACCAGGATTTGGTATCTTTGGAGTTAAACCCAAAATGACATTTGAACGGAGAGGTTGCTTGATAGGTAGCTTCGTTGCGACCAGTTTGTTTATCGATCCACCTCATAGCCTTCCGTCCCAAATTACCGTCCTTGCCTTGATCATAATCTACCACCATAGAGGAAGGTAACCTATCGGAGAGATCGTCTACATGGACATACGAGTTGCCACGTTTTCTTGATAACTGTTGGATAACTGAGGCTAGGTCCATGGTTCGATTTTGTCCTTCGATCTCTGTCACTTGAGGTTCTACTGGTGCAGGTTTTAGTTCCTCGTCTTGACTAAAATATAACATTGCTCATGCTCCTAAACAAACAGCAAGCAATAGTGCAACTATTCGTCAGGTTGCTGATCCACAAACGATATGGTATACGAGTAACTCTTTTTGTTCTGTACTAAAATACTCTCCAAGCTCATTCTTGATGAGTCATCTTTGTTTTGCGCTGAGTTCTCGAAAATTTACATCAGGGAAGAGATTGTGAGCTTTTTGAATACTCATTTTTTGATCTTCATTGAGGGTGATACCTAGTAGTTGCTCAGCATAGTTCCATCTTTGCTCCATTGTCATGGTGGAGTTTTTGAGAGCTTGTTCAAGATGTATCATACCTAGATTTTGCTCTTGCTTACTATCTCGTGTAACGCTGTAGGTCATTAGTGTATCAATGAGTTGTTCATGCACATTACCCGCAAAAAGAGGATCGCTTGCTAGAAGTTCAGACATGGCTTGGTATTTCGCATCTTGAGTACTTACGTTTTGGTAAGTCTTGCGTAATATACCAAATTTATTAAACAGTTGACTCATTATCCGTTAGGGCAGTGAATAAATTTGCCCATCAGATAATTTATATATAAACAATGTCAAGTATATATTATATATTATTTTCATTACACTAATCGTCTCAATATTTGTATAATCTGATTATATATATAATTACTATTGCATTTTTTGAATAAAATGTTATAGAGGCGGTGATCGTTCTTTACCATACTTCCGAAGTTCCACGGTTTTGTGGTACACAAAAAGTCACGTGGAACGACGAATTCGAAAATATATTGTTCAAACTAAAACAAAAAAATTATGAAATCACTCGTCAAATATGGCGTCTACTTTGGCGCTGTGTTTCTATTGATGTTTTTCGGCAAGCTATCTATGATGGCGGCTGGATTGTTCGTATTGGTAGGGCTGATCAATATCGGTCTGAAATACGGCATATGGTTGAATCTCTTTGTGAATAGGCTCCTGCTCCGTATCCAAACGGACGATGAATTCGCAGAGAAAGTAAAGAAAGGAGCTACCTCATTTGGCTTCTGGGGGATTGATAGCCTGACGCTTATTCCGGCGATTCTCTACCTTTTGCTGCTTACTACTTTTCCGTGGTGGTGGTATAGTCACAACCCTGGCACTGTGATACCAGCTGGTCTGGAGGAAGGCGTAGCGTTTTTGCCTGTCTCTTCCTTCATGGTTGTATTCCTCGAGGGCTTACTGCATTTATTAGTGCCAGTCATCAAGTGGACTGGTGCCAATATTGCTACCACAGAGGTTACGTACCAATCTGCTGCAACCATGCACGTGTACGTTATACTAGGCGTTGCTTTGTCCTTCTTTGTCTTTTGGGCATTCACTACTTGGGACGACAGAATAAAAGTTATCAATGATGTACCTGTGAACCGTAGAGGTGAAGAAGCTGGCTGGCAGAGTTCCGTCAATTGGTTCTTTCGTAACCTTTTGGTACGCCTTGGTATACCTTTGATTATAGCCATATTGTCTCTGCGCACTGGGGTATGGGACAAGACCATTGTCCCCATCAAGAGCAACGATGCGGCCATCGTATTGCATGAGATGGCTGGTTTTCATACGCAGGAGTACGATCAGTTGATCGCACGACTTCGGAAACAAAAAATGCCCGACACGCCGTTGGGCAATGAAGTGGCAGAGTTGGCAAATCCGTCGGCTCCTGCTCCCGTGACTTACGGTCCTACACCATCGCGACAAAGCCCTGCGCCCACCTACACGCCCTCTGGATCAAAATCTTCCAAGGGTGGTAGCGGCATAGGTGGCTGGTTGGTGTGGATCATCATCCTTATCCTTGGTGCTGGGCTTGTTTTCTGGCTCAAAAAGAAAGGGAGGCTTCCAGACATCAAGAGGCCTGGCTTCAAGATCCCGTCGTTTGGGCGGCGTAAGAAATCTACGTCCCGTCCCGTCGACCTGGATGAGGCTCAGAAATCTTTGCAATTTTTGCAGGAGTGCTTAGTGACTAACGCAGACCCCTCAATCGTCTCGCAACATATTGAGACGATTGAGCTCTTTCTGCAGCAACATGCTGCAGATGTGGGCGAATCAGAGCCTCAAATCCGCGGTCTGATCGCTCAAGTGCGGGAAAAGTACACCACATCTGTTCCCGATATCGCCACTATGCAAGCGGTGGTGACTCGTTTGCAAATAGCTTTACGTGGCGATTCTGATTATCGGCAAGTGCAAGAAGACATTACATTCGTGGAAGACAATATGGGCCACTTTCCAGAGCATGCAGCCATGCTTACGAATCTTGTGGCGAGTATCCGAGAAAAGTACACACAACCTGCTTAAAAA
>JBAYVQ010000010.1:0-15481 GCA_041674565.1 Candidatus Absconditabacterales bacterium
CTTATATTTCAGCTTATTTCATAATTTTACCTTCTGGGTAACTAACTCTTACTCGCTGAGGGCGGTCAAATCAAGGTATAGTGATATAGAGGATGATACTTGGTTTGCGCTCAAAATGCATTGTGAATAAGTTATAGTGAGCATCAATACTACTTACTGCATCTTTGATACGTTTCTGGCTCACGTCATCTATGGCTTGCAGAGTATATACTAGGTGATTGTATATATTGCGCTTCATACGTAGGATCCTATTCACACTCAACAGATCTCACAACGTCAATACGGTTCCAGTCTGACCACGGACAGTAAACGCACGAAGATCATACTCACCTCTTGTACCTATCACATAACGTTGTACATCGCATAGTACGCTATGTATACTACCTGTGGCATTGACCATCTTGCAATCTATAGAAAGAGATCACACACTACCAGTTGCTATAGCTGCCCTGCGCACTTCATTCTTAAATGTCCTGACGTGTCTAGCAATAAAGTTAGCCAAAGCCCTGTCTGCAAGAACATTATCCATGGATGGGAAAGTGATATCTACATCAGCATTGATTCCAGATAGCGCAGAAATTTGGTTCAGGTCTTGAGCATGAGTACTACCTTTGACACCAAATGCAACAACTATCAAAGTAAGAAGTAAGACAATATATTTCATCACCACAGAAAACAAAGTAATATCGCATTACTTGTAAAAGAATCACATAGTATTACAAGCATAGAGTCCAAAGACCAATTGACTACGTCAATCAATATCAGTATACTTATAGCATCATTTATCACTACAGATCCTATTATGCAAATCTTGGTAGCATTAACATTGCCGTTTATAGCAGTCATGAACTACTTTTCTCAAGCTGGCTATTTTGGTGACATTGCCGTATCTGACCTAGCAAGGAGAACAGGCGAATCCATAGCAACACCAGCCGGACGAGCATTTGCTATCTGGTGACTGATATACTTGGGCATACTGTGCTATGTTATCTATCAATTTTTTATATGAAAAAATAAGCAGATACAACAGGCAACTCCTTATATCGCAACCAATCTCATTGCAAACGGTTTGCGGTACTACTTTTCTACAGTTTCAGGGCAAGTACGGGTAAGTGCACTGCTGATTATCATCATGTGGATCAGCTTATGATATATCAACAAACATCTACAATGATTTGAGAAAGGTAAATGACGGAAAGACATACTCTTTGTGGTCTTGCCGCGAAGTATTTACTTTGCTTGGATTACGGTTGCTACCCCACTCAATATAGGCGCAGCATTGACGGATTGGTGATACACGCGAGCGGAAACAAGTCAGTTAGCGGTCCTATCACGGACTGCCCTATCCTATATTACAGCTCTTGTTGTTTTTTACAGGATCAAGCGTGCAAGTTACATGGCTGTTATCATACGAGCTCTCATTGCCGTTGCCATGGCAAGATCTGTAGATACACCAAGCATAGCATATATCGCTCAAGCTCTGATTATCATAAGTTTAATTATAGTAGCATATAGTGGATATAAGAAAACTCTGAAGTGGTAGTATTACTCGAGGGCATACGGGAACACAATGTTTTTGTTACTATCATACTCCCCCACTACCCACAGCAAATCGCCAGTCTTTACACCTACTTTTTGCAATCGCTTGCGCAGACCTTGCTGTTTCATAACTCTCCAAAACCAACCTTCTGCAAGCACTTTGCCCCAAGGCAACTGATAAGACAATCTTGCCAACTCCTTATCTGACAATTTCCGCAACTTCCTTACTCTAGGCTCTTGCTGCTCTTGTTCTTCGTCTTCCTCTAGGTCTATCGGATTCACTCCCCACGCCTCTGGGTGGTATCACAGATCATAGAGTATTTCTTGCGTATCAGGATCCGTTATCTCTCACAAACACTCCACCTCACGCTTATCTTTTTGTTTATCGTAAGCTACTTCCCCATAACTCATACTGTATTCTTGTACACGCGCAAGTTTATCTTTCATGAAAGCAAGTAAAGTAGGCTTATACTCATCCAATATAGTACTATAGATAATAATCTGATCCATCATGAGTTTACTATCTACCGTACTTCCAAACTTTCCTAATACTTGGATAATATGGTCATATAACTGACTAGTGTACTCGTGTATCACTTCCTTGTCCTGCGTTTCATCTATCTTATTGATGATCCAACATAGACCTTTTTGCAGTAGCAAATTGCCATGTTGATCTTTGATATTGAGCAATATGACTCCGTCTTGGATCACTAGATCACAAGAAACTTGAGTAATTTCATATCCAAACTCAAACGACTCCTGGAATCTGGACATAATATAGTTGATGATCTCGTGCCACAAAGAGCCGAACTCCTGGATTCACTGATCCCATCTACTGATATCCAATACAAAACAAAACAATCTTGCCTTCAAGATGTGTCTCAAGAACTCGTTGCCAAGTCCTTTCCCCTCACTTGCTCATTCTACCAGTCCAGGTATATCGATAACATTCCAGGTAGCATCTTGGAAACTCACTGATCACAAATTGGGAACCAGTGTCGTGAAATGGTATTCTGCTACCTTTGCCTTACTATTGGATATAGAGTTGATGATAGATGATTTGCCCACAGAAGGCATACCTATAAGACCGACATCCGCAAGCAACTGAAGCTCGATCTCGATGTCTTTCCTTTGCCCTGGTTCCCCTTCCAAAGAAAAATCTGGATATTGAACCAACGAGTTTTTGAAATGCATATTACCTGCGCCTCCTATTCCTCACTTGCACACCACAAACTGTTCTTGATCTTTAGTGAAATGATAAATAATCTGATTATGCTCGCCATCTATCAGTCTGATCAATGATCACAAAGGAAGCGGTATGATAAGATCATCAGCTGACTTACCGTATTTGTCTGCCGATTCCCCTGGCTCACCATATCTTGCTACCCACTCTTTTGCAAATTTGAGATGCAATAAGGTATTGTAGTTTCTATCTGCTTGTAGTATTACCGATCATCCGTGCCCACCATTTCATCCATTGGGACCACCATGAGGTACTCCAGCTTCTCTCCTTGCCGAGGTGGCACCATCTCCACCTTTACCAGAAACACACACAATATTGACTTTATCGTAAAATTTCATATAGTATTCTTCTGATTATCATTAAATAGTATTTAACCTCATAGTAATAAATGGGCCCCATAAAGCAACGCAAAACGTCAGACGAAAAACAAGACATAACAACAAATAAAGAGAAGCTTGCTTGAGACACCGCTACAGTCATTCATGCGGTCAAAAACGCTATTCAAGACTTATCTTACTTGGATCCCAAACAAGTATTTGCAACTATTGAAGCATTTATACGCTCTACGGACATAGATAAGATAAGAATCAGAAATCTAAATTGTTATCTAGAGGAGGCTAGAAAAGATAAAAGAGATATGCAATCCATCATTTGAAGTATGGTAAAAGATATTTTCTCATCAGCAGAGTTTGATCGCCTCATATCTGCCTGAACATTGTTTGGTATACCCCTACAAAAACAAGAGCACAAAACAGATGCGCGGCCTCATGAAAGCAAAGATCACTACTATAAGTGAATAGATGCTGCACAATTTGTGTGAGAGATGATTGGAGAGGTACTTATAGTGGAACCGACTTCTCATTTTTCTGCAGATCACAACGTAGCACTTATGTATGCTCTTCACTGATATAATGAAAAACCTATATCATTCATACTGCAAATCAACAAAAAAACTATCCAATCACAAAGAGATATCTACGACAAAGAAAACCACTTCTCCCCAAATATTCATGGGTCCAAAGATCTGTACCTAGATAGGCAAGTCATACCACTAAAAGCCATAGAAACAATATATTATTTCATGCAACCATAACTACGCTTCTCTTCTTACAGCCATATACTCAGCTATACCTTCAAGATAATCCAAAGATGCAGGATGGAGATTGGGCATCGCGGCTCTTAGTTCTTGAATAGTTTGTTGTGCTTTTTGAGCGTACTCACAAGCCTTTTGATAGCTATACTCCAAAGCACCACTGCCCTTTACCACCCTTCTGACAAAATCAGCCTGACTGTCTGTAATATCGGGATTGCCTCGTAGACCCAGTAGGACATCTTTTTCGTGCTCTGAGCATAACTCCAAGGCCTTGAGCATCAAAAGCGTCTTTTTGCCCTCTTTGATGTCACTGTAAGCCGATTTCCCAGTCTTTTCTTCGTCCCCAAATAAGCCAATCACATCGTCTTGCAACTGGAATGCAATACCGCAGGGGATAGCGTACTCCATCAGCTTGGATTGTATAACTTCTTGTTGATCATGATGTTCTAGATCCGCCAAAGTCACTCATACCAACAGGGGAGTAAGGTAGGTATAGATACCCGTCTTACCGTGATGGAGATCATAAATATCTTGCTCATCCACAGCATTGCTATGCTCCAATATAATATCAAATGATTGTCAGAAAATGGTTTGCCCAACACCTTCCAATAATATGTCTAGAGCGGGGAGTAGCACTTCAGCATCAAATCAAGATCTCAAGAGTGTCTGATTACCAAGGTTGAGACAAAAGTCACCACAATTGATAGCCATACTAGCACCAAAGTGCTCTTTATCTCAGGTATCGCAATGCTGCATATGGTATTCCTCAAAAAACTTATGAGTGGTGGGCATGCCTCTTCTTACGGCATCTTGATCTTGATAATCATCATGAATAAGCAGACCAGTATGGGTGAACTCTATACTAGCACATGCATACAATAGATTTTTCTCCTCTTGTTTGGTCAGATTATCTCATCTCAGTAATTGGTATCCGTAATATATCAAAGAAGCTCTCAGTCTCTTTGCTGGCCTAGCATTGTGTTCCATCATGTGTTGAATAAGCTCTTCACCCAACGCATTTATTTTTGGAGACTTTTGAAAAATAGGATGACGAATAATCTGAGGTATTCTTGCCTTCCAAATATCTTCCAAAGCCCCATCAATCGTTTTTACGAAGTGTTTCAAGGTATCTCTGGCATATTGCACTCTATCCATTGGTTAATAAGATCATATATAAATTAGGCAACTTGCACCAACATATTTCCCACATCAGTAGCAAATTCGACAGAACGAGGTTTGCGTTTGAGCATCTTAGCAAATAACTCAAAGTAAGTACCCACCACAGGATGCTCTTGCTCTCCAGCAAAGTCTCCTATAAAGACACAGCAACTGTCATCATCCACACATCTGCTATGCATCATGCGATCTTGTATGAGCTGTACAGTGACCTGCGGCAGCTCATCTTCACCCAGTCACAAAGTAGCGACACTAATAGATTGTATCATACTCATACATCCTACGGCACTAAAGACATGTCCGTATGCAGCATTGATATCATCCAAAGGAAGTACGTAGGTTTTCTTATCGGATGGAAACAGCGGGGTAACAGCAATTTGTTGAAATTCACTCTGCAAGGTAGATCTTGAAGCTTGATGGATTGTGCCAAGAGGCAGGGTATAATCAGCAATAAAAAAACAAATCTTGTCATAGCCACTATGAAGCAGGTATCCCAAGGCAAGCACGCTATATCGCGCGCCAAGCATATCTTGCCTCACGGGTAAGTACAATAATTTGGGACGAAGTGCCTTTGTGCTTTTGGGTTTTTTGAGTTTTCTTGATTCCAAGTAGGTCTTGATCACAAATTCATGAAAATCTCTGGGATCACTATACCGTTCAGGAAACCCTATGGCGATGGTATTGGTCGTCTTTGTTGTTTTCGTAGTCATCTCAGTATTCAATGTTCATATAAACTATCTCGATCCACATTGTATTTTACCATTGAGGTTGCTGCAATAAGCCAAACAGCCATCAATACTACTACCTATCAAATCTCCCAGAGTCCCTTTCGCTAAGTATAGTGATTTGCTTACATCTTGAAACGCTGGTGTTACATCCAAAGGCGCAGCTATGGCACCAAGTGCATCAAGCTCTTCATTGGAACTAGTGACTCATGCTACCCAATCGTTCATGTTTGCAATCATCCTTTGCCGTTTTGCAGCTTCATTTTCCGTCATGCCATCGAGAACCACTCCGTCATACTCAAAAGAAACCGTATCTTTGCATCCAATCACCTTATTGTAAGCCAAAGGACCCAAGATGGATCTTTTTTCTTTTATTTCATACTGCGAACCATCTTGTTTGCATTCATCCAAGGTCTCTTTGATACGTTCTTTTTCTTCCTTTGCTACTTTAGCAGGCTCTTGTTTGACCTGTCTAGCGTCTCATGCTCACAACTTGGTACCATTGATAGTTACTCATACTCACCAGTCAGTACCAAATCCATCAAAGTATCACTTATAGAAATCTTTGGAAAATACTTGTTTCAGCTTTTTGATAGATCCAGCAAATTTTTTGCCAATATGAGAGAAGTCGTTACCTACCGATCTTCCAAATTCCTTTGCTATAGCGTTGGTCTTACCTCGTGTAGGGTTGCAGTTGCCTAGCACAGTGCTTTTTACGCATTCATATTCTTTGGCCAAATTAGTGCTCCAATTGGGGTGTAAGGTATAGTTTACTCATGCGTCCGTCTCTCGAGTCATATCTTGTTTTGGTCTCAATACGATATGGTTTTTCACTTTTCTATTCAGATTATTGAGCCATCAAACCATGGTCTTATAGGTAATCCCCTGCTCAAATCCTCATGCTCAAACTGGTTGAAACAAAGCGCTATACGAACCAAATAAGTCTTTTATCTTACTGAGTTGCGCAGCTGGTATGGGATCCTTAAATACGTAATTATTGATATGCGTAGTAGCTTCACCATCGATCCGTTCGTCTACTGTTTCGAGTTTTTGTTCATCCCTGGCAAATACTGATGACTTGGCACCAGCAATAAACTGCCTCCAAAAATCACCCGCAAAATCTCTCAGTCACTCGCTCTGCACTGCCCTTCGAGCAGATTGTCACTCCATCTCTAGTACTCTTCATTCTTTTTGGATAGTACCAAAGTATGAATCAGTTTCTTGCTTTTTGTAATCAGTAAGAATATTTACCTGTGCCTGTTTTGTCTCGGTTTTTATTTTGTCAAAGTCGACTCTAGAAGTGGATTGCAGAGCATCAAGCACAGCTCTTACAAACCTCGTATAAGTCATCAAATCAGGAGGCGTCACGGCACAAGCAGCACAAGATTGTTCTTCAGTATTGAGGTCTTGGGCATATACAAAAACATCTGATTGCACAGGTAAGATAGCGCAAACAGCAAATACGAACACTATATATCGTTTTGTTTTCCTTTGCATTATGGCGAGATATAATCAATTATCGTGTATAAACAAGGGGTAACCCATTGTATTCAGCTTATTACTTTTATCTTATTAGTTGCAACTTATTCATGAGACCTTGCCTTGACTATGCTATGGACTATATTTATCGTTTTCCCAAAACAGAAAAAGAACTCAAAGTACAACTTACTAAAAAGGGCTATTACGAAGATGATATTGAAGAAACTATGGAGGAGCTAAAACGTAGATGATACCTAAGCGATGAGATGTTTGCAAAGCTTTATATCCAATCAGAACTTGTCAACAAAGGCAAACCAAGCATCGTGGTAGTACAAAAATTATTATTCAAGTGAGTAGATAAGACACTTGTCAAAGATCTCATGCAACAGTACGAAGAAGAATCTCAAGAAGGAATCAATGAAAGAATCAGGAAAGAAATAGATAAGCTGAAAAAACAAGGTTTGGAATGAGTAGATATCATCCACAAACTCCTGCGCAGAGGATACAAACTTGATGAAATCAAAAAAACATTACAAAAATAGATATTGCCTTACCCACTCAAACTAGCACTATCTAAGATAGATCCGATCATACCAAATACAGAAACAACGATCAGCATGATAATAAATCATACAAACACAATAAGGATAGGCTCAATGATTTTCCCTAAGTCGTTGAGGCCTTTTTCTAGGTCTTGTTGATACAATGATACAATATTATTGAGAGAGGCTGGTAAGTTCGCAGTGGTCTCTCCTACCTTGAGCAACAAGAGCGCATCTGAAGGGATAATGGTCGTATAAAATGCAATATTTTGGTACATAGTCTCTCATTTTTTGATACCAGCAAGAGTGTCTGTGATCATATCTTGATATTGCGGCACGGTTACGATAGTCTTGAGAAATTGCAGCACCTCCACGTAGTTCATACCAGACTGGAGCAGAAGCCTCATGTAACGGAAAAATCTGATCATATGATAATATCTAATAAGTCTACCAAAGCCTGGCGCGTCCAAAGCAAACTCATACCACTTTCTTTTACCGATATCGGTCGAGAAGAATAGGATCGCTAATATCACAAACAACACGAATCACACTACAATACTCTGTACGTTAGCACTAATAAAGTTGGTAGTTCACATAATAGCTCTTGTATACCAAGGGATCACTACATCAAAATCCTGCACAAGGTCAAAAATCTGAGGTAGGGCATACAAAAACAAAAAGAACACAGCTAGTACCGATAGACTCAATAGTATTACTGGGTAAATCATAGCGGATGTGTATTTACCTTTGATGGTGTATAAAAACTCGTATTCTTCAGATAAAAATCTCAATACATTCACTACTTCACCACTCCCCTCTCACGATCTGATAATATTAACATCACTGTCGTCAAAATACTCTGGATGTCTCATCATACCACGGCTCAGAGACTCACCCGCTTTGAGTGAATTATAGAGTTTCGCAGATACCTGTTTGACAGCGAAGTTTGGCGAAGTTTCTCCAATAGTTTGGATAGCCTGAATAATACTTACTCCCCCATCAAGTAGATACGCCAACTCCTTAAACAAAAAAATCTTATCTTTCACAGAAAAGTTGGAAGTATCGCGGGAATTGAGGAATTTAACTATCAAGGCTTCTATCATATATAACACAAGAAAGTAATTACACCATAAATATAGTGAATATATAAAGATTTGTCAAGTTCTGTAAAAGAGGTATTATGAGCAAAAGCGCTAGTAAAAAAGCATTTCCTGAATGTTGTCAAATTTGACAAACGAAATATAACAGCTTATAATGATGACACAATAACAGCAGATATGTATTGTGTATAGTCTATTTAATTAATAAGTTGTTGTTAATAATGCCAGAAACAACAGAAAGCTTAAATACAATAACGCCAGATGTGGTTTCGCAACAGACAAATTTCATACAAAAGCAAAATCAAATTGCTGAAATAAAGTATAAAATTTATGCGTTTGCACTACTGATCATGGGTGTATGGTTTCGGTGAGCTGTAAACACCAGTATCGCTGAAAATGATAGTCTCAGAGCGCAAATAGAAGACACCAACAATGAAATACAACTGCTGGATATCAAGATAAAAAATGATCAGGAAAATAAAAAAATAATCTGACTAGCAAAGGAAAAATATGATCAAATTGTAAACTGTATCAATAAAAGAATATGTGAGTGAATAACGATAAACAAAGATATATCGTCCAATCTCGATAACCTTAGAACGTATTATCTAGTCAATGAATTGGAGGCTGATAAGATGCAACTGGATCAAAAGTTGGTACTCAAAGCTATCGATGACTATTTACTCAAGAACGAAACAACAAGTATATGACAGATACAATCAGTGACATACGGGGATGTAGTCACTGTAAACAAAGAAAAAGGGATATACAAGCTACCCATGAACGTACAAGTAGAATTTTTTAACAAAGATGATTTTATATCATTTGTACTCAATACTGAAAAATACCTAGATCCAGCTCTAAAATACCGCGTTCTCTTCAAGATCGTGAGTATGAATTACAACATCGCAAATTACGAGTCACTGCAAAAAGTGAATATGCTGATGGAAGTATTTTATTTTAGGCAGCCAGAATAGTCCCTACAGTAGTCTCATATTATCATACATTCGTACTATCATAAAATTATAACACATACAAAAAAAATAGATCTCACGATCTATTTTTTTGTTCCTTGTTTGCTCTTGTACATTTGGAAGTCAATACTCAAAATACAAGTGAAGACAACGAAAATAGTGTCTGACAAGACAACAACAAGGTATTTCGAATAGTCTGTCTGACAAAAAATAATACTATTGAGTCTGTCTGACAATTTATCAAAACTGTCTTATAATAAGGATAATAAGACAATGTCTGACAATAAAATAATAATAGCGACACAATACTTTCAATGTCTGACAATAAAATATTGTTATATATTATTCTGGAAATGCTTGAGCAAAATATCTTTCAAAATGTTGTCGAGTACGAGAAATGCGCATGAGTTTCATGACGACAAAGGTTTGCATTCTCAAGGCTGGGCTACCGATCTCCAAGACCAACCATTGAGGGAATCTGGGTAGCATCGCTTCCATTTTATTTTTGGGATTACTTGTCTTTAATAATTCCAAAACTCAGTCAGGAAGCTGATCATAGATATATTGGTGTAAGTACTTCAGTACAGTAGAAAACTTTCAGGACAGAGCTTCGTCAAAGGATCGCCCTTTCAACCTACATACTTCTTCAAATAAATCTTTCGGAAGCAATAAAGACCAGTTTAGGAGTGATGTTTCTACGTGTTTTTGTAGCATGTCTCTGAGTTGCAGTCTCTGAGCCATCTCTTGATAACCTGAAACACGATCAACAACATCATTTATAGAGATACCTGCAAACTTTTTGAGCACCGCTTTGGCTTGTTTGACCGTCTTGGAATTTTGCTCACCCGTTAGTTGTCACTGTTCTTGAGCCTGAACTAGCACATTACATATTTTCAAAAACACAGTAGCCTCGTATCACATAGCCAACTTTCATCATCTTCCTGGTCTCATGAACCTGATAGGATTAGTCAGAGTATCAACTAAGCGCATATCTATAAAAGGTTTCAGTTCAGGTTTATCTAGAAATCAGTAAAATACTACGTTTTGCGATGATCAAAATCACAGGGCAAAGTTGATAGCCTTACTCTTGAGGACTCTCATGCCATTTTCCAATACATAACAAGGAATTAGCATATCTCCTACCTTAAGAGGATTGTTTCTTGATCCACAAATTGCTTTAAGAATATCTGCCATGAGCCTTAGGTAACAAATAAAATATAAATACACTACGCACCTGCTATTTGAGAGTTTTCTGGCTCTCTTTGCTCTATGTATTCAACTATTGATCGAAGGAAATCTCTTTCCTCCAGCAAGGCTTTTTTCATTTTTTGATTGATTTGCCAGGCGGTATTTGGATTTACACTTATGGCCGTTGCAAGTTTCCTTACGCTAAGCGGTCTTGAGCTATGCAGCGCAAGAAATAGGGCAAAAAATCGTTTTTGCAGCTCTACTTTTGAACGGTGAAAGAGTGTACCTACAGTTGCGGCAAAAGAAGTGTTGCATCTATTGCAATGATGCCTGTTTTCGTTTGCCATCGACGTAATATTTTCAGAATTGCAATAGGGACATTTGATTTCACTCCCCCACCTCACTTGCTGTATGCATACAATACAACTTTTGTGATCTGGAAAGAGCGCATATATATGCTCTATATTCATACAAACTCTTATATATAAAATGATAATCTGATTATACAAAAATAATAGTAAATACAAGTGATTGTTACTACCTTCATCTGGTACATGTCAAAAGAGACAATATCTAAAACAAAAATAAATAAATACTTATAGCTACCGTTATCTAGTACAATGAAGTTAAATACTTTACAAAGTAAGAAAAATAACTATAGTATTATTATACTAGTAACTACCACTATCTAGTACGAAAAAGATATAAAAATAACACAAAACAAGTCTAGACAGCAATAAAAATACTACCGTTATATAGTACATTTCGAAGCGATTGAGCTATTACATATTTTGGCGTAAAAATATCATTTATATTGACATATGATACTAAATAAGAGAGATTAACGATTGATCAAAAAGCTCCTCAAAAAGTCTGCGTTATTTGCTCGAAACATTTGACAAAACGGCATTTATATACGTCATATCATATGCTAAAATTGACCTAAAAAGCGCCTGCAGGTATAATTGGAGCGATGAGAAAAGTGATCGATTATTTACTCGTGATCTTCGGTTGGTTAAAAACCACATTAGTTTCGGCAAATCAAAATTTCAAAAATACGACATTCGGAATCATAAAATTGATTTTATCCATAGTATTGATTTCCCAAAACATTCTTACTCCTTGGGCGAATATTTCTTTCGCTCGAGATCTCAATCAGTCATCCGCTTCAACTGATGCTTCCAACGAGCAACTTATGAGTCACGCTGAAGGCTTGCTCGTATCTGGAATTCCAGAGTGAGAAATACAAACTCCTGTATCTACGCCCGAAGTACAAACTCAAGAAGCTGATGCATCTTCTACAGATAGCCTAGTAAGCCAAGAAGATGTCACACAAACCGCTACGCAAACGCCTTTTGAGGATCTCTCAACACAGACTCCACAAACATCTTCTGACGATACTCAAAATGCAGGTGTAGAGCCTGTTTTACTAAGTACCGAAAACGGTGAAATTATTAATGCGGATACAAGCAGCAATCCCAATGAAGGTATCCTCACAGAATCAGTTTCAGATGATTCAACAACTAGTGAAGAAAGCGCAGTAAGTAACAGTACTCCAAACGAAAATCCAACACAAGAAACTACTCCCAATGAAACACCAGAAGAAACAAGCACACCAAATGAGGAAACAGAACAAGAACCTGCTTCCAGTGAATGAACAGGACAAGTAAGCATTCCCAATGAATGAACAGGACAAGTAAGTAACCCAAACGAAGATCCCATACAAGAGACAACGCCCAATGAAACAGAACCAGAGGCTACGCCATGAGTAACAGCAGGCAATACAAACCCCACGCCAGTCGAGGCGGAGACAAGCGGTCTACAATCGCAAGATCCCTGAGCAAGTGGTGATGGCCCAATACTTCCAGAACTTGATATACAACCTACAGGTTTTGACTGGGATATTATTGGTAGCTGACCAATCTCATTGGATACATGAACACAAGAAGAACTAACTGAGATCCAACTCACAGGTATCGAGATGAGCCTTAGCGGGGAAATCGTTAGTGGCAATATAACAACAGGAGAGGTGCCCTCAGAGGTAACTCGCTCTGTTGTTTTTTCAGTAATTGTTGATGAAGCTATCCAGTACTTAGATCTCAAGCTATTGCCAGATCCGCAATCTGAACTATTGGCAAGCATCCCAGCTGGTACACTATTGGGTGTGATAGGACTCAAGAACAACTACTATCAAGTAGTCTATAGTGGTATCATATGATGGGCATCGGCTGACTCTCTGATTATTCAAAATGTTGATGATACTATAGAGGCGAAACCAGAGCTCAGCACGGATCCTATACGATCATTTCAACAAGACGCTCTAGGGAGACTGGTAGCAAGTAGTATATCTTCCTTCAACTACGTAAACGGCATCATAACACGATGTTCGTATATCGCTAGGTTAAACCTTGCTAAGATTACTGGATTGGGCACGGTACCTGGTATGCCCAAAGATAACAGCGCTATCGCGCAGTGAGATGCGGTAACATTGATAGCAATCGGTATCAGGAACAATCAATTCCAAGCATTCAATAACGGTTCGTATGATCAACTTACTGGTTATCTTGCTACACTCAGCGGCACGGTATTTGATTTTTACGCTTACCACAACGGTATGGAAACATCCAATATCGTCAACAAGTGACATAGAGCCTTGATATTTTTGGGAAGTGATGGCAAGCGATATGCATTGGATCCAGTAATGACAAACGGCAACACAAGACCTATCCCACTCACTAAGTACTTGCCGCTCTTCAATCAATACGATAGCACGCTCTATGTCTTCAAGTACGGATACACACCAAATACAGATACTACTGTCCTAAATGATGAAATAATCAGAGTCTCCAACGCTTCTCAATTAGCGCTCTATGCTATGCTTGGGAAAATCAAAGCAGAGATGGATGCATTCGGACAGCCAACTAAAGCAACCTTCTTATCCACGTTCTTGTTCGAGGGAATAGACGCTACTGCCCTGCTGCCAGCATGATTGTCGGTAGGTGTAAGAAACGGTCAACCATTTAATGCACTCGCATTGGGACTAGATGAAATTACTCTTGAAGAACTCAGTAGGATCAAAGAGACAGCAAATATACAGGACATAGCATGATCAACCAAATTTGGTATATCAGGACAGCATCTTATCTTCTCTCATCCAGTACAGCTAGAGATACCAGTGCCAGGATTTGATGACGGAACTGAGATGAACATACTGGCAGAGCATGCGGGTATGACATGATTTAGTGACTTTGGTATCACTACAAACATCGAGGCAACCTGTAATCCAGATGGCTCCACAAGCGAGACAGGAAACACTACCACAGTAGTAAGTGGTAAAGTAACATTCTACATCTGTGGTGCGAGTGACTTCTTAGTCACACCAAGTTCTGGTAGTATAACCATCACCACACCAGTGACTGGTACTATATTCTTCACGTTCAGACCTACTATCAGAGGTACGGGCACCGTAAACGGATCTACTGTTACACTCTTTCTTAGTGGCGCAGCAACAGTATTTGGTACTGCAACAGTAACAGGCGGATCACGAGAAGTAACCGCAATATCTGGCCTTAGTGTCTGATCGCATACTGTATGCGTAGCTACATGAGGGAATTGTACAACTTTTACAGTGTATCGAAATGGACCAGGATGACAAAGTTGAGGACTCAGTATGTGGCTCGTTGCAGATACAAATGTCTTCACCGATTCCTGACATACTCTTGCAGGCAATGGACAAGCAATAGAAAAACGATGAGATCAATCCACTGGATATACCGATCTGTTTGACGTAGAGTCTAATGCAAATACATTGGTAACTTCTGGAGATGACATGATCAATTTCAATCCTGTCGTGTATTTTCACGGAGCTGATCAAGATTTTGGGGCTACCAAAAATACTACTATAAGAACATTGATTGTTGTAGGTATATGGGAAGGGACTCAATGATCAGGTAATGGTCTAGCTTGATTTACATCCAACAATGGTATCCGTACCATCGGTAACAACGGTACAGGCTATACTACCGTACAGGGGTGAGGATGGGCAAGTGCTGCTAACACCAGAATTAATGGACTTGCTTCCAATGTAACCCACGACAACAAAGTGCATATCATAAATTCCGTTAGAACAGCAGCAACTACAAGTATTTTTCATGCAGGTTGATATAGCAGTACAACCAATTTATGATTTACTGGTAGGATAGCAGAAGTAATTTGATTTGCTGGTACGAGAACTGCAGCGCAAAGAAGATCTATAGAATCGTATCTAGGTATAAAGTATGGTATCACTATAAATCAAAACGCAGCAGAAAACTATACAGACAATGGTACGACTATAGTATGGAATGGAACTGTAAACAGGATGTACAACAAAAACATCACTGCCATAGGTCGTATGGATGCAGCAAATCTTAAGCAAAGACA
>JBAYVQ010000011.1:0-14758 GCA_041674565.1 Candidatus Absconditabacterales bacterium
AAAGCCAATTCAAACTAAGTTGGGATCATTGGAATTAACAGAAAAAACAAGACCAAGTCTTATCAAAAATCTTGTTGCTATTCGTTACCAAGAAGCACCACTCAGCAAGAGTGATTTTTATGTCAAAAAGGCATTGCTACTTGAGGGAATCAAGTGAAAAGAGGAATATTCCTATGCGTCCATAAATAATTTGATAGCTACGTTTGAAAAGGGCGGCGCGCGCGGTACAAGCGAAAATCAAAGAAGATTGATTCAATTTTATCTTTATCAGAATGGTTTTTACCCAGCAGCGTATATAACAAACAAAAAAGTATCGCTATTTGATGCATGTGATGGTGTTATTGGTACCAATACCAGGTTGGCAATAGCTAACTTCAGGGCCTCGGATACAGTTAGTGCATGAGTAGTATTGAAATTGGAGGGTGAGATGACTCGTGATAGTATCAGAGTTGTTCAACCGGCCATTCCTGCTCCTGTGGCGCCACTACAGTTACCCAAAGCCGATCTTGAGTCGAAGAATATCAATCCTGTTGCGAAAGATACTATAGTCTCAGTAGACCCCAATTTGACTGCTTATCAAAAGCAATTAAATGTATTGAAAGGTCAATTTTCTAAGGTCCTTTCTATACTTACTTCTAAAGTGAAATCTAGATATGCCAACTGGTACCAGGATCTTTTGACAAAAAAAGCTGATGCATTTTTGCAGTATCTAAGTACAAACAAATTACTGGACATCAAAGACCAGTTTACTAAGGAGAGTTTAGCAAAAAATACAGCCTATAAATGATTCCTGAATATGATAGAAAATATTTCTGGATTACCGAAAAATGGACTATATGGTCTTATGATGACGGAGTGCAAAGGTACCACGGAGTCAAATGGGCAGTATATCGGCCCCTTTCATCAGGGTGAAAATTTTGGTTCTTCAGAGTATCGTTCTGATCCTATACGGTCTGCTGTCTTTGCTGCTGCCTCTCTCAATGGTGGCTATTTCGATAAATTGAAAACAGGATCTCATGACATTTACAGCTTTGCTCATGCGGCAAGAAATTACAATGGTCATGCAGTCAATAAGCGATCATATCCTGGTAAAGTGCTCTACTATATGGGCTGTATGGATGACACTCCCAATAGGGATGAAGTGAGATTTCTTGCAAATCAGTACTTACAAAAACGCATCAATTATGAAGATTGGATAGCTACCAATGGTGGCGATGCTGGTTTTGTGTGATTTGGCAGACCGCGAAGACCTCATGAGATAGACAAGCCTCTAGGGTCAACATCCTTGTATATATGAGATTCGTTAACGTCTTGATATGGATCTCAGCCAAACGATGTTCGAGCGTACCCTTGACAGGAATCTTACAATATACTGACTCAGGCAGCTACTAAGCTCCCAGGATCAATACATCCCAATCTAACTGTAATGGTCGGAATGAATGATGCTCTTCGTCTTGCTACCGAAAAAGCAGATGACTCCAGAGTCGATTCTTGGCTCAATGATTATATATTCAATGTTCAAAACTATATCACTGGTCCTGCTGGTCCTAGAAATGTATTTTTGTGCACAGTGCCTGTGCATACCAAAGGGACCTTGGTATCTAAGGAGCTTGCTAGTATCATTCAAAAACTTAACGCCAGGATAAGGCAATTGTGCTCTACAAACCCCTCTATTAAACTTATTGACACCTATAACTATGTGCGTGGTCTGGCTGCTGGATGAGAGGTCAAGTATCAAAGTGATGGTATTCATTTAGCAACAGGGACAGATTATGCAAAAATGAAGGCATATGTTGATTTTTGTATATGAAAAACCAAACAAAGCTGAAAAGAACAGTTGATAGCTTCAAGGTAGTTGTATAATCTATAGATCGACAACGTTTTCCCAGGTATTGCGTTTACCATCCTGCAGAAATGCATGGATGGCATTTTTTGTTGCCAAGATAGCTATTGCGCCAGCTCTTTTCCTCCTGGGCGTCACTTCAAACCCTTCTGCTACCATGGTATTCTCATACGTCATAGTAAGTGCCTGTGCTAGGGTTTTACCCACGATAAGTTCGCTAAAAAAGCTTGCCGCTGCTGTGGTAATCATACTGGTGTTGCCGTCGTAAGATCGATCTATGATCTGATTATCTTTTATATTGAGAAAGACAGTGATATCGTCCCCACAAACGCTGTTTCCTTCGTGTTGAGAAATGCTAGCATCTGGCATCTGGCGTTTGTTGATGGGATTTTGATAATATTGGTTGATAAGGTCGATCATGGCCGCAAATACCTTGCAAAATAGAGATAATCTGATTATCATAAGGTAATTATTATTGGTCTTTTTTTAACCTCATTTTGCCTTCATGAACCAGTTGCGTCTTGCCGGTGATTTCCCTTACGGTAACGAGTTTACCACTGCGCCATCTACCGATCTCACCGACCCTCTCCAAAATGTCGTGATAGAGCAACAGGCTCAAAATGATAGTTTTGTAGAGCAAATACTAGATACTTTTGGCTTTAATGTATGATCTGTTGGTGGCGGAACTGCTCCAGATAGTGCTTTATCGTACATCCAATATCTATTCAATATAGCTCTTGGTCTTTTGGCTATGATTAGTGTGATCATCTTGATCTATAACTTTTTCATGATTTTCTTCAGTAAAGAAAAAGAAGGTGTGGAAAATGCACAAAAAGCCGTCAAGCGTGTGGCGATTGTTATCCTTATCATGGGCTTGAGTCGGCTTATTGTAAGTTTCTTGTTTTGGGTGGTTGCGCAGTTCGTGAATTAGAGTAATTTGAGTGCACCAAAATCTTCTCCAAAATTGAGCACTGCTGCTCTATCTTCTTCATCAAGATACACGTCGTAAATAGGGTGATTCGGAGCTAATATTTTATAGATTTCTAGCACATTGTTATCAAACTGTTCGATAAATTTCTTCCCTAGTAGGATATCGAGATATCTTTCTGGTTTGTTTACTGCCTCTTTTGGTGAGTAGATCAATCAGTTTTTCCTGTACCAAACCCTATATTTCTCTTTACCAAAGTCGACCAAATGGTCAAGATTATTGAATTTGATGAGTTCAATGAGGTCTCCCAACATCTTTTTTACACCAAACATGGCCATACGCGCATTGATTACGAAGCATTGATCACCAGCTTTATCATCGGTATGTCGTAAACCAAATAACTTGTAGTTTCTTACGACTGGCATAACTCTCAGTACGGCTTTTTCAAGATGGTCACCGCTGAGTATAGCTATATCGCTATGAAAGTCATCCATATGATGATAAATAGCATCGATATCTGAGTTCTTGAGCCCAAAGAGATTGTGATCTGCATCGCTGTCATTTTTCTTGAGACTGTTCTTGAGAAATCCACACCCCATGCAGCTGTCTGGATGGTGATGATCAGTGTGGTATTTGAGCTTTCCACCATATTTTGCTATCAATGATCCGATCATATATTCAGTGATTTTGGGATCAACGTGGTGTATCTTATCGTCAAAAAGCTTGTTAATGACTCCGTACAATATGATGATGATACCTACGGCTCCTCCTGGGACGCTAAACCCTAGTTTCTTCAATTTTTCTGCCCTAGTGAGATGTTCGTATCAGACCCTATTGGTCATTCATCTTCCGTCCATACAGGGAGTATAAGACAATATGTCGTTCCAGATCACTTGCAGCTCTTGCTCGTCGGGATATCCCCAAATCTCAAGATTTTTGCTTACAAATTCCTTTGCTTGCTCGATGTCGTATAGCGCTGACATAGTTATTGTATAATATAAAATAATCTGAAAAAGATAAGCACTATAGGAAACTTTTCAAAAAATGCAATTATTTTAGTGCTTTACTATAGACCACGAAATAGTCCAGATAGTTTATATTTTTTATTGACTAATTTGTATAGATGGATATCCTCGCGGGTCTGTTTTATTTGATAATGAATGATTATGCCATTACGCGATTTGATTAAACAAAAAAAAGGTGATGCAGTAAATTATGATGATGTATATCCATTTTTTTCACAACTTGATCGTTCCAGCTTGTCTCCAGAATTACAAAAATATCTTTTCTCCAATGACAATATTATCACCTCTAATTTACAACGTAAGATATCTGACAATCCTCTTGATGATATTACGTGCGTGGATTGCCGTCTAGCAAAGGGTCAATGTGTCCTCCATGCGGCTTGAGGGGGTGCTAACTTGGCAAATCACGGTTATATTGCCCTCAAAAGAGCAAAGGGCACCAATGGTTTTTCGTTGGATGTTCAGCAGGCTATACTTGCGGCAGAATACGATAAAATCATAGCCGAGGAATTCATCAAATTCTATACACGTTTCCCAGGGAGACTCCATACTCATGATGCAAATATACAAATAGACTGGAATTATCTTACAGGAAAATCGACAGAAGATAATAAATATAAGTATCTCAAAGAATCAGTATCATGTGGTGCTATCTTGAAATTGTTTTTGGATACGCTAGGTTTGTATCAGTACAACTTCAAAGTCAAGCAACGTGACTTTGATGTGTTTGCTAAAATCTACGATATTACTACCAAATCGTGAAATGTGGATTATGTAGAAAATAGACCTCATGACGCTTCACGAGCAATCAAAATAGACTCTCCAGCTATTAAAGAGGAGTTACTGTTGCACAATAATCCAAAGATTATTATAGAAAATTTACCTTCCACCTATAGATCTATCAAAAATCCTACCAACAATGATACGAGTGCATATATTCTTGACTACGAAGCGACGCATATAGCTATTACTGTCTACATGCTTCAGTTTATAGAATATATGTATAAGCAAAATATGCCAGAGTTTGATAAAATTATTATCGAGATTGGTAAGATTCACAATTTTGTTCCTAGCAATAGACGGACAAATTACGACAACTACAAGGAGATAGT
Organism: Candidatus Absconditabacterales bacterium; assembly: GCA_041674565.1. Taxonomy (GTDB): domain Bacteria; phylum Patescibacteriota; class Gracilibacteria; order Absconditabacterales; family Absconditicoccaceae; genus CALMFT01. The sequence goes on from JBAYVQ010000011.1 coordinate 4,909, forward strand.
GAAGCAAAAATTATTCAAACAATTGGCGAGGTCAACGTATACTGTCGCGACCAATATAGAGAGATTTTATGGGCTCATACAACAACAGCTATCGTATCTCAATAAAGAGCAAGCTAAGCCTACTTTGATAGCACTTTACTCCACTGATCTTTTGACTAATCTTAACAACTAATTTCTTTTGCAAAATACTCTTGATTTTTGATTTTGAAAGGCTATCTGTCCTGCACTATTTACTTCTTTTATAAGAAGATGGAGCACTTGTGAGACAACTGTGAATGAAGTGATCAGACATGACCATGATGATATGATACGAGGAAGCTGGGGAGTACTAGGAAGCTGTTAACTCACCGTGGGACTTGAGCGACTACCGAATTGGTTTATAAGAATAGGAGACGAATTCCGTGTATCAACTCGAGTACATGAACGTGATCCACCAAGAAAAATCTGTTCAGTGCTCTTATTACTATTTTCCCTTTATAGTAATTGAGCCACATACTGTCTTTTGGTTGGTGAAGGACTTCAAAATAGATTTGATAATGCCACTGAATTCATTATTGTCTTTCAGATTATTTTTCATATACAGCCATGTTTAATTTTTTTTACGATAGTCTTGAGACTGTCCAGAAGTTGAAATTCCCAACAAAAGAAGAGTATATCCAGATGACTCTCTTGGTATTTGCCGCTATCGTGATAGCTGGTATATACTTTGTAATAGCAGATACCGTTATCAGTCAGGTGTATAGCACTATTTATCAAATGTTTAGAGGTTAATGCCAAAAATCCAGGAAATTGATTTGAACAAACAAATAAAAGATGATAACCTGAGATGGTACGTTTTGTCAGTCAATGCAAACCAGGAAGAGATGGTGGTTGCAAATATGAATGAAAGAGTCAAGAAGATAGGCTTGGAGTCTGATGTTACGGACTTTTTTGTACCTATTGTAAACGAGATAGTGACAAGAAAAGGTAAGAAAACCATCAAACCCAAAAAACTCTACCCTGGCTATCTGTTTGTCAGGATGAAGATGAATGACAAAATTTGGTATATTGTAAGAAATACGCCAGGAGTGAGATTGATTATTGGTGCAGAAACTAGACCTATTCCTATCGAAGATGAACAGTATGAGAAGATTGTGGCAGAAGTAAGAGAAAAAAATGAAAAACTTACGACAAGAAATTCTTTCAAAGTCGATGATGTAGTGATAATCAGAGATACAAATTTCAAAAACATGAAAGGTAGAGTGGCAGAAGTAGATGATTTGAGAGGAAATATCACGGTCATGGTGGAGTTTATGGGAAGAACCACACCAGTAAGCCTGAGTTTCGATAAAGTAGAGTTAGCATAATTTTTCTTGGTTTTTTCTTTGAAAGTTGGTGATATAATATGTACCTATATACTGATATTATTCAGTACATTATATATTTCGCTCTATGCTTACAAAAAAAGAAAAATGATATCGTTCCGAAAGCCTTGTAGCTGAGTACTTCAGTGACCAAGGTTTTTTGTTGGTTGCAAAAAATTACACCATCAGATGAGGTGAGATTGATTTGATCATGAGAAATGATACGACGTGGATGTTTGTGGAAGTAAAAGAGGTAGAGGGTACCGATGATTTGTCTGATTATATTACATCCAAAAAATTACAGGCATTGCAAAAAACAATTCAGGCCTTCTTTTTGTCCTATAACCAAGGGGATTTGGACCAGCAGATTGTTGTTGTATACACCAAACATCATACCATTTATCATATTTGCTCATATGAAAGTTAGAACATATGCATTGATCATACTCATAGCCATTATCTGAGGATTTGCGCGACTATCGTACGGCACGGGTCCTAGTGTGGATATTACACAGTCTTGGGATGCGTTTTTGCGTCAACCCATGTTTCGTTCTCCAGTGCGTGCTTCTCGTTGGTATAAAGGCACGCTGGCAGGAGAGGTGTCCGCAAGTAGTACTATGACAGGCACTGTGTCATTGCAGGGCGCATTGTGATTTGGGAGTGATCCGCAACAGTCTTTATTGCATTACAAGGGGACTATGTGAGCGTATGATATCAACATTGATCGGCTTCAGGAACAACATGAGACTTTTGTGCGCTCTCAGAGCACTTTGCTATCAGGCGCTGCGCCGCAGGTATTTTTACACCAACTATTAGGTATCATATCCAACACTGATGATGCCTTTGTGCATTTGCGTGGTTTTGACTCCTACAATTGGTTACAGTATTTACTCAATCCTAGGTCAGTTTTTACTGCGTTGTCTGGTGCCCTTTCTTTGCCCGTAGCAGGCTGTAAATCATACAACAAATGTGATATACTACTGGATCCAGACTTTTTGGTATCGTTACCGCAGACAGATCCCTTGATGTCATTTTTTCAAGATATAGTACAACAGCAGATACGATACGATCCCATCAAGCAATATATTACCATAGATATACTACAGTCTCGTACAGCTAGTATTAGTGGCAAGATACAGGGTAATAAGATGGAACTCATGCGAGATCGTCGTGGTGTGGTGCGTGAGCTTATCACCGTGCAGCATGAAGTAAAAAACAATCACCACGTCATCATGCTTACTATTGAACATGATGGTGAACCAAAGCATGCGCGAAATATCGCATATGATGTTTATCCAGATGGACGAGACATGAGCGTCCATAGTTTACTTACGGGCAAATTATTTACTCTCAAAGGTAACTGGTATGACGCTGGTGCGTTTTCCGCTATTTCTAAAGGAACACCTTTGGATATTTATGGACTATTGAATGCTAAAAACTATTAGCAGGAGAGTGATTTACTCTTGCATGTATGATGATACTTATTCCCGATATCCATATTAGTGCCAAACAAGGCGACAAGATATTGCATGCGCTAGAGACTATTTTCCAGACTCATGATGACCAGGATGTCTTATTTTTGGGTGATTATGTGTATATGTTTAGTTATGATCGTGCGTACTTGCTCAAGCTATTTGACCTATTTGTAAGACTGTATCAACAGGGGAGACGTGTTTTGGTGATGGCGTGAAATCATGATTGGATAAGCTGACATTTTGTATTTCAAGAAGGTAAGCAGGCCTTTCAGATTATTTCAAATTTGGGAGTACAGCATACAGGAAATTTGCAATTCCTTACGCAACCCTATTGCCGAACTGATAGTGAGGATACCTTGTCTATCGTTATCCCTTACAATGATGCGCTGACCGCCCCACAAGAAAGTCAGTATTACAATCCTCAATCATTGCTCACCAGCCCGCATCACACTATACTGGAGACCTGTGGACATTTGTGAACGAGTGCAAAAGCTGGAGATCAATTATCAGCCTTGCTCAATATAATACTACTTACCTACTATGAGACCAACAAGGGCAAATACAAAAAAATTGTGTGCTACCACCATTACTACACTGCGCGTACTCAGTTTCCTGGTGTACAATCAAGGTTTGATTTTGCAGATGGAGCCATTTGCCCAGAGTTTCTTGATGTACCATGATTATATATAATAAGCTGACATATCCACGAACCGTTTAGCTACAAAAATTATCTGTGTTGTGGCTCTTTGTGGCACACCAGTAGCAGTGAGCAAAATGAATGCAAGTATTATGCTGTGTGAAACATATCAGATGGATTTGATATGCGTATGATTCATATCAATCCTAGTGCCTTGTATGATTGCACTACTCAAGAATCTGACGCATCTATCCAGTTGCATGATATACAAAACCATATGTTGTCTATCACACAAGAGTCGTGCGATCGTATGGCGTGACCTTTGGTCTCTCAGGTTTCGTCTGCGGAGTTATTGTTATCAGATCTATCTTTGACACTTAAGACAAAAAAATGAGTGTCGTACGACACTGTTATTGACAAAGTCGTCGCTGATCAAGTGCGCTCGTACAGGTATATGAGTGCGAGTGAGCATGAATTGGATGCGTCTTTCACGGTGTCTTCTGCCCACGATTTTCGTATATCAATAGCAGATCGAAAAACACTCTTGTCTGACTATCTGTCTCATAAATATCCAGAAAGTCAACAGTCTTATATGGATTTTATGAAAACAAACAATATAGTGTAGAAAATAATCTTGATAGTTGACAGTAAATTGTTATTCCTGGAGGCTATATGATTTATCTACTTATCTAAGTTATTAAAATGAAAAAATTGTTACTAGTTTTGGGTTGTGCAGTATTATTGGCAGGATGTGCTCAAAAGCCAGTTGCTGAAGAAACTACTGAACTTCCTACAGTTACTGAGACAACAGGTACTATGGTGGAAGAAACTGTTACTGAGACTACGACTACTGAAACGACTACTGAGACTACAATTGAAACTACTGGTGCTGTTGCAACAGGTACAAACTAATTTCTCTCTCTAGTAAACAAAAAGTCCGCAGTGCGGACTTTTTTGTATATTTTAGATATACTATTTACATCATGCTATATTAACGCTAGTGCTTGTGGTATTATTTATTGCTTCCTAGTTTGTAGTACTCTGCAAGACAGATGATAATAAGAATGAGGTTGATATAATATTTTATATCCCGATTGACTCCCAATGCTTGTGCAACGAGATACTTTGGATAAAGCTGATAAGAAAATGAAAAGGTAAGAAGTGTGAGAAATACTGCAAATCACAAATAACCAGACCCTGCACGTCAGGTAAATCGTACTCGCATCTTTGTGCATACATAGCTCACGAGCGCAATAACAGATATGATGATGCCATATGGATAAACTTGTCCGTACTGTTGGATTTTGCTATATGGTACCAGTGCTCTGATAGCGAACCATCCGTCATTTGGTTGACCAATGACTTCGTCACTTACTACCAAAAATAATCCCAGTGCCATAAGCATCCACATACTGGCGAAGAACAACATGTCAATTATTTTTTTTATATCGTTTTTATTTTTATTAAAGAAAAATAGTAATAGCGCAATGATAGTACCAGCTATAATACCGCTATAATGAAACCCAATGCCATTGGGGGAAAGAATATATCACCATACATCCATATCAAATGGCAAGATCTGTTTTGTTTGTAGATAATATTCGCTGTACTTTCAGCCTATATAGATAATAATGGACATATAGGGCAAAGAGAAAAACAATGGTTTGAAGTCCAACTGATTGGCAATGCAGTAGCGATATGCTGAATACAAAAAGGTCAATATGGATACTACGATGCCGATACCTAGCATACTTACCTTGATGGATCAAAAAAGAATATAAGGCAACATATACACTGAGCGAAACTAAAAGTGCAAAAACAACAATACTTGATACTATAGCAAAAACTTGTTGAGCACTATGAGAAGATACCAACGATACAACTGATTACATTTCAAAATTCAACAGCATTTTACCGCACTGCCATATGATACTGTCTGACAATAAAGCTATACTATTTTACGAATGTATGTCGTACCCCTTGCCGAGCCAGGAGGTATTGCATTACCTGGAACGGTCTGAGAAGGATCAGGATGGCGTAATCTGGTCCGATTTTCACTACGAACCCGATGCTTGTGGGCTCTATAGTCGGGATGATCCCAAACCCCCTATCTTATCTGATTATATTGATCATATCCAGTCATTTGATTGGTTACGAAGGTCATTGCCTTTTGTACAGCACATTTACTTAGCAAATAGTATCACGTTCAACGCTCTTCATGATCGCTCTGATATTGATCTATTTATAGTAGCCAGTGATGGTAGGTTGTGGCTTGCTAGAGCACGATCTTGGGTTATGTTGAATTTATTTGGTCTGTATAGACAGGGGCGTTTCACGAGTAAAAGGTTCTGCTTATCGTTTTATGTTGAACAAAAACATTCCAATCTCTATCCTATAGCGATCCAGCCGCTGGATATCTATCTGTTGTTTCGGATAGCTCATCTGGTGCCTTTGTACTCCGTGCATCAAAAGGAGCAAGATCATATATGGAAAGCAAACAAGTGGATCAAAAGCTATTTTCCTCATCATCCCTTGAAACAGCTCATACGCTTGGGTGTGACGCCTGTGTTTGGCAATACGCTATTTAAGGATACTATAGAAAAACTTTTTACTGGCCTTGCCTGAGATTTTTGGTGCTGGGTGATTGCAAGTATTTGGAATCCGATACATAGGCTGAGACAACACTCTCTTGGTAAAAAAGCCCGAGGTATTGTGATCAATAAATACATGCTCAAGTTTCACTTAGATAGAAGAAAGGAGTATCTTTTGAGATATATGAATAAGCTGAAAACACGAAAAATACTCTAGTGTATTTACTCTTTTGCTTGCTACTGATGATTTGGTTGCTGTGCTGATATGCTCTGTTTGGGATATTTTTTACGTCTTTTGCGTTGTGTTACGTCATGAGAGACAAAAAGATATCTGCTCAGTCGGTGCGATTTGGTAGGTCGCTGTGTGACCACTGCGGTGCTACTTTGCGCTGGTATGAGCTTATTCCTATTGTTTCTTGGCTCATCCAAAAAGGCAGATGTAATCATTGTCAGAAAAAATTACCAGTATCGTATCTTGTATCCGAGTGCGCAGCGTGATGTATATTTGCTTTGGTGTGATATCTGCTGTTTCCTTTGTCATGATTAGAATCAGCAATTTGGCTGCTTATGCTGATTTGTGCCTATAGTATCAGCTTATATGACATCTATCATAAAGAGCTTGATCTAAAATTATATATGCTATGGCGGATTGCGCTAGTGTTGTATTATTTGTTGTGATATTATGCTTATGTGCCTGAAGCGGATTACTATAGTGGTAGTATCTCTATGCTTATCTGGTTTGGATGATGGCTGTTGATTTGGATGTTGGGTGTTGGGGTTCAGAAAATGAAGTCTGGCGCACGAGGGGAGTGATTTGGATTTGGTGATGTGCTGGTAGGATGACTGCTTGGTGCTTTAGTTCCACTGGTATATAGTGCCATGGTATCTCGTGAATTGCTGTGGGTGCAGGATGTATCATGAACGCTTTTTGCGCTGGCATTTCTTGTACTAGAGTTGTTCATTTCTAGTGTATTGGGCATCCTTGGACATCTCAGTGGGTTTCATACCACTAAGCACGCTGCTTACTCAGATTATCTTCCATTTTTACCCTATATGATATGAGGATTTGTGATCTCAGCAATAGTAATCTATATGTTTGGGCATTTTTTCATGATATAGTGCGCTTGTTAGGGTCATACTTCTTGCAATTGCATCCAAAAACCTTCATGGTACTGACATATATTTATTTACTAGAGAGTGTGTTGTGATGAAAAAATATCTTGTAGAATGTATCGGTAGTTTCTTTTTTGTCTTATGTATTGGCTTGGCAGTCAGGTCTGCTGGCGATCTCACGCCTTTTGTGATAGGCACTAGTCTGATGGTATTGGTGTATGCGTGATGATATATCAGTGGTGGGCACTATAATCCTGCAGTTACTTTATGACTGGCCGTCAGCAATAAATTTTCTTGGTCTCAGGTCCTGCCTTATTGGATAAGCCAAATACTTGGCGCAGTGATAGCTGGCTTGTGTGTACCAGGCCTACTCGGCACACATTTACCACTCCTTGCTGTGGATCCAAGTATGACAAGACTAGTGGTGTCAGAATTTTTGTTTACCTTCTTGTTGGTCTATGTGGTCCATCACGTAGCAGTATCCAATTCAGGTAACAGTTTTTATGGTCTTGCAATAGGATTTGCAGTCATGGTAGGCGCGTACGCCGTAGGCCCTATCAGCGGTGCTGCCTTCAATCCTGCTGTAGTAATTGGTTCGACTTTTGATGGCTTGTTCGCCCGAAAGAGTGTCCCACGATACGTGGTCACGCAGTTGGCTGCTGCTGCGTTTGCTGGATTGGTTTACAACGCTGTTACAGAACCAGATTAGTCAAGTGTATATGAGCAAAAATACCTCAAATAGTTTCTTTGTGTTAGACGATTCAGTATACTGTAGTGATTGACGGTTTAGTTTGTCGTGATTGCTATGTCTCATCCACTGATAGAAGTTTCTGCATTAACTTGGTGATATCCTGGTGCACATCAGCTTATTTTTGATGATTTTCATTTTACCTTACAACAGGGGGATTTTTGTTTTTTGGTGGGTAAATCGGGGACAGGTAAGACGACGCTTGTGAAGTTCCTTTTGCGTCAGTTGGTCCCGCCACTCAAAACCATATTTTACAACAAAGAAGATATAGCCAGATTTGGTGCGGATGAAGTGCAAACCTATAGAAGAAATCTTGGGGTAGTGTTTCAGGACTTCAAACTGATCGAAACCATGACCGTACGGGAAAACGTGATCTATCCCTTGCTGATTGATGGTACCGATCCTCTTGAGAAAATCCAGTATCTGGACAGCATCATGAAGATGTTGGGCTTATTTGAAAAAAAGCAGGTGCCCTGCAAACTCTTATCGTGATGAGAAAAACAAAGAGTGAGCATAGCGAGGGCCCTTGCATCGGATCCCAAATTTATCATTGCCGACGAACCTACAGGCAATCTGGATCGAGAAAATAGTCAGGCTATTGCAGATGCGCTGATTGACTTACACAAACAGGGGCATACCATCTTGCTTATCACCCATGACCAAAGACTGGTGGACTATATAGCCGATCATCATCACGACACAAAACGCGTTGTATTATCTGTATAACATACTATAGTTTCATTGATTTATTTCATGGAGTAATATGACACGAGAACGTTTGGAACAGAATCCAGAACAACAAAACGCACCTGATACTCATGAGTTAGACTCCCTGCTAACTGATATCCATACTACTCAACAAAAGCTAGAACAACGCTCTGGTGCTGATATTACTGGATTGCAAAACCAACTTACACAAGTAAAGAATGATGTCCTACGTTTTCATGAAGATAAAGAAATAAGCTGAAACAAGAATGAACTAGAGCAACTCAGACAAAGAGTACAAACCATCAAACAACAAGTGGAAACTGCTGCTGTGGCATCAGTTGTGTTGCCTGATACTCAGGAGCTGCTTGTGGCTGCCGATAAGGGTAGGGCAGTGCAAGCCGATAGCGTGATGAGTTCATTACAAAATCCACAATCTGGCATTGGTGCACTCGACAATGTCCTCAAATGGTTTGGAGATAGAGTCTAGAATATCGGCTACTCCCATATGTTTCTTCACTATCACAATTTCGTTGATTCTACAGCAAGGCGCAATATAGCGTATAAAATATAATTAAAATGTACTTGATTTGTTAGTACGTTTCTTTATAGTGCCGGGGCTCTTATTGTTTATAGCACAATAACTATACTATCTTTTGTATCTAAAAAGTATTGACTTATTACATAAGATACTTATTGATCGTTGTGTCTAAACGAGAGCGTTTAGATTGTTGGCTCTAGGGCCAACTGTTCATTACCACTCTCGTATAGGATTAAAAATCTCAAGATTCCAAAAAAAACACAATCAACAAATCAGTCACCACCGCTGTCATAAGACAGCGGTACAAAAAAAGTTTTTTTTAGCCATGTTTGACAAAAAGTATTTCACCGATTTGTATATTAACCATTTTTCGGATTGCCTGGAGTATTTGAAAACACATACTACGGGTACTCCGCATGAATTGGAAGTCCTCGGCTACATTAAGCAGTACGAAGACTTACGCACGAAGGTGCGAAAAGGATTGATTGATTTTAAGGAGGAGACGGTCGAGCAAAATAAGCTCGGCGCCAGTGTTCTTTCCTTTTCCAGTGTCCTGCAGACATACCTCGAAAATCCCACTCCTTCTTCACCCGCCGCGCCCACTCCGGCGCCGGCACAACCCGCTTCGGCGGACAATACCACCATGCAACAAGACCCGAATCTGCTGGTTGAAAACTGCCAGCGCACCCTCGTTCAA